>JALYXV010000337.1 GCA_030947025.1 Actinomycetota bacterium | reverse complement strand
GCTCACTGGGCCGGGCGACGCGATGTCGGGGCCCTTCGAGTCCGGCGCTCGGGAGGCGGCCGCCTTGTCCTCGGTCGGGTGGGGCGGAGCCTGGTCGCGACCGAGGCTCGGCACTCGGTGCTGGTTCTGGGCCCGACGCAATCGGGCAAGACCACCGCGCTGGCGATCCCCGCGTTGCTCGAATGGGACGGCCCGGTGGTCGCCACCTCGGTAAAGGACGACCTGGTTGCCCATACCGCCGCCTACCGAGCCACCCTCGGCCGGATCTGGGTGTTCGATCCCACCGGCACCCGACGGGCGGGCAGCCGGTCGCAGTGGTCGCCGGTGACAGAGGCGTCCACCTGGAGCGGGGCCCAACGCGTGGCCCAGGCGCTCGTGGGCGCCACTCCCTCGCATGCCGGCCTGAGCGACGGGGCCTTCTGGTACGCCGCGTCGGCCAAGCTGCTGGCTCCGCTCCTGTTGGCCGCCCATCGGGGTGGACGCCCCATCGGGGAGGTTGTCCGCTGGACCAACCTCCAAGAGACCGAGGAGGTCCGGTTGCTGCTCGAGCTGGCCGGGGACACCGACGCGGTGCACGCTCTGGTGGCGGGACTCAGCCGGGACGAGCGCATCCGCAGTTCCATCTACACCACCTTGGAGACCGTCCTCGCCCCGTACGAGGACCCGGTCGTGGCCGAGTCGGCCGAGCATGGCGACATCGATCCCGCCGCCCTGCTCCTCGGGCGCAACACCTTGTACCTGTGCGGCCCGGCCCACGAGCAGGCCCGGGTGCAGGGTGTGTTCAGTGCCTTGGTCGGAGCCATTGTCCACGCCGCCGTGAGCCGGTACGAACGGTTCGGCCCGCTCGATCCACCGTTGCTCGTCGTACTCGACGAGGCCGCCAACATCGCGCCGCTCCACGATCTCGACCAACTGGCGTCGACCGGCGCGGGAATGGGGATCCAACTGGTCACGGTCTGCCAGGATCTGGCCCAGCTGTCGGCCCGCTACGGTCCCGACCGGGCCCGGTCCATCGCCAACAACCACCGGGCCAAGGTGGCCTTGTCAGGCATCGCCGACGTGGGCACCCTCGACACCATTTCCGGCCTGGCGGGCGAGCAGGCAGTCCGGGAACAAACGGTCACCGCCGACCGACGGGACGGGCGGCGCTCCACCTCGTCATCCATTTCCTACCGCCGCCTCGCCCCGGCCGATGAGCTGCGCCGCATCCCGCCGGGACGAGGGGTGCTGATCTACGGCCACCTGGCGCCGGCCCGGCTGGTCCTGCGCCCCTGGTACCGCAACCGGGAACTGCACAGACGGGTGGAGCTGCCCAACATTTCTTGACGAGACCGGGAGAAGGAAGCGGCTGCGGGCCGCACTGCGGCTGCAGGCCGCACCGGGGCTGCGGAGCTGCGGCCCTCCTGGCTGGCTCATAGCCGCCGAGCCCAGCACAGGATTCGCTTGAACGGATAGAAGTACGGGCGGTCATCGCCGATTACCTCCAGCAGCCGGTCGCGGTAGCGGTCGACGAACAGTTCGTAGGTGGATGGGTCGAGCTGTTCCCGGTAGGGGGTCAGCAGCGTGCCCTTGACCCACTCGACCACATCGCTGGTCGACGCCAGCAGATGGCCGTACACCTGGAGGCGAACGTGCTGCTCGACGAAGCCCAGACGGTGCAAGGCGAGGGCGTACTCCTCGGGTGGGTGCACCGATGGCAGGCGGGGATCACCGCCGCCGGCCAGGGCACCGGCAAAGGGTGGTTCGGCTGCCACCTCCTCGGCCACGGTGTGAGACGGATGATCGGCATTAGCGGGGACTTGGAAGGCCAGCTGACCTTGACCTCGCAAGGTCCCGGCCATGCCTTCCAGCACCTTGAGGTGGTCGTTGACCCATTGCAGGGAGGCGTTGGCGACAACCACGTCGAATCGCCCGTCCGAGCCGTCAGGATTGGGGAAGCTGGCCACGTCCTGCTGGCGGAACCGCACACCGTCGACCGCCCAGCGATCGCTGTCGGCCAGCATGGCCGCCGACCGATCGATGCCGATCGTCTCGCCCGCCTGCAAGTGGTGGTGGACCAGGACCGTCAGCTCCCCGGTACCGCAGCCCAGGTCGATGGCCCGGCACCCCGGGACCGGCTGCACGAGCGACAGAAGGTCGTAGAAAGGCTGGCGCCGTTCAGCTTGGAACCGGTCGTACTGGACGGGATCCCATCCGTCGCTAAGTCCCATCAGTGGATCGGTCCCATCAGTGGATCGGCGTCTCGTCCGGCCCCACCGTCGGCGTGGACTTCAGTCGGCCTCGACGCTCGTCCCAGATGTCGCGGGCGATGACATGGATGGTCCCCGCGGCTGGGATGGCGAGCAGGGCGCCCACGAAGCCGGCCAGCTCCGCCCCGGCCAGGACTGACAGCAGTACCCAGAGGGGGTTCAGCTTGACGGTGCGGCTCATGATCAACGGGTTGAGGACGTGGTTCTCCACCTGCTGGTAGACCAGGAACACGATCAGGGTGATGATGCCTGCGGCGGGGGAGTAGAGGAACGCGAAGGCGACCGTCGGCACGCCGGCCAGCAACCCCCCGACCAGCGGCAGGAGATCCACCAGGGCGACCCAAACCCCGAACACGATGGCAAAGGGCACCCTGAGGGCGATCAACGCCACGCAGCACACCACGCCCGCGATAACGGAGGTGGCGAAATTGCCGATGACGTAACCGGTCACCGACTTGGCCACGTCGTCGAGGATGCGCCGGACCCGCCGGCTTTGTACGGGCGGCAGGACCCGCAGCGTCCCCTTGACCAGCGAGGGTCCCTCCAGCAAGAGGAGGAACGTGATGATCGACATGATGATCAGCCCCCCGAGACCCGACAGGACGGTGCGGGCCACGCTCAGGGCGGGGCCACCCAGGTGGCTCAGGTAATTGCGAATCTTGGGGATGTAGGTCGCCGCGTCCTTCTGCAGGTGGTAGTGGGCGATGATGTTTCCGATCCGGCCCTTGCCCGCCTCCACCCGGGCCAGGGTTGCCGGTAGGTCGTTGGCAAACCGCACCGCCTCCTGGTACAGCGGGTGGATGAACAGGTACGCCAAGCCGCCAAACGCCGCCATCCCGGCGAAAAAGACGATGGCGGTGGCCAGTCCCCGGCGGAGCTTGAGCCGGACGAGGACGCTGACGGCCGGACTCAGGACGACGGCGAGGAAGCTGGCAATGACGACCAGTTCGATGACCCGCTGGAGGGCGACGATCAGCTCGATGGCGGCGGCCGCCGCCAGGACCACGCCGATCGCGGTCCAGATGACGAGCCAGGGGACCTCTTCACGTGCCACCTGGCCGGCGGGGGCGCCTCCTACCGCAGCGGTTGCTGCTGCCGGGATCCCTGCCGCGTCGCCGTCACGATGCTCCGGCACGGTCGCGGCATCGTGAAACGCGTCGACCTTGGACGCGTCGGGCGGGTCCTGGGACGCGGGCTCGGTGCCGACCGGGGCGGCGTTGCTGGTCGCCCGCCCCGCGGTCTGTTGTGCCTGCTCCCCGTCGATGGCCGCCTCCTCGTCTGGCCCCAGCTTGCCAGCCTCGGTGGCCCAGTTGGGGCTTGGGCTAATTTGTCTTACGTCACCGTGGTCAACAGCCTGGAAAACCCAGCCGGTCTGCAACGCCTTCCGCCGCGGACCCGGCTGGCCGCCCGAGTCGGGGGTGCGGTCGGCGCGTTGTCGCGCCGGCTGGGTCAAGGGACCGGCTCGGTGATCGGGGGGCGGGCCATCCTGGCCATCGACCCGGCCGCGCTGTCGCGCCTGTCTCGCGGCCGGCGCATCGCCCTGGTCAGCGGCACCAATGGGAAGACGACTACCACCAGCCTCCTCAGTGCCGCCCTCTCGCGGCTGGGCCCGGTCGTGTCCAACGCCCTCGGGGCCAACCTCCCGCCCGGCCTCACGGCCGCCCTGGCAGCTGCGCCACCGGACGCCCGGCACGCCGCCCTCGAAGTTGACGAAGCGTGGCTCGGGCAGGTGGTGGACACGAGCGACCCCGAGGTGGTGCTGCTCCTCAACCTCAGTCGTGACCAACTGGATCGCAACAACGAGGTCCGGCGGCTGTCCGCTTCCTGGCGCGCCATGATCGCCGGGCGGTCGGCGCTCGGTGCCGCTGTTCATGTGGTGGCCAACGCCGACGACCCCCTGGTCGCCTGGGCGGCCGAGGAGGCGGAATCGGTCACCTGGGTGGGGGCGGGCCAGCGGTGGACCGCCGACGCGGCCGGGTGCCCCAACTGCGCCGGTCGGATCCAGTTCCCCGACGACATCGGTGAGCCTTGGGCGTGCCAAGACTGCCACCTCCGTCGCCCCGCCCTCGATGTCTGGCTCGACGGCGATGACGTGCTGTTCGCCGACGGCACTCGCATCCCGGTCCGCTTGCAGCTGCCCGGACGGTGCAACCAGGCGAACGCGGCCATGGCCACGTCGGCCGCAGCCCGGCTAGGGGTCGACCGCCACGACGCCTTGGCCGCCATGACGGCCACGACCGAGGTGGCGGGGCGGTACGGGACCATCGAGGTGGGCGATGTTTCCGCCCGGCTGCTGCTGGCCAAGAACCCGGCCGGGTGGCTCGAAGTGTTCGACCTGCTCTCCCCGGCCCCGACACCGGTCGTCGTGGCCATCAACGCCCAGATTGCCGACGGAAAGGACCCGTCGTGGCTCTGGGACGTGCCGTTCGAGCGCCTTCAGGGCCGGCTCGTCCTGGCAACGGGCGAACGCAGCGCTGACCTCGCGGTTCGCCTGCGTTATGCCGATGTCGACCATCGCCGCCAGCCCGACATGCTTCAGGCCATCCGGGAGGCAGGGGCAAACAGGGTCGACGTGGTCGCCAACTACACGTCCTTCCAGGCGATCAACCGCCGGCGTGCCCGTGGCGCCTGACCCGGGCACATCCGAAGCGGTAGGGGAAGCCGGGCCGTCCGGCCCTTCCGCGGTCCGGGTGGCGCTGGTGTTCCCCGACCTGCTCGGAACCTACGGTGACTCGGGCAACGCGGTGATCCTGGCGCAGCGGCTCCGGTGGCGGGGGCAGCCGGCCGAGATCGTGGAAATCAACGCGGGCGGCGCCGTTCCCGACTCCTGCGACCTGTACGTCATCGGGGGCGGCGAGGACCAGCCACAGTCGCTGGCCGCCCGGGAGCTCAACCGCCAGCGATCGCTTCACCGCGCCGTCGACCGGGGTGCCGCGGTGCTGGCGGTGTGCGCCGGACTGCAGATCCTGGGCCGGACGTTTGTCGGCCCGGACGGTGTCGAACAACCCGGGCTGGGACTACTCGACTGTGTGACCGTTCGGGGCCGGGGTCCCCGCTCCGTGGGTGACCTGGTGGTCGAGCCTGGGGCCGAAACCGGACTTCCCGCCATGACCGGCTACGAGAACCACGGGGGCGTCACCATCTTGAGCCCCGGAGCACAACCTCTCGGTCGCGTGCGCAGCGGGGTGGGCAACGGCAGCCCGGGCGACCCCATCGAGGCGCCATCGGTTCTGGCCGACGGTGCCATCAACGGCCGCGTCTGGGCCACCTACATGCATGGTCCTGTCCTGGCCCGCAACCCGACCTTGGCCGACCGACTCCTCGGCCTGGTGATGGGACCCCTGACTCGGCTCGATGACGAGGAGAGCGAGGCCCTGCGAGCCGAGCGGCTGCTGGCCGCGCCCGCGCAGGCCTCGGGATCGAAGCGGCACGGGGCTCGGCCCCCCCGTGTGGCCCTGTGGTCCCGGGGCGGGACACGAAACCGGCGCCCAGCCCGATGATCTCGCCGTCCACCGCGCTGCACACCGACCACTACGAGCTGACCATGCTCGACGCCGCCTTGCGGGACCACACGGCGGACCGCCGGGCCACGTTCGAGGTCTTCACCCGCCATCTGCCCGCGGGCGCGGGCTACGGAGTCTTCTGCGGCCTGGGCCGGTTGGTCGACGCCCTCGAGCGATTCCGGTTCGGGCCGGCCGAACTCGACTGGCTGGCCGGCCGGGGAATCGTCCGCGCGGCCACGCTCGACTGGCTGGCCGGGTATCGCTTCTCGGGGGACATCGACGGGTACGCCGAAGGCGAGCTTTATGGCGGCGGCTCGCCCGTGCTGACCGTGAACGGCACGTTCGGCCAGGCGGTGCTCCTGGAGACGCTCGTCCTGTCGACGGTCAACCATGACTCCGCGGTGGCGAGCGCGGGATCGCGGATCGTGGCCTCGGCCGGCGGCCGGCCGGTCATCGAGATGGGCAGCCGGCGGACCGATCCCGAGGCGGCGGTGGCGGCGGCTCGGGCGGCCTACATCGCGGGCTGTGCCAGCACCTCCAACCTCGAGGCGGGCCGCCGCTATGGGATCCCCACCGCGGGAACGGCGGCCCACGCCTTCACCCTGGCGTACCCGACCGAGCGGGATGCATTTGCCGCCCAGGTCGCCGCCCTCGGTCAGGGGACGACACTGCTGGTCGACACCTACGACACCGAGGAGGGAATCCGCGCCGCCGTTGCCGCCGCCGGACCCACCCTGGGAGCGGTCCGCATCGACTCCGGCGACCTGGGCAACGAGGCCCGTCGGGCCCGAGCGCTGCTTGACCAGTTGGGCGCCACCGGGACGCGTGTCATCGTCACCGGCGACCTCGACGAGAAGTCGCTCGAGGTTCTGGCCCGAGCGCCCGTCGACGGCTACGGCGTCGGCACCGCCGTGGTGATGGGCGGGGGGCAACCCACGGCAGGATTCGTCTACAAGCTGGTGGCGGTGGGCGACGTGGGCGCGGGCCCCGATGACCCGATGCGGCCGGTGGCCAAACAGTCACCAGGGAAGGCCGGCGTGGCCGGTCGGAAATGGGCCTGGCGGCTCCTGGACGGCGACTGGGCCGTGGGCGAGGAGGTGGCCACCGACGCGGTCGCCCCGCCCGGCCCGGCCCGGCCCCTGCAGGTGCCGGTCGTCAAAGAGGGCGTCATCGTCCATCGCCCGACCGTCGAGCAGATCCGAGCCCACCATGCCGCGGCCCGGGCGGAATGGCCCACCGGACAGGTTCTCCAGGTGACCCACCGCGGTTCGCGTCACCCGTAAGGGCGACGCACGCCGGCAGGCGCCCTGGCAACTTTGGCAGTTTGTGGGGCGTGGGACCCCTTGTACTGGCGCGGAATGGGGAACGGGCACAGGGCGGAGCCAACGGGCGCCCCGTCGGAGTTCTCAGGTGGTTCTCAGCCCGGTCTTAAGCTGGCGGTCGTACGCTAGGGGTCTATGGCACCGTCCGCCCGTACTCGCAGGTTGCGGTGGTCCGCACCCTTTGCCGCCGCCGCCGCTATCGCTCTCATCGTCGCCATCCCCGGCCTTTCGGCCGCTGCGTCCCCCACGCTCCCGCCGATCTCCCCTCAGCAGCTGCTGGTCAAGGCGCAGCAGGCCAAGGTGGGCGACCTCTCGGGCACGATCAACCTGCGCCCCAACCTGGGCATCCCCAACCTGGGCGCCCTGAGTGACGCGGCCACGGGCGGCGGTCACGGCCGGCCCGCCTTCAGCCCGACCTCCCTCCTGTCGGGGTCCCACCAGGCGCTCGTCTGGTTCGCCGGTCCGGACAAGGCGCGCATCGCCCTCCTCCAGGACATGGCCGAGACCGACGTGGTCCACAACGGCCACGACGTCTGGATGTGGGACAGCACCAGCAAGAAGGTGACCCATTACACGTTGGCCGCCCGGGCCGACACCGGCACCCCGGAGGCTGCCAGCAGCCCGGCCGAGCCCGTCAAGACGCCGCAACAGCTGGCCAACGACCTGCTGGCCCAGGTCACCCCGTCCACGTCGGTGTCGGTCGGCGCCCCCATCCGGGTGGCGGGCCAGAAGGCGTACCAGCTGATCCTCGCCCCCCGGGCCACGGCTTCGACGATCGACCACGTGGTGATCGCGGTCGACAGCGTCACCAGCCTGCCCCTTGATGTACAGATCTTCGCCAAGGGCCAAAAGTCTGCTGCCATCACGCTGGGCTTCAGCTCCATCAAGTACGCGACCCCGGCGGCATCCAACTTCGCCTTCAAGGCGCCGCCCGGCTCCACGGTCACCAACAAGACCCTGGGCGGGTCCCACCCTGCGACCGACCCGACGAAGCCGGCCGGGCCGAACAATGCGACCGGCACCAACCACTCCGTCACGGTCGGCCAGGACTGGACCTCGGTGGCGATCTTCGGCCCGGTCCAGATCCCCAAGCAGCTGACCGAGTACCTCAACGCCGCCTCGTCGGTGTCGGGCCCGTTCGGCCACGGCAAGCTCCTGGGGACCTCCCTGGTCAACGTCCTGGTGCTCGACGACGGCCGGGTCGCGGTCGGCGCGGTCAACGCTTCCGCTCTGGAAGCGGCGGTCGCGGCGGCCCACTGACCGCATTGGACGGCCCCGCCGGGGCCAGCGCCCCCGCGATCGAAACCACCGGGCTGCACAAGCATTTCGGGAAGGTCGCGGCCGTCGACGGCATTGACCTTCAGGTTCCCGTCGGGTCGGTCTTCGGATTCCTCGGCCCCAACGGGTCGGGCAAGACGACGACCATCCGCGTGCTCCTCGGCCTGCTCAACCCGACCGCCGGGTCGACGCGCCTGTTCGGACGCCCGATGCCTCAGGCGTCAGGCGAGATACTGCCCAAGGTCGGCGCCCTGATCGAGGGCCCGGCGTTCTACCCCTGGCTCAGCGGGGCCCAGAACCTGGCCCGCTTCGACGCCTCCGGTCCCGACGGCGAACGGGCGACCCGCCGGGCGCGCATCGACGAGGCCCTGGCCCGGGTGGGGCTCAGCGCCGCCGCGACCAGGAAGTACAAGGCCTACTCGCTCGGGATGCGCCAGCGGCTGGGCCTGGCCTCCGCCCTCCTGCGGCCCCGGGAGCTGCTGGTCCTGGACGAGCCGACCAACGGCATGGACCCGCAGGGCACGCGCGAGATCCGCCACCTGATCCAGGAGCTGGCCCGGGACGGCACGACCGTCTTTCTCTCCAGCCACCTCCTGCCCGAAGTGGAGCAGGTGTGCACCCACGTCGCGGTCATGTCGTTGGGGAAAATATTGGCCCAGTCCACGATCGCCGAGTTGCAATCGACCGGCGTTCGGCGGCTGTCGATCGAGACGGTACAGGTGCAGGCGGCGGCAACCGTGCTCGAGCGCATGGGCTTGACCGACCTGATAGTGGAAGGCGACGCGATCTCGGCGCGCCTCGACGGCCAGCAACCCGAGGACTGCTGCCGGGCGCTGGTCGAAGCGGGTGTCGGGGTGCGCAGCCTGACCACCATCCGGCCCACCCTGGAGGACACCTTCGTCGCCCTGACCGGGGAGGGCTTCGATGTGGCGCGCTGAACTGGCCACCCAGTTCCGCCGGCGCCGGGTCAAGGCCCTGCTGCTGGTGCTGGCAGCTATTCCCGCCCTGCTGGCTGTCCTCGTCTACCTGTCGGGGGGACCGTCGACGGGGGAGGGTCCGACGTTCCTCGACCAGGTGACGCACAACGGGATGTTCGCTGCCCTGGCCGGGCTCACGGTCACGGTGCCGTTCTTCCTGCCCCTCACCGTGGCGGTCGTGGCGGGCGACAGCATCTCGGGCGAAGCCAGCCTGGGAACGCTGCGCTATCTCTTGGTCCGCCCAGCCGGAAGGTCTCGGCTGTTGTTGATCAAAGCCGCCACCACCGGGGCCTACTGCCTGGCCGCGGCGCTGGCGGTGGCAGCGGGCGGGCTGATCGCGGGGGCCATCCTTTTCCCCCTTGGTCGTGTCACCACCCTGTCGGCCACAACCCTTTCGCTTCCCCAAGGTGTGGGCCGCACCCTGCTGGCTGCTCTCATCGTCGGGGCGTCGCTGTTTGGGATGGCCGCCATCGGGCTCTTCATCTCGACCCTCACCGATGTGCCCGTGGGCGCCATGGCTGCCACCGTGGGCCTGGCCGTGCTGAGCGCGGTGCTGGAAGGCGTGCCCCAGGTCCGGGGCATCCACCCCTGGTTGTTCACCCATGGCTGGTTCGCCTTCGCCGACCTGTTGCGGGACCCGGTCCACTGGACTGCGATCAGCCACGACCTGGCGTTGCAGGTGGCGTACATCGCCGTGTTCGGGGCCGCCGCCTGGGCCCGCTTTACCACCAAGGACGTGTTGGCGTAGAACCTCAGCCGTGAGCGAGGCGACGGGCACCTCGGCTCCCCGGCGCCCGCCCTCGTGGGCGATGATCGTCGGGGTGGTGCTGGCCGCCGTGGTGGCGTCGGCGCTGTGGTGGACCGCGGCCGGACGGGTGG
>JALYXV010000326.1 GCA_030947025.1 Actinomycetota bacterium | reverse complement strand
GTCCCGCCCGTAGGGTGGCCGCCGCCCCCTGCGCCGCCGGGATCGGCGCCGGGATCGGTGCCGGGATCAGCGACGCCGGGATGGCCGCCCTCAGTGGGGCCACCGCCCGGCTCGGTGCCCCCCGCGGGTACGGCCGGCGGGTGGCAGCCCGCGCCCGGCTATGGGCCTTCGGGCAACCAATCGGCCCCGAGTTGGGCGGCGGCTCCGGCGGCTCCGGCCCCGCCCCGACGAAACCTCATGGCCGAGCTGACGGCGACGCCGCCGCAGTTGATCGCCAGCGGAGCGATCAGTGCCGGTGTGGTCGTGCTGTTCATCGCCAACCTCCTCATCGCCCTGGGCCTGCCTACCGGGACGGCGGGCAACGTCCGGCTGTCACAATTCCTCTCCCCTGCGGACGTGGCGGTGGCCGCCATCCTGATCCTGGCGGTGGCCTTGGTATCCCTGGTCCCGGTGCCCGAGGCGGCGAACGCTCGGATGCTCGCGGGTATCGTGGCCGCGGCTGTGGTCGCGGCCGGGTTGCTGCGGGCCATTGTCGTACTCACAATCTCCCAGGAGCACGTGGCGGTGAAACTGGGGAACATGATCGACGCGCTGGCTGCAGTGCTTGTGGCCGCGGCGGCCGCGTTCTGGGCCCTCAAGCCCAAGCTGCTGAAGTAGCCCCCGGGCCGCCCGCCGTACGACCAGGTCCGGACGACAGGCGGCCTGACTAGAAGCGGGGCCAGCCGGGCTCGGTGTTGCCCCGGCGTCGGTCGCCCGACCGGGCCCGATCGGTCAGCGCCCACGACCGGCGCCACGTCGAGGCGACGGGACCAGTGAGCGCGGGCGTGCCCCCACTGGCCTCCCGGCGCCGGGCGGCCCACCAATCGGTCTGTTGCTCGTCGGCCAGCACCTCGAGGGCCCCTTCTATGCGGCTGGCCAGGTCTCGCGCATCCATTCCCACCGTGGCCCGCAGCGGTCGGCCGAACGTGATCCGCGTGTTGGCCGGGCGCAGCCGGCTGCCATGGCGGGGCAGCACTTGACGCGTGCCCTCCACGTAGACCGGGACAACCGTCCGCTTCGTCCGCACCGCCAGCCAAGCCGCGCCCGGCCGGTGGGTCTGGCCCCAGCCGTCGGGCGTCCGCCCCCCTTCCGGATAGATCAGGAGGCTCCAGCCGTCGTCGAGCACCGAGGCGGCCAGGTCAGCCGAACGCCGGTTGACCCGCTGGCGCTCGATGGGGATGGCGTTGATGCTGAGGGCGAAGAATGCCGCCTTCCATCGCCGGTCGAAGAAATAGTCGGCGCCCGCGGCCACCACGGTCCGGTGGCGCCACCGTTCGGGCAGAACGCTGAGCAACAGCGGGGTGTCGATGTGGCTGGCATGGTTGGCCGCGAAGATCACGGGCTCGTCAAGTTGCTCGAGGCGGTCCAAGCCGTCCACCCGCGGGGCGGCCAGCAGGTGGGCGATGGGGCGCGTCACCCCCTCGGTCATCACCACGCGGGCCAGGCGGGCCCCGTAGGTGCGAGCCCACGCGGTCTCGTAGTCGACACCGAGGGTGCGCGGAGCCGGGGGGCGCTCTACCGCCCCGGGCCAGGTCGGGGCGGTCCAGGGAAACGTCGCCCGGGACAGGGCCCGGGCCCCGGGCACCGACCTGACAGACAGAGACTTCCTGGCCACGGCCTTCATGGTCACGGCCTTGGGCCCGATCCGTATGGACTCGATCTGCATGGACCCGATCTTCATTGCCCCGACTTCCCCGGCCGGGCCCTAGTGGACATCGGCCATCATCATCGGCGGGCAGTGGAAGTACGTGACACTGGGGTCGCGACCGACGATGTCCTCGGCCATCTCGAGGGCGTCGCGCATGGTCGAGGCCCGCTTGAAGCCCATGCGGTGCACCGCCTTGGTGTCACCCCCGACGACGATCACCCCGGCCACGTGGTCCAAGGCATGGGCGCCCCAATACCACATGTAGAACGGGTGCACCCCGTGGTAGGCGTAGCTGGTGCGATAGAGGTGGCGGTACCACTCGTCGGTGGCGAAGCGCTCCTCGTAGGTCTTCTCGATCTCGACCGGGTCAGTGGTGTCGGACAGCACCTCCTCGAAGAAGTCGATGTACGACGGATGGTGGATCGGGTGGAACGCCCACGGGGTGGGATGGCTCATGATCACCACGCCACCTGGGCGGACGAGCGGCTTGCCCCGGTAGAGGTTGAAGAAGTAGCCCAGACCGAGGCACATCACGAGGATCGGGTTCATGATCGAGTTCACGTTGTACGGACAGATGTAAGGCAGGCCGAAGATGACGACGTCGGTCTGCCCCTCCACGTCGACCAGGTGCTGCCGGTACACGTTCTCGGTCGTGACGGCATGTACCGCCTCGACCTCACCGGCCTGGACACTGGTCATCTTGTGGGGCGACTTGATCGACTGAAAGATCGAACGGGCCAGGCGGTCGGGGGCCCGCTCGAGGCTCTTGCTGACCGCCAGGAAGCTGGCCCGGTCCCGCGCCCCCCACTCCCATTCCCGCTTCTGCAGGAATCCGAAGGTGGGGGGGAAGGTGTCGGTGTTGAGGGTGGTCTCGATCTGGAACACCTTGACCCCGCTGGCCGCGATCAGGCGGCCCATACGCCAGTTCGAGGAGTGCAGCTCGGAGCGGGTCTGGTCCATGAAGCTGCGACTGTGCTGCATGGTCCGGACGTTGTGATGGTGACGCAGGCTCCTATAAGACGCCAAGCCGGTGGCGACACTCTTGTGGCCGCCATCCATGGCGACCATGTTGATGTTGACGTACACCAGGAGATCGGACTCCGCCGCCCGGCGGTTGATCTCGACGTCCTCGCCGTGCTCGGTATGGCCCAGGTGCACCAGCGCGGCGGGATCCTCAGCGTCGTGCTGGAGCAAGAGCCCGTGGGGGGCAAAGGCGTCGTAGATCCGGTCGCCCAGGGCGTGGCGCAACTCCTGGGGGGTCATGCGGCGGTGCAGGGCCAAGGCGCAGATGAGGACCACGTCATCCACGCCCGCCTCCGCCGCCAGGTCGAGCACTGCTTCGATGACTCGCTGGCGATTGTCCGGACGTTCCATGGGTGGCAGCGGCAGGGAGATGTCGTCGAACGCGATCGTGAGGCGCATGCCCGCCTTCAAGAGCGACGGCAGCGGCGCCATGTCACCCTGGGGATCGAGGAGCGCGTCGCGGATGGCCTGGTCGGGGTCCGGCAGCGGGGTCACCGGCTCGGGCGGGTAGAGGATCCGGCTGCCGACCGGCAGCCGCAGCAGCCGGAACCCCTCGCCGTGCCACGACAGGGTCGGAGGGGTGGAGCGGTCGACCTCGAGGACGAACCCGGGGCGGGGCATCAGGCTTGTATCTCCTTGGTACGTGCGGATTCGTGGTTGCGCGCCGGGGGGCGGCTCCGCCAGGACCGACCCCCTGGGCCGGTACCGGCACGGAGGTCGAAGGCGACCTTGGCGGCCCCGCGGCGGCCGGCGTCAGCGGCGTGCTCGATCGCCTCTCGGTAGCGGTTGAGGGGGTAGAGCGCCGACACCAACCGTTCCAAACCGGCATCGGCTACCAACTCGAAGGAGAGGTCAAAGGTCCGCCGGGGGACGGCCGACTCGTCGCCCGGGAGCCATTCGGTGCCGTAGGCGTAGGCGCCCGTGACCGACACTTCGCGCTGCCATAGGCCGGTGAGGTCGACCTTCACCTCGCCCGGCATGCCGAGCAGGACCACCGTTCCGCCCGGTTCGACCACCGACAGGGCGGAGGCGAGCGACTGGCTCGAGCCGACGCAGTCGAAGACCAGGCTGGCCCCGCCCGTGAGCTGGCCCGAGTCCAGCACCAGCGACCCGGTGCGCCGGCGCACCGCCCGGGCCAGTTCGGCCGGCGGGACCACGGTGCAGTCGCCCAGTTCCTGCGCCAGCCGGTGTTGCTCGGGGTGTTTGGCCACCACCAGCAGGGTGTCGATGTCAGAGCGCAGCCGGCTGAGGCCGGCGACGGTGCATAGCCCGAGCGTCCCTGCCCCGATGACGACGGCGGTCTCGTGGCCGCCATCTCCGCCCCCCTCGCCCGTTCCGTACGAAGCTCCATGCACGGCTCCTTGCCCGGCTCCGCGCCCGGCATCGTGCCGGGTTCCTTGCCCGGCTCCGAACAGGGCGCCGTGCAGGGCGCAGGCGGCTGGTTCGACCATGACTGCGGCGTGGCTGCTGAAGTCGTCGGGCACCCGGTGCAATTGGCTGTCGTGGGCCACTAGCGCCGCTCCCCACCCGCCGCCGGTCCGGGCACAGTATCCAGTCTGCAGACCCGGTTTCAGGTGCCCGAAGGCCAGGTTGCGGCACCGGTTGGTCCATCCCCCGGCGCAGGCCGGGCAGGGAGGATCGATCCCTCGGGCGGCGCAGTTCAGCACCGGCTCCAGTACCACTCGGGAGCCGTCGTCGAGTTCGCCCACCACTTCATGGCCGGGGATGAACGGGAAGCTGACCAGGGGCTCGAAATACCGCGACGCCCGCCCGTCGATGGTTGCCAGGTCGCTGCCACAGATGCCCGACAGCAGGGGACGGACTCGCTGCCATCCCGGCCCGGGCAGGTCGGGTTCGTCGACATCGGTGAACCGGAGCGGTCCTACCCGGGCGCCGACCCCGGTGCGCCACTCCGACGCCAGGCGGGCGGCGGCGAACTTGGGCAGCGATCGCTCGAACAGCAGTGCCTTCATCGGTCCGGCCTCTTGAGCGTCACGAGTTGGCCCCGACTCGGGCGATGGGGAGGAGGGGGCGGGGGCCACCGGCGGCCCGGCGCCACTGCTCGACGTGCCAACCCCGCTTACGGGCGATGGCCGCCAGTTTGGTCTCCGGGTTGACCGCGACCGGGTGGCCGACGGCCTCCAGCATGGGTAGGTCGCTGGCCGAGTCGGCGTAGGCGACCGATTCCGCCAAGTCGAGTCCCCGGGCGGCGGCGTAGTCCGCCATGAGCAAGGCCCGGGCCTCGCCCGTGGGCGGGGCGGCCAGCAACTCGCCGGTGTAACGCCCGTTGCGGACGCCAAGCGAGGCGCACATGACGTCGTCGAAGAGTGGTCGCAGCGGCTCGATGGCGACATCGAGGGCGCCGGTGATGAGCAGGGTGCGGTGGCCGAGGCGCCGGTGCTCCCGGACCCGGCGAATACCGGAGGGGAACGCTTTGGTCAGCAGCAGGTCGCTCCAGAGCTCCCACGAGTCATGCTCGAGGCGCGCCACGGGAGCGCCCTCGTAGCGGCGGTAGAAATGGCGGAGAAAATCGCCCCGGTCACGGCGATCGAGGGCGAGGAGACGGGGAGCCTCGCGCAAGCTACGAAGAACCAGGCGGACGCGATCCTCGTCGTCAATTCGCCGGGTCGCCAACCAGGCGTAGGAATCGACCACGTTGGACTTGATGAGGGTGTTCTCCAGGTCGAAGACGGCCAGGTGGCGCTCGGGCGCCAGCACCGCCTTGCGGCCTCGCTCCTCCCGTGTCGGCGTCGGGGTGCTCCGGCGCCGGCTTGGTCCGGCCGTCCGCACCCGGGCGTGGGCCACCACCGACGGCATGTGGGTGTCCCGCACGTACATCCGCCACTGAATGGCTGCGGGATCGAATAGGAAGTCGGCCTGGTCGGCGGCCGGCAACGTGGCCCACAGCGAGACCAGACGATCGACTTGGAACACCGCCTCGGTCTCGGTATAGGCGCCGTACAGCTCGACGTAGCCCAGCGCTCGTTCCGCCTCGGTCCGTTTCTCCTCGAGCCGGGCCGACAGCTCGGCCTGGCGGCCCCGGAGCGGGAGCGACTGCAGCCCCTTCTCGGCGACCGAGAGCATCCGGGTGGCCTGGGCCAACTGCCGCCGCACTCGCCCCCGGCCGGGGTAGGACCACACTGGAACGACGATGGGTTGGCCATTGCTGTCGGCCAGGGGGTGTTCGCCGAACCAGTCCCGGACCAGCTCGACCAACTGGCGGTACCGCAGCGGATTGCGGCCGCCTGAGGCGACCTGGAACACCGCCGGTGGGGCACCGGGGGGTGGGCCGCCGCTGGCCGCAACGGCCACGATGGCCGCCACCACCAGGTCGACGGGGATCACGTCGACCACCCCTTCGGGCAGGCCCGGGAACTCCTTCAACAGGCCCCGTCCCAGGCTGATGATGACCGGCTCGGCCATGCGAAAGCCGCGGATCCATCCCGGCTCCGGCTCGGCGAGCGCCGACTCGATGATCGACGGGCGGACGATCGTGACCCTGACGTCGCCCCTCGACTCCAACAGCGCCCGCTCGCCCAGCGCTTTGGTATAGGCGTAGGCGTCGGGCCAGCCCAGGGCCCGGGCGCGCGCCTTGCCCGCGGTGATGAGGCATTCCTTCACCCACTCTTGCCGCAGCTTCTCCGCCTTGGCCGCCAGCACCGGCGTGCCGGCCGCACCCAACTCGGCCCGGGCCGCCTTGGTGAACTGGGCCAACCGGGTGGGCTGCCGGCTCTCAGCGTCGGCGTCGGCCCGCACGCGGCGGGCGGCCACCACTTCGGGCCGCCACTCGATCTCGGTGGCGAAGGGGGTGTCCGGAAGGAGGGCCTCGCGGGCGTCACCCCGACGGGACCCGGCGACGTAGGCGGTCGAGACCGTGATCAGGTGCGGGGGGGGCGAGTCGACGCCGTGGGTCCCGCGCGTCGCCATCATGGTGGCCGCCACCCGGCTCGGCCCCAGCAGGTTGATCTCGACCGCCCGGTCGAGGGGTGAATCGAAACTGACCGAAGCGGCGGCGTGGATCACGATCGGGCAGCCGGCCAGGACCTCCTGGCCCTCCTCGTCCAGGGCCAGACCGTCGGCGCTGACGTCGCCCGCCACCGGGATGACGCGGCGGGCTACCTCGCCGTCGAACCTCGGCCCCAGGTCCCGCCGCAGCCGGTCGAAGCAGTCGTTGCGCAGGATCTCGCGCCGGATTCGGTCCGCCGCGCCCCGCCGCCCGGGCCGCACCACAAGAGCCAACTCGGCGTCGGGAATCTGGCGCAGCAGCCGTTCGACCAGAGCCGTTCCCAAGAAGCCGGTGGCGCCGGTGATGGCGATGCGCTGGCCGGCCAGGGCTTCACGGATCATTCTTTAGTATCTACCATTTGGTAGATGACCAGCGCCAGCACCCGAGACCGTGTGGTCGATGCCGCGGTCGTGGCGTTCGGGTCGCGAGGCTACGACGCCACCAGCCTGGACGCCCTGGCCAGTGAGCTGGGTGTCCGGAAACAGACCATCCTGTACTACTGCCCGTCCAAGGAAGCGCTCCTCGATGCGGCCATCGACCGGGCCGCGGCCGAGTTGTCGGCGGTGCTGGAAGAAGCCCTGGACGGGGCGGGCAACGGGTGGGCCCGGGTCGAGGCCATCGTCCGCTCCGTCTTCCGCCTGGCCGCCCGGCGCCCTGAGCTGCTGGGGCTGCTGCGGGAGGTGAGCCGGCTGGGGCCGCCCGCGGCCACCCGGCTGACGGCGGCGCTCGGGCCCCTGATCGGCCGGGCCGCGTTGTTCCTCGAGGTGGAGATGGAGGCGGGCTCCATGCGGCGCCACGACCCGAAGCTGCTGCTGCTGGCCGCCTACTCCACCGTCATCGGCGTGGCCACCGAGGTGGAGGTACTGCGGGCCCTCGGTTACGAGCCCACGGCCCGGTCGCTGGTGCGACGCCGACGCGAGCTGCTGTCATTTCTCCGCTCGGCCCTTGTTCCCGGGTAGCCCGCCCCGCGGTCCCGTTTGGTGCAATGAGTGCACGTACAACGTGGCAACTTGCACAGAACGACCCGTGGCCCCGAGGGGCGGGCGGGTAAGCAGCAGCAGGGGTGGGGCCCCAGCAGCCGGCGGCAAAGGGTGCGGCGGCGGCTCAACGGCGACGGGTTTGCTTGGCCTTGGGTGGGGTGTAGCGGCGGTTGGGAGGCGGGGTCTTCGCCGTGGTCGTCGCTTCTTCGGCGCTTCCGTGGCGACGCCGGGATCGAGCGGCCGCCCGGGCTTGGGCCGCGGCCCGCCGCTCGGCCGCCGTCATGGGCGGCTGCGACCGGCGGATCTTGCCCTGGGCGCTCTGGGTGCGCATCATCAGGTACGCGCTGAAGAACAGAAAGGCCAGCTGGAGCGGAGCGCTGTAGAAGAACGCCAGGCCGGCGAGGAGGGCGGCAACAGCGGCGATGATGCGCTGGCCGTGCCTGACCGCCAGGGTCAGGAGCACCGTGGCCGCCAGGCCCATGGCGGCAAAAAGCAGGATGCGTTGTCCGTTGACGGCAATCGCGACCGATCCTGCTGCGGCCACACCGGCCAGTACGTATCCGATCTGCTGCTCCCAGCGCAGCATCTTGGTTGGCTTGGCTGGGGGCGCAGGCGTGGCATCGCCCGAGTCGGAAGATCCCCCGTCCGACTCGCTCACTGTGCGTCGTCCGGGCGGGGCCCGGCATCCGCCTCAGCTGCGGCGGCCACAACCACGGCCGGCGTGCCGACCGCCTCACCCACGGGCGCCTCACCCACGGGCGCCTCACCCACGGGCGCCTCACCCACAGCCACCTCACCCACGGCCGGCGTGCCGGCGGCCACGGCCGGCGCCACGCCAGGGGCAAGTAACCACGGGCGGATCTTCACCACGTTGTCGGCGGGAAGGATCCCGCTGAGCTCGGCTTCCACCGGCAGCTCACTCGGAGGAGTTCCCGATGTTTCGATCATGACGGCCGGCTCGTCGCGCTTGGGCTCGAGGACCTCCTTCAGCCCGAGTCCGATCCCGGTGAGGATGGCGCCGGCCACGCTCCGCCGGCGCCATGACTCCAGCCGGGGCGGAAGGCCGGTGTGGATCTCGCCGTTGGCGTCGGGCGCAGGGTCGAGATGGAGCTCCATGCCATCGACATCGACCGTGCGCGGCTCGTCGTCGTCCACGCCCCCACCGTACCTCCGCCTCCCACCCCCGCACCTCAGGTTCAGCTGATCAACTCCTCGAACAGGTCCAGGTGTTCGGCCACCATCCGGCTGGTGCAGAAGTACTGGTCCACCACGGCCCGGCAGGCCGTTCGTTCGAGTTGGTCCACCTGCCCGATCCGCTCGGCCATCTCGGCCACATCGCGGCACAGGAACCCGGTCTTGCCGTCCTCGATGATCTCCGGGGCGGCGCCCTCGGGGAAGGTGATCACCGGGGTGCCGCAGGCCAGCGCCTCGACCATGACCAAACCGAACGGCTCGGCCCAGCGAATGGGATTCAGCAGGGCCCGGGCGCCGGCCAGCAGGCGCACCTTCTCCTCGTGGGGCACCTCGCCCAGGTACTGCAAGTCCTTGTTCAGGTACGGCTTGACGTAGATCTCGAAGTACTCGAACTCCCAGGGTTCGCGCATCTTGGCCGCCAGCATGAGCGGGACCCCCGCTTTCCAGGCCGCCTCGACCGCCCGGTGGGCTCCCTTCTCGGGCGCCATGCGGCCGAGGAACAGGAAGTACCCACCGTCCCCCTGGCCTACGGGAAAGGCTTCCGGGTCGATCCCATGATGGATGACCCGGCGGATCGGCACCTCGGGAACGTGCTGGCGCTGGGCATGGGAGATGGCGATGATGGGCACCCGGTCGGCCACCCGCCGGTAGATATCGGTCAACTCCTCGTTGAAGGGCCCATGGATGGTGGTAACGACCTTCAGGTCCGGGAACTTCTCGGCGTAGATCGGACCGAGCACGGTGTGATCGTGGACGATGTCGTAGTCCTGGACCGCGTCGTAGGCGTGCATGATGTGGCGCAACTCCGGGACCGACACCCCGATGCGGTAGCCCTCGGCCTTCTCGAGCACCCACTTGGTGGGAACCGACGAGGTGGAGTCCCCGGTGGCGAAGAGGATGACCTCGTGACCGGCAGTCTGGAACCCGCGGGCCAGCTCGTCGACGATGAGCTCGATCCCGCCGTACAAAGCGGGGGGTATGGGTGCCCACGGAGGTGCGATGACGGCAATGCGCATGTGTCGATTGAACCACCAATCGCCGGGGTCGCTGGCCATGCCCAGCGGGGGCCGGGGCAACCCCTCCACCCCGGTGTCACCATCGCGGGGGAGGCTTTCCCCCCGGGTTGCCTCTAGGTTGAGTTGATGCTCGATCAGTCCGACGCGCCCTGGCCCGACCGCATGGCCTCGTTGGCCCTGCCCCTGCTGGACGCGGCGACCGTCGCCGCCGCTCGCTGTCACGCCTGGATCGGCCGGGGCGACAAGAACGCGGCCGACCACGCCGCGGTGGAGGCCATGCGGGCCCATCTGTCGACCGTGCCCGGTCACGGCGTGGTGGTGATCGGTGAGGGGGAGAAGGACAACGCCCCCATGCTCTATGCGGGCGAGGAGATCGGCGGGGGCTACGGGCCCGATTTCGACCTGGCGGTGGACCCGCTGGAGGGGACCAACCTGTGCGCCCGGGGATGGCCCGGAGCCATCACCGTGCTGGCCGCCGCGCCCCGGCACACGTTCGCCCCCATCGTGGGCTTCTACATGGACAAGTTGGTGGTCGGGCCCGCCGCCCACGGCGCGATCGACATCGAGGCGCCGATCGAGGAAAACCTGACGACGGTGGCCGCGGCCAAGGGCGTGAAAGTGTCCAGCCTTACCGTGGCCGTGCTGGTGAAGCCGCGCCACGTCGACCTCATCAACCGCATTCGAGCGACCGGGGCGGGCGTGGTCGAGATACCCGACGGCGACGTGATGGCGGGCCTGGCGGCGCTGGTCCCTGATGGGGGCATCGACATGTCGGCGGGGATCGGTGGCGCGCCCGAGGGCGTGATCACGGCGTGCGCCGTCCGGTTGATGGGGGGCGACATGCAGGGCAAGCCCGCGCCCCAGAGCGACGAGGAGCGCCAGATGGTCGAAGACGCGGGCGAGTTGGGCCGGGTCTACCCGCTCGACGCGCTGTGCGAGTCGGACGACGGCATCTTCGTGGCCAGCGGCGTGACCGGTTCTACCGCCCTGCCCGGGGTAACGGTCGCCTCGGATGGCTTTCACGTCCACAGCGTGCTCATCACCCGAGATCAGGGACTGCTGCGCATCGCCTGCACCGTCCCGGACTGAGGACCACCCCGACCCCGGGCCCGGGGTACTGTTGGACCGCTTGGCCCACTTCGAGCAGATCAGCGATCCAGGCGGGGACGCCGAAGGTGACCAGGATCCGAGCACGGCCCCGTCGCCGGACCCGGGCCAGTGGTGCGAGCTGTGCGGGGATCCCATCCCCGATGCCCACAGCCACCTGATCGCCATGAAGGCACGCACCATGACCTGTTCGTGCCGCCCGTGCTACCTGCTCTTCACCTCGGACGGGTCGGGCGGCCGGCAATTCCGAGCCGTCCCCGAGCGCTACCTGACCTTTCCCGACTTCGAGCTGTCGGAGGCGCTTTGGGAGGCCCTGGAGATACCTGGGGGGATGGGCTTCTTCCTGCTGAGCTCGGAACGCAACGGGCTGGCCGCTTTTTATCCCGGCCGGGCCGGGGCAAGGGAGTCCCTGCTGTCCCTGGAGGTCTGGGAGGAGGTGGTGGCGGCCAATCCCAGCCTGGGCACCATCGTCGCCGACCTCGAGGCGGTCATCGTTCGGTGGGCCCAGGCGGACGACTATCCGAAGTGCTACCTGGCGCCGGTCGACGCCTGCTACCGACTGGTCGGGGTGATGCGGAAGGGGTGGCAGAGTTCCGACGGCGGGCGGGAGGCCCGCCAGGCCATCGAGGCATTCTTCGACGACATCGAGGCGAGAGCAGAAGAAGCCTGATGAGCGCGCTGGCCGAGAGGATGGAGGCTCGCTTCGCCACCGCCCAAGAGGTGGCCGACGCCCTCATGTACGAGGGCTACATCCTGTACCCCTACGCCACCCACGGTAAGAACCAGGGCGGGGTGCGCTTCCAATGGGGTGTTCTGGTACCGCCCGCCTGGACTGAGATCGACCCTTCGGAGCGGACGGCGACGCGGACCGAGTTGATCGTGGACCCAGGAGACGAGCCGGTGATAGCCATCCGCCTTCGTTTCCTGCAGCTGCAGCGCCGCACCCTCGAGGTCGCCGATGCTGGCGCCGCAGGCGGCTTCCGCCCCATCGCCCGGCTGGTGGTGGGCGAGCAGGTGTGGACGGAGTGGGACGAGGCCATCGAGCACCAGGTCGACCTGGGCGTCATCCCGCTGCTCCCGTTGCTCTCGCTGCTCCCCTTGGCTGACGCCGCCCCGACGGTGTCCATCGACCTTCCGGCCTCCCAGGAGACCGAGGTGGTGGCCGGAGCACCGGCGGACCCGGCACCGGCGGGCCCGGCACCGGC
>JALYXV010000305.1 GCA_030947025.1 Actinomycetota bacterium | reverse complement strand
CCCCACCCTCACCACCACCTGGCAGCAAGCCACCGCCAACGTGACCGCCCCCGCCGGCACCGCCTACGCCAACATCGCCGCCACCGGTAGCGGGAACACCGGGAACTACATGTACCTCGACCAGATCGCGGTCACCTGACGGCCCACGCGCCTATCAGTCAGCCCCGTGGATGAACCGGGGAGGCGACGCCGCGATCGCGCTGCCGACCACTTGCGACTCGGAGTGGGACCACTCCAACAAGTGCCACCCCTCCCAGGTTAGCCGGCATGTTTCCTGGCCCAACCAAGTCGTTTCGACCGGGACGGCCGAGAGGTCGATGCTGACCAGGGAGTCCAGGCTGAGCCGGCCCAGCTTGACCAGTGACTCCTTACGGACCCAGAAGCGGAGGAAGGCCAGTTCGGGATCGGTGGCGTCTTCTACCACCTTTCGCTCGGATGGGTGTAGGACCATCGTCGCCACCGCTGCGTCAACAACCTGACGCCGACGCGTGTCGACATCGACCGCCACCGGACGGAATCCGGCCGCCGCGGCAACGACGCCCGGGGCGTGGGACATGCTCACCTGCGTCGCAGCCGACTCGGCGATTGACGGCCGGCCGTGATTGCCGCCGCAACTGTAGCACTTCTGTACCAGCGTGAGCTCGTGTCCCGATGTTCCCAGCAACATCCCGGCCGCCACCCGCACCAGCGCGTGGGCGGCGATGAAGTCGGCCCGGTCGCAACTTGAACGGAATCTCGCCGCTCGGCGTAACTCGTCACCGGAAAGGAACGATGCCGGATCGCCCAGCCGATGGTTGATGGCCGCGGTCGACCCGGCCAAGACGAGCGGCGCCGGCGACATACTAACCGGTACGTCAGCTGAGCCTGTCTGGCTCGCGGCCGACCACGGGGCGGCCACGTTCTCGCTCCGGCGTGCCGACTCGCGAGCCCCCCCAAGTGCATTCAGGGCAACCGATACTACTGCGGCATGTTTCCAGACCCGGCCTGCCCCCGAAGGTGGGTCGATCGCGAGGCGGATAGTCTCAAGGCGATGGCCACCAACGGCGACCGCCTCCGGGATGCAATTTTTCTCCCCGAAAACCCCCGCTCGCTTCCCGGGCGGGCACGGGCCCGGCGCTGGCGAGCCCTGCTCGAGCGCTTCCCGGATTTTGCCGACATGCGGGTCCTCGACCTCGGAGGCACGCCCCATTCCTGGGCGTCCGTCCCGGTTCATCCGGCCGAGCTGACACTGATCAACCTGGGTAAGTACGAGACCAACGACCGTGTCCGCTGCATTCTCGGGGACGCCTGCGACCCACCCCCCGAGCTCGATGAGCTGACCTTCGACTTCATCTACTCGAATTCGGTCATCGAACACGTCGGTGGCTACCACCGGCGGCGAGCCTTCGCTGACGTGGTGGCACGCACCGCCCCGCACTACTGGATCCAGACTCCGGCCCGATCGTTCCCGATCGAGCCCCATTGGCTATTTCCCGGCTTCCAGTTCCTTCCGGTGAGAGTGCGTGCCCTCATCTCGCAGCACTGGCCCTTCGGATTCTCGGGGATCAGCGGTGATGACAGGGACGCCAACTTGGAAGAGGTGCTGTATGTCGAGCTCCTCGGCGCCGCCGAGATGGGGCATCTGTTTCCCGGATCCGAGCTCCTTCATGAACGCTTTGTCGGGCTGACCAAATCTCTGATTGCGGTTCGGTGATCGGGTCGGTGATCGGGTCGGGGATGGGATCGGGTAGGGCCCGGACCGCAACCCGACCGGTCGGCCGACATCAGGCCGACCGGCCGGCGACAGCAAACTGGTAGATCCTGAGCAACTGTTCGACGTTGGCCTCGGGTGTGAACCGGCGCTCATAGGTCGCTCGGGCCGTCCGGCCCAGCCCCTCGTACCGCTCTGGATCAGATTCGATGTCGCGGAACACCTCGGCCAGCGCAGCCGCGTTTCCGGGCTCGAACAGAACGCCATCGTCGCCGTCCGTGATCAACTCGGGAAATGAGCCACGACCCGGCGCCACCGGCGGGACCCCGACCGACATCGCCTCCACCGCAATGAGACCGAACGCTTCCTCCCATTGGGATGGTACGACGGCTGCCCGCGCCCTCGAGAGCAGACGGGCGCAGGCGGCCCGATCCAAGAGACCGACGAAGTCAACCGACGGCCGACCAGCCGCCCAACTCGTGACGGCCGGCTCGAGCGGTCCCTTGCCTGCTATCACCAGGCGAAGCTGCCCTTCGGGGTTATCCGCCAGGGTGCGGTCCCACGCCTCCATCAGAAGCCCGACCCCCTTGTGCGTCGTCAACCGTCCGGCATAGACGACGATGTCCTCGCGCCGGCCCACCGTTGTGTGCAGCGGGGGGACAAAGTTGTGCTTCACAAACATTCGCTGGGGCGGGAACCCGCCCGACACAAGAATCTCGCGCTGGCTACCAGAGATGCACACATAGGCCGACACCATCGACCGCCAGGCCCGCCCGTGCACCACCAGCCCCAGCGCCACCGGGGTCGACGCCAGGGCCGACTGCTTGTAGCACCCGTGGCGGACGGCAGGGAACGGCACCCGGCCGACGCAGTCATGGCAGACGGCGCGGTCACGAAAGAGCGCACCGCTCGGACACACCAGCCCATAGTTGTGAAGAGTCGCCACCACGGGTACCCCCGCCGCCCGACAGGCGTAAAGCACTGATGGGCTCAGCAGCGGGAACGTGTTGTGCACATGCACGACATCGGGTCTCATGGTGCCGAGGGTCCGCGTCAGCGACCGGCGACTCTGCTCGTTCCACACGACCTGGCCGGGCAGCAACGCCTTGCGGGCCGGCGACCACCCGTCGATGTCATCGTTGAATCGCTCGAAGCGCTCCACCGTGTGACCAGAGGAGCACAGCGCCGCCACCTCCTGATCCACGACACGATCCTCACCGCCAGGCTCGGCCGACCGGTACCGGTTGTGAACAACCAGGACCCTCATGGGCACGCCCGCGGTCCGAAACCGCTCCTCAGCAACAGAGGCGCCCTCCGGCCCGGCCCTGTCGTGCAGGCCCGCGTCACCGCCACCCGCCGACTCCTCGCTGTCCAACCTCCACAAAGTCCTTCCTGGCTGCGGCCGCTCCACAGAGCCCGGATGCATCGTACGAGGAACGAGACCTGGCCTCGCCAGCAACCTCTCAGTGGATGGTGCTGCCCACATCTTGGTGGTACCGGCCCGATTGCCAGGTTCGGAAATCAAGGACGGTGTCGCGGCTATGGGCGACAAAGTGCCATTCACCGTTGTAGGTGTTGTTGAAGAACCGGTTGTTCTGGCTGAACGCGATGGCATCCTGGATGATCGCGGCCCGGTACGGCGAGAATGCCGGGTACGTTCCGAAGTTCGAGAACAGTCCTTGATCGCCACAGGTCCGAGCCGACCCGCACCCGGTGATGTGGGCCTTGGTGATCGTGAATGTGTTGTCGTGAACCATCACGTTTTGGGTCTTCCAGCGGCAGTCCGAGTACAACGGGGCCTGTTCGATCCGGCCAGCCACACAGGTGCCGAGGTTGGCGACGGACGGGTTGACCAACGTGCAGAACTTGGCTTCGCCATTCCCACAGAACCGGTCGGCGTTCTCCCACAACACCACCCCGTCCCAGTTGTCGGTGAACACGTTGGCCGAGATGTCAACCGTCGCATACCCCCGCGGGCTTGCCACCCTAGGGTCACCACCTGATTCAGAGACGTACAAGGCGCCCCCGGGGAACCCGTCGATCCGTGGGCCCTTCACCAGGTTGTTCCGCACGAAGGTGTTGTCCCTGATCAGGGCATTGTAGGACACCTCATAGACGAGACCCTCGGCATCGTTGCCCGAGATGTAGTTCCCTTCGGCGTCGAAACCGACGTTGTCACCGTCAGCCCACAACCCGACCCCGCGGTTGTCGTGGACATAGTTGTTCGTCACGGTTGCATCCACGGTCTGCCAGAACTTCCCGCCGCCCGTGCAGCCGCAACCCGGCTGCTTGGCCTCTAAGTCGTCGGTGTTGTTCCCCGTGATCTCATTGTGATCCATCACCACGCCGCGCGGCCCACCCGACAAGCTGTAGGCGTTGAAGCCGTACTGGCCATTGTTCGACAAGCAGTTGTAGGCCACCGTGTTGCCACTCCCGATCATCGTGGCCGCCCCGTGATTCGCCGTGATCGTGTTGTGTCTGATCGACCAGCCGTCCCCCGAGTCGTGATTCACCACGCCCTGGTCCCCCGGTGAGTTGAAATGCTGGATCGTGAGGAACTCCACCGTCACGCCCGTCACCTTCGTCGTGAACGCCGAGTAGTTGATCCCCTGCCCATCGATCACCGCCCCGGGCGCTCCGACAAATATCGCCCCCGTGGCGGGCACGATCTGACTGAACCCACTTGGCCCCAGCGTGTGCGTCCCGCCCTCGAACCAAAACGTGGCACCGGGGCGGTTCCAGTTCACCGTACTGTCGTCGCCCTGAGCGACCACGACCGCCCCGGGCGGCGGAACCGCCGGACCGCTCAGTGCCGACGCATTCCCGCACACCGGAGCGGGCGGCGACGACGGAGCCCCGGCCGAGAGATCGCCGGGCGACGTTGGGGGCACAGCGGCGGAGGATGATGGTGACGTCGAAGGCAGGGTCGACGAAGTCGGCGGAATCGGCGGAGCGACCGCGGTCGGGCGCGAGCTTCGGCTGACCGTTCGGCTGAGCCCGAACACGACGAACCCTCCCACGACTGCCAAGAAGGCGACCACCGCCACGACGTGTCTCTTGTTAGCCAGTGTCCGTCGCCTTCAGGTTCACTTGCGGTCCGTCGAGCGACGGCGGCCCATCTGGAGGGCCCGCGACTCATCCTCCGTCATGGGACCGACATCGAGATTGGTCGACAATGGGCGGGCGCTAGTCGTGCAAGACGGCGGTGGCAGTGCTACCGGGGCCACCAGCGGCGGTGAACCTGACTGTGTTGGACCCTCTGGTGCTCAGGGCCCAGCCCAGGTCGATGGTGACCGTCTGCCCGCCGGTCAAGCGAAGCACGAAGATATGGCTGTTGGCGTTCACGACGAGGGTCCGAATGCCTGGCTGACCGTTGAAGACGGTGAGGAAATGCTCGGCCGAGGGGACGTCATGCACGGACTGCGTGACCGGCTTCCCGTTGGTTCGGTCGATCGAGATGTCGGTCGGGTCACACGTGGTCACGTTGCCCGAGCGGTCCGTCACCCGGAGCGCGACGTGCGAGGGGGCCGCCTGATTGATCTTGGTGGCGGTGACGACGACGGGTGACGTTGTACCCGCAGTGAAGGCGGGCACCGGCACGTTGGCGTTGACGGCGGTGGTCACGACAATCCCGCCTGCCGCCAGACCCGAGCCGGTGTCCTGGACCGTGATCTGGATCTGCTTGGGCGGTCCGGCGACGACCCCTGTCAGGTTGCAGAGGGGCGGCGTGTGCTCGGTCACCGTGACAGTGCTCGTCCCGGTACCCGAACCCGGCGTCCCGTCGTCGTGGAAACCGACGACAGCCACAATCTGCTCGGTCTGCACGCCCGGCGCCGGTGAGACGTCCTTCGTCGGCACCCGGAGGACGTCGAAATTGAAGTCGATCACACATGTCGGGCTTGGTCCGCCGGGAGGGCCAAGAACCACCGGCGCGCTGGGGGCGAAGCTCAACTGACCCGTTGCCGGGTTGGCGACCGTGACGGCGAAGGTGATGCCCGCGCACGCCGTGCCCGACCGCCCGACGGCCGTCGCCGATACTTTGAACACGCCGGGATCGGCTCCGGCCGCGGGGCAGTCGGAGTTCGCGCTGAACGTGCCGCACGACGGGACCAGGGTGACGTCCGTCAGGGTCACATTTCCGGTGGCTTCTGGGCCGTTCGAGAGGTTGGTGATCGTGATCGACGCGGGGACGGCCGTCTGGCCGACGCTGACCGGACTTGGGAAGTTCGGAATCACGCCCAGTCCCACACCGGCGAAGGCCGCCGGGGTTGACACGACGAAGGGAACAGCGGCGAAGGCAAGGGCAACAACAAGGCGCGCGGCCGACCCGCTACCGAATCGGCGGATGCGCTTGGGTCGCCTCGCACCCAAATCGAAGTCGCGGTCTGATCGCGAGAGAGCAATATCCATTTTTATTCTCCTCAATGTCGCGTCAGTACCCCTTTTTGCGCCCACGGAGATTGTAGACGTAACGCCTAGTCGGGTCAAGACGGAGAGAAATGATGGATCAGCCAGAACTAGCAGAACCAGCAGGATAGGCGAAATGGGTAGATTACCCCTCTCAGTGCCCGCGCATTTTCGGAGCTAACTTCAAGCGCTCCGAAACGCACGCCCTTGCAAGCCCATCAGACACCCACGGCCAACAAGTTGTCGTAGACGCCGACGTAGCGACCGCGCTGGTGGCACCAGGCCAGTTGCTCTTCGACCCGGGATCGCCCGAGTTGTCCCATCGCCCGTCGGCGGGGCTCGTCATCGAGTAGTTCCACAATCGCCCGTGCATACTTTCCGATGTCGTTCGGTTCGGCGTACACCGCCGCCCCCGCGGCGGAAACACGCGTCTCGCGCAGGTCGAAGGCGACGACGGGCAGTTCGAAGGCCATGTACTCCATCGTCTTGTTCATGGTCGACAGCTCATTGAGGGGATTGCGCGGGTCCGGGCTCAGGCCGACGTCGGCCGTCGACAGCACCCGGAACACCAGCTCGTCTGGGGCCCGGCCGGTGAACTCGACATAGTCCTCGAGTCCAAGCTCGGCCCGCAGGGCCAATAAGTCGGGAAAGGAGTCGCCCGTTCCCATCAGTGTGAAGCTCACGTCGCGTCGGTGCAGATCATGGACCAAAACCGCCGCCGCCTGAAGAACGATGTCGACGCCGTCCTGCGGACCCATCACTCCCAGGTAGGCCACGAGGAAATCGCGGCCTCTCCGCAGGCTCACGTCGGATTCGCCCCGCCGGAGCCGGTCCGGATCGGGTCCGGTCCTGACCACCGTGATTTCATTGTCTTGCTTGCCGCCCCGGTCCATGGCCTTGGCCCGGTACGAGTTGTTGGTCGCGATCACGTGGTCGGCGGTGTGGTAGGTACACCACTCAAGCCATCGCAGACCCCGATAGGTCGCGCCCTCGCGTCCGGGAAAACGGGACTCGTACAATTCCGGGCACAGGTCGTGCTGGTCGAACACGAAATAGGTGCCCCCGAGCAGGCGGAAGACCAACCCAATGGGCCAAAAAATATCCGGGGGATTACAGGTCTGGATGATGTCGAAGTGGACCCGACGCCACGCCACCACGGTCGACCACAGCGTCATGAGAAAGGAGTAGGCGTATTCCGCCACGAAGCTTATCTGGGAGCGACTGGCCCCATAGGCCTGGTACTTGAACAGATCGACACCGTCGACCACTTCGTGGCGGGGATCGCCCGGTGCTTTCGGACAGACCACCGCGACCCGGTAGCCGTCCTCCCGGAGCGCCTGGCATTCCAGCCACACTCTCCGGTCGAAGGGAACTGGCAGGTTCTGAACGATGATGAGGACGCCCGGAGAAGCCCCGTTGCGCCGCCCCTGGCGGCCCCGAGCCAAACTCACCAACCGATCCCTTCGTAGCCCGCGAGTGCCTCGACGGCCGGGCCCAGGTCGCCGCACAGGTCGATCACCATGGGCGGAGGATCAGCAAGGAGGTCCGACACGATGCACCGGGCGTGTACCGACACCACCGCCACATCACAGCCAGCCAGCGCCTCGGCGGCCGAATCGGTCAACAGCCGGCTCAGGTGAGGCAGCTTCGATTCGACGTAGCCGCGGTTGGCGCCGACCAGCCGGGCGGGCTGGATCACAGGGTCGTAGATCGACAGGTCGTACCCCTTACCCGAGAGCCGCTCCGCCAGCTCGACCGATGGGCTCTCTCGCAGGTCGTCGGTCTCGGCTTTGAATCCCAAGCCGAGGAGCGCAACCTTCCGCCCGGGGCTGGTGATCACCCGGTCAACGACCTGGCGGACACTGAGCTCGTTGGAGTACAGGGTTCCGCTCAGCAGGGGCAGATCAATGCTGTTGATCCGGCCCAGGTACAAGAGCGACCGGAGGTCCTTCGGGAGGCACGAGCCGCCGAAGGCAAATCCGGGACGCAGATACCGGGGCGAGATATTCAGGTAGCTGTCCTGGCAGAACAGATCCATGACCTCCCGGGCGTCGACGCCGAGGTGGCGGTACAAGCGGGCCACTTCGTTGCTGAACGCCACCTTGGTGGCGTGAAAGGCATTGCAGGCGTACTTGAGGCCCTCTGCCGTGCGTACCGGTACGACTCGGAGCGGCCGGTCTAGGAATCCGAACAACCGATCCAGTGCGTCGGCCACCGACCGGTCGACGGTACCGGCCACGGTGAAGGGTGGATCGAAGAAGTCGGCCACACTCGTCCCCTCGCGGAGGAACTCGGGGCACATGGCCACGCCGACGTGCGAGCCTGCCTCATCACCCAACTCAGCCTCCAGAGCCGGGGCCACGACGCCCTCAACCGTGCCCGGAGGCACCGTGCTCCGTACTACGACGCTATGGAAACCGGGCCGGGAGCTGCCGGTCGCGGCCAGCGCCCGGCCGATATCGGTGACGACCCGCTTCAGGTAGGACAGTTCCGTACTGCCGTCGGGCGCCGAGGGAGTACCGACACAAATAAGCGAGATGTCCGCCCCGGCCACCGCCTCGACCGGGTCGCAGGTGGCGTGAAGCGATCCCCCGGCCACCGCCTTGGCGATCAGCGGCTCAAGCCCTGGCTCCACAACCGGGCTTCGGCCCGCCGACACCAGGCCGACTTTGTTGCGGTCAGGGTCGACCCCCCAGACGTCGTGGCCGTGGGCCGCCAGGCACGCCGACGTGACGGTTCCCACGTAGCCGAGCCCGAACACGGCGACCTTCATCAGGGGTGGACCGGGCCTGGAATCCGGGGCTGAACCGCCATCGGCAGATTCGGTCACAATGGCCATAGTTCCCAGGCTAGTCCAGACGTAACACTCTAAACAACTATGACATAACGGTCACGGCGATGGGGGTGCAAAGGCAACCACACCGGTGCATCAGGGCCAGGCAAGAGCGCCCGAAGGGCGGCATCGAAGCCCCCCGAACCGGGGCATGATCAGCGTACCGTGGCAACGTGTCGGCGCTGTTCCGAACAAGTCGCCCAGGAACGATGAACATGCCCCGGTTGGCACCCGGCCGAGGGTTCGTTCCAGGCTGGGAGTTCGCCGCACCCGGCGGGCGGCCTACCCGCGTCGGACCTTTCCCAGCTCTCGACGGGCCTGATACCAGGCCCGCAGGGCAGGCGGGGCGCGACGGGTCAGCGACGCCAGCCGGCGGCACCGCGCTACGGCCAATCCGCAGCGGAGACCGACCGCCTCGGGTGCCCCGGACTTCAGATAGGCATTCGTGGGCCACAGCTTCCGGCTGACCAGCTTGACCTTGGCCGCCACACCGGGGGCGACCGACAGATGCTCGAAGAAGAGCGACTCGTGGGGGGCCGAGCGTACCCGTAAGGTCAGTTCGACGCCGGGTAGATCAGGGAGCCCCAATTCGGCGGCCACGGCCCGGCCGGGCGGGCACAGTCGCAGGCCCGCCGCGAAGGCCGCGGTGGCGCCCAGCTGGTCGGCCAGGGTGGCCGCGGCCCGCCAGGTGTCGATGGGTACCTGGGCCAGGCCCCGCTCCAAGTCGGCCAGGGCTTTCAGGTCCTGGGGCCCGTCCTGGGCGGCGTGCAGCGCCAGGTGCATCGTCCGGGCGCTCAGGTCGAGCACGGCCACCTCGGCACCCGAGGCCAAGCGCAGCGACGTGGTTCGCCGGGACAGCAGGTCCCAGGATCGCACTGGGTCAGCCAGCCCGATCAGATGGTGGTGCAGATCGATGCAGATGCCGTTGTCGCCCAGCAGCTCACGGGCGTTGGACGCGATCTCGCACGCCGCGCCGCCCCGGAGGCGATGGCGGTAGCCAAGCTGCTCGAGGGCGTGCTCGGCTCGGTCGAAGTCCTCCGGTGCCACCAGCAGGTCCACGTCGACCGAGGGCCGAACCTCATTGGGCTGGTACAGCCAGGTGGCCACGGCCGGACCCTTCAAGACGATGGAGGCCACGTCGGCCCTCTCCAGCCACTCGAACGCCTCCCCCGCCGCCATCTCCATGAACAGCGAGCGGGCCAGGAGCTCAGTGGCCGAGAGCCCGGCCCACTGTCCTAGTTTTTCGACCACTGGTCGGAGCCTAGGCGCAGGAGGTGTGCTGCTCGCTCGCTCCGACCAACCAGGTCCCCAGCCACGCAGCCGCCCGTACCCGTATCGGGGACGGGGGGGAACCGGTAGACCACTCCGAATGAGTCGGTGGGGTCGACCCGCTCCAGGATGGGTTGGCCTCGCCGGCTGAGCCAGCAATGGCCCGAGTAGTGCTCGCTGTCGCCGGGGTGGCCCAGGCCGAAGCACAACTCGATCTCTTCATCGCTCCGCCCCAGGAACCAGTAGAGGGTGATGCCCCGGGTCAGACAACCCGGCCGGACCAGCGGCCGGGCCACATCCTGGGCCAGGTCGACGCACCGTGCGACCCGATCGACAACATCGGGCCGGGCCGCGCGGGGATTCCCCTCGGCCCGTTCCGGCTTGGCGCCCGCGAGTCTCCGCCCCGACAGCAGAGCCGCCTGGCGGGGCAGTGACAGGCGGACGAACCACGGTACTTGGGCCGCGACCACCACCACCCGAGCGAAGAGAAGCACATCGCCAAGGCCGTGCAACTGCCGGAGGCGCCCCAACCGGGCGATTACACGACGGGCCGTAGAAAGCTTCATTCAGGGAGCCGCGACGAGCAGCTTCTCGGTCGTCAAGTGGCCCACCAGGTCCAGGACGTCGGCCTTCACTTCCTCGGGTGGTGCATCGAACTCCTCACAAAGCTGAGCGATCACCTGAGCCACGGTGAGGGAGCCATCGCATAGGGCCCAGACCCGGCCGCCCACCTCGTTCAGGGTGTAGTACATGCCCGTGTCCACATGGACGAGGACGAGTTCCCCATTCAGTTCCTCGGCCAGGGCCCGCCCTGATCGCCGAGGAGCGGCATCCAACTCCATTTTCCGCGCCTCCCAGCCCCCGACTCAGGGCAGTTCATGGTACCCATCCGCTCGCGACCCGACGACGCCGAATCGGTTCCGTCCGGCCGCGACGCGCGATCGGTGACCGGCCCGAACTTCTCACCCCGGGCACGGCCAAACGGGACTATGTTGTGCCCACAAGCGGTTTGGGCGCCATTCCTCCGTGGGCTAGAGGACAGGGGCTAACGCCCGGACCAACAGTTCTCCGCTGGGGAGAGGAACGCGTTTCGCAAATCCGGCAAGTCGGAAATCCGCGCAAACGATTCGCGGGATTTCTCGACAACTCGGTCCAAACAGTCATCCCGATTCAGATGGCCCATTGGGCTGCCGATGGTGGATCGTCACCCCACCCTTCGTGCCGCCCAGCGCCCACCCGACGCCACTTCCATGGACATCAAAGGTCTCTCATGACACGGTCTTTCACGACACCCGGCGGCGGCATCCGCACACTGGCCATTGTGGTTTTGGCCGCGGCCTCGTCGCTACTCGCGGTCCCGGCCCTGGCCGCGCCCGCCGCCGCCGCGCCCAAACCCAACGGCCCCCCTGCCAAAGGCGCCCCTACCAAAGGCGCCCCTACCAAAGGCGCCCCTACCAATGGCGCCCCTACCAATGGCGCCCCTACCTCCAAACCGGCCAGCGCCGCCTCCACGACCCCCGCCTACCCCGCCACGCCGCCCGCAGCGATCTGCGGCAACACCAGCCTCCTCACCGGCCCCTCGACTGCCCCCCCTGGAGCCATCGTGGTGGCCGCCGGTGACAACAGCACCATGAGTTGGAATCAGCCCGGCGCCACGTTCTATTTCGCCACCGGAACGCACACCTTGGGCCGCGGCATTTACAGCCAAATCATCTCCTCTGACCACACCACCTACATAGGCGCCCCCGGCGCCGTCATCGACGGCCAGGGGATCAACAATTTCGCTTTCACTCAGGCCGGTGTGGGCGTCACCATTCGCTATCTCACCGTCCAGAACTTCGTGTCCCCCCAGGATCAGGGAGTCGTCAACCACGACAGCGGTCCCAACTGGACCATCCAGTACAACACCATCGTCCACAACGCTGGTGCTGGAGTCATGGTCGGCCCGGGCGACGTCGTCTCCTACAACTGCCTCGCCTCCAATGGCCAGTACGGTTTCAATGCCTATAAGGCCGGCGGCGATTCCAACATCACGCTCGACCACAACGAGATCGCGGGCAACAACACGGGAAATTGGGCAGTTGCCAGCCCGGGCTGCGGCTGTGCCGGGGCCGGAAAGTTGTGGAGAACGGTCGGGGCGACCATCACCAACAACTGGGTCCATAACAACATGGGCCCGGGCATCTGGGCCGACGCCAACAACGCCGGCATCTTGATCGACGGCAACTACATCGCCGACAACGAAGACGAAGCCATCATCTACGAGATCAGCTACAACGCCCAGATCACCAACAACACCATCGTGCGCAACGACATTGTCAAAGGCAAAGCCTTGGCCGCCCAAGGCAGCAGCTTCCCCGCCGCCGCCATCTACATCTCCGAATCCGGGGGCGACGCACGGGTCGACGGCGGCCTGTACGCCACGTTCAACATCTCGGGCAACAACCTGGTCGACAACTGGGGCGGCGTGATCCTGTGGGAGGACACCAACAGGTTCTGCGGCGCCGACCCAACCTTCTCGGTTTGCACCCTGGGCGATCCCGCCGCCACGGTCGGCACGTGCGCGCCGGGTACCATCAACAGCCAGCCCTACCTGGGCGATTGCCGGTGGAAGACGCAGAACGTCTCGGTCCACGACAATCAGTTCAGCTTCAGTCGGGCCAACGTGGGCTGCACCACCACGGGCTGCGGGGAGCAAGCAATCCTGGCCAGCACGGGCACCGCCCCGTCCTGGTCGCCCTACCTCGGCACCACGGGCAAGACCGCGATCACAACCCAGCAGAACAACCACTTCGCCACCAACAGCTACACCGGTGACTGGCAGTTCGACTGGTCGGGTCTCATCCCCATCACCTTCACGCAGTGGCAGGGCGGCCCGAACAACCAGGACATCGGGAGCACCCTGAACGGCGTCACGTTCACACCGCCGCCCGCGGGCAACCTGCTGGACGCCGACTCCGCCTCGTTCGAGGGGTCGGTCGGCCACTGGGTCCCCTGGTACAGCGCCGCCCTCTCCCAGACCGCCACCCAGGCCCAAACGGGTACCCACAGCCTTCAAGTCGACGTCACCGCACCCTGGGGTTGGGCCGTCCAACTCAACAACGCGCCCGGGTTCACCGCCACCCCCGGGGCTCAGACGATCGGCTTCTGGGGCCTGGCCGGCGTGGGCGCCCTCGGCGCCGACATGCAAGTGCAATGGCGAAACAGCGGTGGGACGGTGTTGGCCACCAATGACGTGGCCATCCCCAGCCTGACCACAGCGTGGAAGCAGGCCTCAGCCAACGTCACCGCGCCCGCGGGAACCGCCTTCGTCACCATGACGTTCAGTGGCCCAGGGGCATCGGGCGTGGCCGGCGACCGCCTGTTCCTCGATCAGATCTTCGTCGGCGCCACGACCGGCCCCGGCCCCGGACCCGGCGGGACGCCCGGCGTCAACCTCCTGGACACCGACAGCGCCACCCTGGAAAAATCGGCAGGCCACTGGGCCCCCTGGTTCAACACCACCGCCGCCCAGACGGCAGCCCAGGCCCAAACGGGCACCCACAGCCTTTTGGTCGGCGTCACCGGGTCCAGTGGTTGGGGCATCCAGCTGAACAATTGGCCCGGATTCGCGGCCGCTCCGGGCCTCCAGAGCATGAGCTTCTGGGCGTTGGCCGGAGGCGGCGCCGTCGGAATCACGATGCAGACGCAATGGCGTGACGGGGTGGGAAATGTTCTCGGCACGGGCAATGCGTCCCTGGCCGTCCTGAACTCCACCTGGCAACAGGCGAGAGCCGATGTCGTGGCCCCGCCCGGCACGGCCAGCGTCACGGTCACCTTCACCGGCGCCGCCGGTGCCGGCAGCAGCTTGTATCTCGACCAGATCATCGTCGGGCCGGCCGCCGCCCCGCCTCCCCCGGCCGGTGTCAATGCCCTCGACGCTGATACCGCGTCGCTGGAAGGATCGACGGGCCACTGGGCACCCTGGTTCTCCGCCACCGTTGCCCAGACCACGGCGCAGGCCGAGGCGGGCACCCACAGCCTTCAGGTCCAGGTCACGGCGCCATTCGGGTGGGGCATTCAGGTGAACAGCTGGCCGGGCTTCGCCACCAGCCCGGGGCCCCAGGCCATCGGCTTCTGGGCCTTGGGTGGAGTCGGCAGCCTTGGGGTCACCATGCAGGTCCAGTGGCGTGACGGGGCCGGCCATGTGCTGGGCACCAACAGCGCCGCCATCCCCGCCCTGACGGGGGGCTGGCAGCATGCAACGGCCAGCGCCACCGCCCCGGCCGGCACCGTGGCTGTCACGGCGTCCTTCTCCGGCACCACTGCGACCGCGGGAAGCAGCATCTACCTCGACGAGATCTACGTCGGGACCTGATCGGTCGAGGATCAGTCCCCGGGGCCCGCCCCGATGCGCGTTCCCCTTCCCGATCCGTTCACCCCGGTGGTGGTAGGCGCCCCATTCGACGGGGCACCGCGCACGCCGCGGACGCCGCGCACGCCGCTCTTGGCCCCGGCGTTGTGAGCGGCAGCCGCCGCGGCCGCCGCCGCGGCCGCCGCCTCACCGATCGTGGCGAAGGTCGCGATCGTGGCGAACGCCTCGTTGGCGTACGCCCCGCCCCGAGCGGACCGACGTGGTCGCGTGCTGCCGCCTTGGATGACCTCTCGGTGGTAGAGCCACCACATGCTGGCGGCGTAGAAGATGGCCGTGGCCACGCCACCCCATCCCGCCCCCGCCGTGCCCAACCAGCGCACCAGGATTATGACCGAGATAAAAGATGCGATAGCGCTCAGCGCCCGCAACCGCCAGAGGCGCCGCAATCGACCGGCGGCTTTCAGTGCCACCCCCTGTCCCAGCACCAAGGTCGGAATGGCGTAGGTCACCGCGGCCAGCGTTACCAGCAGCCCGTAGCGGCCGAATTGGGGTCCGTACAGCGCCCGGAGCAGCCGGCTGCCCGCCACCGCCATGACCAGCCCGTAGGACCCGAGCGCGGCCGTCGCCAGCAGGGACATGCGCCGGGCGAAGCGCGGCAGGGCTTCGGGATCGTCAGAGTTAGCCCGCGCCGCCGCCGCCGGGAGCCCGATGTTGCTACCGGCCATCACCAGCACCATCATCGGGCCCATCAGGTTCAACGCCGCGCGGAACCCGCCGTAGGCCGCGCCCGAGAGCAGGCCCGCCACCAGGATCAGGTAGGCCTGGTCGGCCGTGAACCCGGTGACGAAGTCCAACAGCAGCCACCGGCTGAGTGGCCAGAGGCGCCGGAACAGCTTCTGACCGACGCTCGGGCGCCACGAGGCAGGAAACCAGATCAAGCCCAGTAACGCTCCCGCCGTGGCGCCGATACCCCACGCCGTGATCATGGAGCCGACCGATCGCCACCCGAGTAGCCAGAACGTGGCCGCCGAGGCCAGCTGGACGGCGGCGAAAACGACGTCGTTGATAAGTGCCAACCCCGGGCGGCGCTGCCGGAAGGCTGTGGCCCGCCAGTAGTCCTGGACCAGCAGGGCCGCGAACCAGGGCGCCATGGCGAGCGTCGGTGCGGCCACCGCCGAGCCCAGGGACAGCGCGACCAGTCCTCCCGACAACGCGATCACCGACACCGCCGCGCCGAGGATCAGCTCCGCGCTCACCCCGTGGGCCACGCCTTCGAGCCCCTCGCGCCCACCGGTGCTGACGAGTATCGGCTCAGTCACGACCGCCCGGTGACAGCCCACGACGACCAGCCACAGGGTAAAAGTGAGCATGTAGGCACCGAACTCGATCGGGCCGGCCAACCGGGCGACGGCCAACCCGACGATGAAGTTCGAGGCCGACGAAACCCCTTGGTCGCAGAAGGTCAAGAACATGCGCCGGCTGGTGTTGCCGCCCCGCTTCACCATGAGCTTCGACCCGAGCTTCGACCCGAGCTGGGCCACGAACGTCACGACGGGCTCGTCAAGCGAGCGCGGCCCGTCCCACCGCGGCCCGCCGGCTCGAATCGTCACCTGACTGGGCGGCCGCAAGCAGGAGCGCGGAGGCAACAACCAGGTGCAGGAGGTAGGGCGAGGCGTCCCCGATGACCACCTCGGTGTAGGTGGCGAAGGCGCAATACACCACCAGGAAAAGGGCGACGGCCCGGGCCGGACCGGATTTCCGGAACGCGGCGGAGATCAACAGCAGCCCCAGGATCGCACCGATGAGGCCATCGCCGACCAGGCCTTCGTCCCTGTACACGGCCAGCCAGGTGTCGTCGATCGAGCGACCTTGCGACGATTTGTCCGACAGACCGAATCCGAAGAACCGTTCGAACTCCGACCGAGGCTGGCTCACCACTGTCGCCCAAACCGCCTTCCGGCCGGTCAAGCCCGCGATGTCGGCCGAGGATTGGTTGCGGGTGGCCCAGCCCACCAACGAAGGTGCCACCGCGACCAGCGCCAGGGGCATTACCAGGGCAGCGGTGAGCAGGACCCGGCGGACCCGGGCGCGGGCCAGGATCAGGCTGAAAGAGGCCAGGAGGACGCCCGTTGTCAGCGCCAAGGCCGCCGTTCGGGTGTGGGTGAGCACGATGAGCACCAACCCGAACGCCGCGATCATCCAGGCCGGGCGGCGGCTCATGGCACCCGACAGCCACAAGACCACGGCGCATCCCGCAGCCACGGCGGCGAACTGTCCGACCTGAGTGGCCGGCAAGTACCAGATAACCCCGTGCAGCCGTCCGTTGCCCAATGCTTTGCCGGGCGCGATGACAGCACCGACGACGACCGATGCCAACACCACCAGCAACGCCCGCAGGTGGCAACGCAGGAGCAGCATGTCGCGGCGGCCCCACCACGGCGTCAGCAGCCACAGGACCGCCAGGAACCCCGAGAGGCGCACCGCCCGGAACACGGAGCCATGGCCGGCTGTGCCTCGCAGGCCGGTGATCAGGGCGATGACGAGCAGTCCCATGTAGAGGACCAGCAGCGCGTTGGGCCGGATGCGCAGGCGTCGGTTGATGGTGAGGGCCAGAAGGAACGCCAACGCCAGCGCGGAGCTGGTGATCAGCTGGGCCACCCGATGGGGGATCGGTATGACCGTCGGCCCGGGCAGCCAGGGAATCCCGTTGAACAGCATCAAGCCCCAGATGATGGCGACCCGCCGCTCGACCGAGCGAGCAACGATGGCGCCCCCACCGGAGCGAGCGGCCGCCCGAGCCGCCGGGGCCTGGATGGCATCTACGGTCAGCGTCACCAGTTCGCCCGCGCTACGCCCACGCGGGGGGCCGAGCCGCCTCGGGGGCGATCACACCAAAGCTTTCGTCGTCAGGGTCGGCGTCCAAAAGCACGGCGGAGTCAAGACGGAGCCCGGCCACCCGTAGCATCTGACTGGTGGCCCGCAAGGCGGCTGCGGTCGATCGTCCGCTGGTCACGACCGCCACCGCCGTGCTAGCCACGGCGGCCAGGTGCCCGGCGCCGTCGGCCGGATCAAGCGACGCCAGCACGATGACCGCCTCGGTCTCGCCCCGGAGGTTGTGCAGTTGCAGCCAGTCATCAATCGAGCTGCCCTCCGCCAACGACCTTGAGACAACCCACAGCTTGGCGGCCCGCCCGGCCTGTTCCACCCGAGAAACGGAATTGGCCGGGACTCCGAAACGCCCGGCCAGGGCGGAGCTGGCCGAGAGGTCGATGGCCAGGACGTCGTTGCCTTCCCCCAGCAAACCGTCGACCGTCGATGCGGCCGCCTGACCAGCGGCGTCATCGCTGTCGACCGACACCACGGCCAGCGCGGGCGTGGGCGAGTCGGTCGTAGCCAGGACGGCCCGCAGGTGGCGAGCCACCTTGGTCAGTTCGCGACCCTGCCGGTGGGGCGAGCGGCCCGACTGGGACCTGTGGGCCCCCCCTCGACGCTGGGAGTCAGTGGGTCCCACGCTGACCATTACGGGCGCGTCCAGCGCCACCATCACGTCCTGGCGGCGGCGCACCCGATTGGAGATGACTTCGCCGATCACCACCCAGCCGACGCCCAGGGCCGACGCGCCCAACAGCCCCACGGCCATGTCGAGGACCGCGGTCTTGACAATCGAGCGGTGGTTGGGGCGGGCCGGATCGATGACCCGGCTGTTGGCAATCACCGCGCCCGAATCAGCCGACACGTCGCTGATGCGTTGTTGCACGGTGGCGATCTGGCTGTTTACCTGCTGGCGACGGGTGAGCAGGTTGCCCAGGCTGGTGGCCTGGGCCGGGGCATTGCTGCTCCCCGCCTCCAAGGTGGCGACGTTGATCTGATCGTCCAGGGGGCCGACCTGGGCCTGCAGGGCATTGCTCTGCTGCTGGAGGGCGGCGATCTGGACCTGCGTCTCACGCTGCACGCCCTGGCCCCGGAACTCGAGGAAGGCTTTGGCCACCGCGTCGGCGCGCCGTACTGCGTCGGCCGGCGTGGCCGCCTGAGCGGTGATCACCAGGATGTCGTCGGTGGCCGATGAGACCTTGTACTGGGTCTGGAACTGCTGAGCGGTTTCAAGAAGCTGCAGCTGGCCCAGCGCCCGGCCCGCCACGGTCCGGGTGCCCGCCAGTTGGATGTCGGTCTGCATGGCGCGAGAAGGGTCCTGGGCGTTGATCGTCGGACGCCGCAGGAGCAAGGTGGTGGTCGCCGAATACTGTGGCCCCTGGATCACGAAGTAGGCCAGGGCGGCCAGCAATCCCGCCATCCCCGCCGCCATCCAGACCCGGCGGCGGCGCCGGACGGCGGCGATGAGCGACGACACCGAGACGAGCGGGCGGCCCAGGACCTCGATAAGTTCCGTGTCGGCCGCCGGCGACTCGGGCAGCCTGGTCGCCGACTCAAACACCGCCGACCCGTCCTTCCACATCGGAGCCGGCCGTCTGAGACTGGGCGGCCGCCTTGTTACTGATGGCACCCCCGTTACCCGCGGAAGCCCCGCGACCCGGCATCGGCGCAGACGCAGACGCAGGTGCAGACGCAGGTGCAGGTGCAGACGCAGACGTAGACGTAGACGTAGACGTAGACGCTGGACGGTGATCCCCGTCGGTCAGCGGCGTCCCGGCCGCAGCTGGGCCCTGACCGGTGGATCGGTCGCTGGGATCGGGATTGGCGACCAGGGCTCCACTCAACGCCCCACCGGCGTCGAGACAGGCCGCCGCCGCCGCCTCCAGACGATCGGCCGTGGCGTGGCCGGCTGACACCACCAGGGCCACCTTGGTTTTCCGGTCCCAGGTGGGAAGCACGATCGGTCCGGAGTCGGCCACGACGAAGGTGATGACCAGTCCGGCGTCATCAAGCCGGTCCGCGTCCACCGCGCCGGTGGCGCCCAAGATCGCCAAGCCTGGTCGGGGGGCGACCCGGCCCGATAGGGCCGACGCGCACGCCGCCCTCAGGCCCGCACCCCCATCGTCACGGGACGCAAATACGAATGCGGTCTCGGTCCCGCTCATGGTGCTGCAAATGGCCATTTCGAGCGCCACCACCCCGGCCGCCGTGTCCGCTTCCAAACCCACCACGACCAGATTCGCCATGGGTCCATCGCCCACCGCCAGTCGGGCGAACGCCTGGTGCACCGAATAGCTCTCGACCACGCTCGGCTCCCAGTGCTCCAGGAATTCCTGGCACCGGTCGGGCCGATCGAACGGGTTGACGACCAGCGAGGCCAGGACCGGTGCGCCGATGGCGGCACTGATGCCGTGGCGGGTCCGGAGCCGATGGTCACCGTTTTCCAGCGCCAATGCCACCAGGCCGCCGATGAGCAGGCCGGCCACCGCGCCGATCGCCAGGTCGATGGCGGGCTTCGGGCTGGAGGGGTGTGTCGGGTGCACGGCGGGCTGCAACACCTGGGTTCCCTGCCGGCTGAGCTGTGCTTGGAGCAATGCGTCTGCGATCCGGGCCTGGTCCACGTTCAACTGCTGGGACAGGGTGGCCTGCTCGGTTCGCAACGTGTCCAGGGCCGCTTCCCGGCGCTGGGTCTCGGCCGGTCCAAGGCCCGCCAAGGCGGCAATGCCGCTGGCGACCTGTTGGTTGAGCTGCTGGATCTGTTGGCTGATCTGGCCGACTTCCCGGGAGTAGGCGGCCGCAGTGGCATTGGCGTCGGCGGTCGCGGTGTCGTCGGCGTAGGCGACATAGGAAGCCGCCACCGCGTTGGCCAGCTCCGCCGCCCGAGCTGCGCTGTCCGAGCGAGCGGCGACTTCGATGATCTGGGAACTGACCCGTCCCACCGAAATGGCTCGCTGCAGCACGGGCAGTTCAATGGTCGGCCGGACCGCGTGGGCGGACGGCCCGAGAACCGCCGCACTTCGAACAATCTGTACCTCGGTGTTGATGTCCCGGGCGTCATGACCCAGGGCATCGACCGGCGAGGGCGGCAGCACAACGCGGGCCGAAGCAACGTAGGTGGTAGGCGACAGGACCACAAAGCCCCCGGCGGCAACGACGCCGATCAACAGCGCCGCCAGGACCACCCGGCCCCGCCGCCGCAGCCCGCGCCGAATACTACGCATATCAACGACTTGGGCCATGCTTTACCTTAATCCGCTCAGGATTCGCGTCGGAATCCTGTCCATGTCGAGATTGTAGTCCGTTTTGTCGCGTTGGCATCGGCGGCATCACCACCGGGGCCGGGCCGCGGCGTTGAGCAGGGCCACGACCTCCTCGTCGGCGACCGCGGCGAAGTCCTGGTAGGCCAAGCCGACCGCCCGAAAGACCGCCGGCTGGGCCAGGCACACGATCTCGTCCGCCCGCGTGGTCAGGTGGGCGACGGTCTCTCGCGCCCCCACGGGCACCGCCACGATGATCCCGGCCACGCGGGCCAGCCGGCACGAGGCAATGGCCGCCTCCATCGTCGACCCGGTAGCCAGCCCGTCGTCGACCAGCACGACGAGCCGGCCCTCCCGAGGGGCCGCCGGGCGGTTGCCCCGAAACCTCCCCTGTTGCTCGGCCAGACGGTGACGCTCCACCCGAGCCGCAGCGTCGATGGTCGCGGGGTCGATCGCCAGGCGGGACACCACATCCTGATTGAGCACCCGTATCCCGCCCGCCGCGATCGCCCCCATAGCCAGCTCCTCATGACCGGGCACACCCAGCTTGCGCACCCCCAGGATGTCGAGCGGCGCATCGAGTGCCTGGGCAATCGGATAGGCCACCGGCACGCCGCCCCGGGGCAGGGCCAGAACGGTCACGCCGTCGCGGTGGGCGTACCCCGCCAGACGGCTCGCCAGCATCTCCCCCGCTTGGGCTCGGTCTCGAAAGACCCAGGACACGTTGCCTCCCAACGCAGAGCCTCCGACCATCTTCGCGCCAGAGGAGGTGGGGAAAGGGGCGAGCGACGTTGGGAACGGCCTCCGCCCTACCAGCGTCTTGTTGCGGCCAACCCCGGGGTCGTGCGCCTCACGGCGGGCAATCCGCCGCCAACCGTACTAACTAGCCAGGGTCGGGACGAGCTCGGGCGGCGGGGGCATGCTCAGGCCCATTGCCGCCGCGATCAGGCCGTACCTCCGCCTTGCGAGGCCGGCACTCGACCAGCAGTCGGATGGCGGTCCGGCTGTGGCCGTCGATCTCGATGTCGGCGAAGGTAGGCACGCACGTCAGGTCCGACCCGGACGGAGCGACATAACCCCGGGCAATGGCGACCGCTTTGATGGCTTGGTTAAGGGCTCCTGCTCCGACCACCTGTACTTCTACTGAGCCCGATTGTCGGACCACCCCCGCCATTGCGCCGGCGACAGAGTTCGGGTTGGACTTGCTCGAGACTTTCAGGACTTCCACAGTTCGGTTCCCCAGGGCCGGCGAAGCGGGATAGAAGGACGCAGATTATGACTCGTCGTCCCATATGTTCGCCTCGTGCCACCGGCATTCCTGCCACAACTCTCAGATCGGACCGGTGCACCGCCTCAGTCTCCGATCACGATGGGGTCATCGTCGCCGACACCTTGCCCGAGGGGAACATCGATGGCGTCCACGCCTATCCCCACCTTCTGCCGGACCTTCTCCGAGATCTCGATCATGAGCTCCAGGTTCTCCGCCATGAACGACTTGGCGTTTTCCCGGCCCTGGCCCAACTGCTCGCCTTCGTAGGTGTACCAGGCACCCGACTTCTTGACGATGGCGAGGTCGACCGCCACGTCGAGCATCGAGCCTTCTCGGCTTATGCCCTTGCCATACATGATGTCGAACTCGGCGGTTTTGAAGGGTGCCGCGCACTTGTTTTTGGCCACTTTGACCCGAGTGCGGTTGCCGATGACCTCGGCCCCGTCCTTGATCGACTCGACCCGACGGATGTCGAGCCGGACCGAGGAATAGAACTTGAGGGCCCTCCCACCCGGGGTCACCTCCGGGCTGTTGTGGACCATGACGCCGTCCACGAAATAGTTGTGACTGCCCTCCACCTCGATATCAAAGCGGTGGGTGTGCCTCCCGTTGGGAGGTTTGGCTTCGATCTTGATGATCGGCATGGGCAAGAGCGTCCGGTGGAGTGGAGCGAAGACCGCTTCGACCCCGAACCGACCTCGATACCGGGGAAGCAGCTTGTGGGCCATGGACGGATGCACGAAGGGAGCGATCAGGGCATGCAGCCGGGCGGTCGCCTCCGTCGTGAGCACGATGCAACGCGACTTGAGGGCCCTGTCACTGGCCTCTGGGACCGGCCGGGCCCGGGTCACCAACGTGCACGGGAGGTCCCAGCTATCGCGCAGCCACTCGACCACGCGCTCCTGGGTCTCGGGATCCATGGCATCGACGCACACGTCGGCACTCCCGGTGATCTCCCCACTGCGGGTCTGCTTGCCCAGTGATCGCACACTGAACCCGAAATCGTCCTGGTACCAGATGGCCAAGCCCAGCGGGCCGACAGTCTTCAGGAAATCGGCACTGAAGCGCTTGGCGCCCCGCTTTCCGGCGGCACCGACATAGACATCGTCGTGCAGGACGCTCAGCTCGGCCAGGGGTGTCGTGCTTACCTCGATGCCACCGCCGGAATGAGCTGACACGGAGGTACCGGCATTGGCAAAAAGATCAGCCTTCCACTGGCCGTACTCCACCTGGGCGGGTCCGTGACACCATCGAGCCCGTGAGGCGATCCCATTGCTGGCCCGGGACAGGCCGGTGTCACCCATCAAGGCGCCTCGGATGACCTCCATCTGGAACTCCGAAAGCAGGACCTTGGCCAGTTGCAGCACCCGGTCCCCCTCAGACAACGAGCCCGCCTCCCGCCATCCGCCCGGAGTGCGGATTAGATGGTTACGAGTGGCGGAGAACTGGGCCCGCCCATTGCCACCGGGCTTGGCCACCGTAAAGCGCAGGAACTCGTCGGTCTTCCCGTTGTCGAACCAGTTGACCACCCGGCGGGGCACTATCTGGCCCGTCTTGTGATCGTAGGACAAGACCTCGACGGGCAGCTTCTGGTTGACGATCTTGCCGATGAGCTCTGGGCGACCATCGGCGAGCGTCACCCGGGTGTTGTAGGAGAAGCAGCCATAGATGACACCGACTTTCTCCCGGAGCTGGTTGATGAAGATGGCAATGGTGTTGGACTTGCTGAGGGTGGCGGTGAGCTTGCGCAGGGCCTGGGACATCAGTCGGGCCTGCAAGCCGACATGGGTATCGCCCATGTCACCCTCAATTTCGGCCCGTGGAGTCAGGGCCGCGACCGAGTCGATGACGACGATGTCCAAGGCGCCCGACCGGATCAACATGTCGGTGATCTCCAGCGCCTGCTCACCCGTGTCAGGCTGCGAGATCAACAGGTCGTCGATGTTGACACCGATGGCCTTGGCGTAGACCGGGTCCATGGCGTGCTCGGCGTCGATGTAGGCGCAGATCCCACCGTTGCGCTGGGCCTCGGCGACGGCGTGCATGGCCAAGGTGGACTTCCCTGACGACTCCGGTCCGTAGATCTCTACGATGCGGCCCCGGGGCAGGCCCCCGATCCCGAGGGCGAGGTCGAGGGACAGGGCGCCCGTGGACACCGCTTCGATCTGCATATGGGTGTTTTCGCCCATACGCATGATCGACCCCTTACCAAACTGCTTCTCGATCTGGCCAAGGGCCAGGTCCAATGCCTTGTCTCGTTCCACCGGAAGCCTTTCTGTCGCGGCCTGTCCTGATCGAAAAGAACCCTACGAAGGGGGTGTGACGGTTACAGGTCTGTAACTACACATCATGCTATAGCCGAACAAACGTTCGGTGTTGGATGGGCAATCCCGAAGGGGCTTTCGCCCGTACCATCAAGTTGATGACGTGGGTTGCTGCCGATGACGCCTTGCTGGCCGGGTACGGCACCGGCGATCCACGCGCCGCAGCGTCGTTCATCCGGCGTCACCAGGCGCGGGTGTACGGCTTGGCCCTTTCGATCGTGATCGATCCTTCCCTGGCCGAGGACATCGCCCAGGAGGCGTTCACTCGGGCCTGGCGTCATGCCGCCACTTATGACCCCCGTCGGGGCACGGTGCCGACTTGGCTGCTCACCATCACCCGTAACCTGGCCATCGACGCTCTACGTCTGCGCCGCTCCGTCCCAGTCGATCCGGCCATCTTGGCCGCTCTCGACCTCAAGGCCACGGGTATCCACGCCGAACCCGGTCACGCCGCCGAAGTCGCCGATCACGCCAGCCGGCTTCGATCCGCCCTGGCCGACCTGCCGGACCCCCAGCGCCGGGCGCTGGTCCTGGCCGGTCTGTGCGGCCGGACCGCCAAGGAGGTCAGTGAGAGCGAAGGCATCCCCTTGGGCACGGCCAAGACCCGAATTCGTACCGCCATGCGCAAGTTGCGGGATGTGCTCGCCGTTCATGAGGCCGATGACGAGGCCGATGACGAGGCCGATGATCGACAAATGGCCCCGCGCCGGAGCTCAGAGCCATGACCACGCTCGCCTGTGATGAGTTCCGCGACAGCGCCCCTGACTTGGCCCTGGGGCTGCTGGCCGGCAACGAACGGGGCGCCGCCATCAGCCACCTGGTCACCTGCGCCAGTTGCCGGCGCCACCTCGAAGGTCTGGTGCAGGTCGCGGACACGCTCCTCCTGCTGGCTCCGTCGGTCGAACCCGAGATCGGCTTCGAGTCTCGGGTCATGGCACGACTGGCGGCCGACGGTGCCTTCTCGCCCCATCTAACCCGAGCCCGGTCGGACGCAGTTCCGCCTCAGGTGTCCCCCCTGTCGCCCACCGCCACCAGCGCGGCTCGGGCCCGGCGCCGCTGGGCTAGGTCAGCCACGATCGGCATCGCCGCCGCTCTGATGCTGCTCGCGGGCCTCACCGGGCTGGTCACGGGAGTGACGCGAGGCCGCGACGCCGGCCGCACCAGCGCCCTCAAACAGGGGCAGGCCGCCCGCACCGTCGTGCTCAGGGCTGACGCCGGTCGGTCAACCTGCCAACTGGTCGTGTTCCCGAGCGTTGGAACCCAACCAGCTCAGCTGGTCGTACAGCTCGACGAACCCGGCGACGCCCCCGGCGTCTATCAAGTGCTCGCGGAGCCGACCGCGGGCAGCCCGGCGGTTCTCGTCGGCACCATCAACATGGTCGACGGACACGGGATGCTCACCGCCTCGATTCCCGCCGGCACCGGACCGGTCCACGCCGTCCGCATCACGGAAGGGTCACACTCCGTCAAGTACCGGGCGACCTTCCAGTCGGTCTGAACCCGGACTTCCAGCAGGAAGAGACCACCAGGGTCATTTCGAGCCACAAACGCGCGGGCCACCGGCCAGCGACTATCTGCACGCCCTCCCTGCAGGAAGGAACCACCACGGTCACTTCGCGCTAACAAACCCCGCCGCAGCCCGCCCGCGGCCCGGTCGCCACCCCAGCCACCCGGCCCGACCACCCCTTCCCCACCCGGGCCGACCACCCCTTCCCCACCCGGCCCGACCACCCCTTCCCCGCACGAACCGACCACCACGGTCGCTTCGCGCTGACAAACCCCCGCCCGCGCCCACCTCGATGGCAACCGGCGACCCGGGCGGCGCCACGCTCAGCTACCCGTCGAGTCGGTAACGGCCGATCACTTCGTAGCGGGCGCCGGTTGGGCGAAGCGTGCTGGCGACCAGCGTCACCTCCTCCACCTCCCAGGCGGCCGAAAACGGTACCGGAACCGGTTGTCGTGGGTTCACCGCACGCCCGGCTCGGGCGATGGTCAGATGGCCACGGAACGAACGGTCCTCCACCGGCACACCGAACTCCGATGTCAGCGCCACCACTGCTGCCGTCAGCTCATCAAGGCCGGCCACCGGCAGGCACAACACCGATTGCCCCAGCCGCTCCAGCGCGGGCCCGGCCACTGCAGTCACCGGTCCCCCGGCACCGGCCGAGCCCAGCTGGTCCAGGGCGGCTTTTACCCGGTCCACATCCTCCCCGCCGATCTCGCCCAGAAAGCGCAGGGTGACGTGCCACTGATCCTCGGGCGTCCACCGGATCCCGGGGCGGGGCGGCCGGTCGATCAGGGCCAGCTGCTCGAGCACCGCGGGCGAGGGCCAGGCGGCAACGAAGAGCCGCACCCGCCGCTACCCGGCACGGGACTCGGAACGAGCCGTGAGCCGTCGCCGCAGCAGGTCGAGCAACGAGATGGCCGCCAGTTGACGGACCTGCTCGCGCTGGCCCGGAAGGTGGACGAGCGACGCCGACGTCCGGCCGTCCATGGCCAATCCGAGCCACACCGTCCCGACCGGCTGGCCGTCTTGCTCGGTCGGTCCGGCCACGCCGGTGACCGCCAACCCGATGTCGGCGCCGAGGACACGGGCGGCACCCACCGCCATGGCCTTCGCCGCCTCCTCGCTGACGACCGGGCCCTCGGGCACGCCGAGCAGGTTGTGCTTGACGGCGCTGTCGTACGACACGATCGATCCGCGAAAGAAATCGCTGGCACCAGGAACCGCTGTGATCCGGGCGCCGACCAGTCCCCCGGTGAGCGACTCGGCCAGCCCCAGGCTGAGGCCGGACCGTCGCAGCAACGCCGCCACCGCCACTTCCATGGACTGGTCGTCGACGCCGAACACGATGTCGCCCAGTAGGGCTCGCAGCGCGGCCTCCTCGGCGTCGAGCAGCGCCGCCGCGGCCGCCGAGTCCCGGCCTTTGGCGGTGATGCGAAGCTTGAGGCCGTCGATCCCCGAGGCGAGGAAGGCGATCGTCGGGTTCCCGACCCCTTCGAGCGCATCGACCCTGGGCGCGACCGCTTCGGCCAGTGCTGACTCCGACATGCCCCAGGTGCGGAGGGTCCGGCTCCGGATCGTGGCGGCCGTCCCCGAGCGGCGCTGCAGGTCGGGGATCACCGCCCGGTCGACCATCTCACGCATCTCGTGGGGGACGCCAGGGACGGCGTAGATCACCTGGGTGCCGGCACCGACGGGGCAGATCAGGCCAGGGGCCGTCCCTCGTGTCTGGGGGATCACGATGGCCCCCACCGGCACATCGGCCTGGCGCAGATTGTTGCCGGTCATGACCCGGCGGCGGCTGCCGAACAGCGCCCGGATCACCTCCGCCACCGCCTCGTCGCGCACCAGCGGGACGCCCATGACCTCGGCGATGGCTTCCCGCGTGATGTCGTCCTGGGTGGGTCCCAGCCCGCCGCAACAGATCACGCCGTCGCTGCGGGCCAGGGCGCCGCGGATGGCCGCCACGATTCGGGCCTGGTTGTCCCCCACCTTGACCTGGAAATGGGAGTCGATCCCCGCCAGCGCCAGTTGCTCGCCGATCCACGCCGAGTTGGTGTCGACCACCTGTCCGAGCAGCAACTCGGTGCCTACTGCGACGACCTCACAACGCATCAGCCGATCCCTCAGGCTCGGTACGGCTATGCCGGCGCAGTGCCGGCGGCAGGCCCGGCCGGACCCGTTCCGGCGGCGCCTGTTCCCGGCGTCCCCGCCGTTCCCGCTGTTCCCGCCGTTCCCGCCGGCGCGGCGCCCTTGCGGGCCTCGGCGAAGTACTGGACCCCGGTGACCACCGTCAGGATCACCGCCACCCAGAGTAGGGACACCGCCAGCACGGGGTGATGCCCGGTGAGGGGCAACGCCACCGCGCCCACCGCCAACGACTGGACCATGGTCTTCAGCTTGGCCACGATCCGGGCGGGCACGGATACGCCGTGCTTGGCCGCGACGACCCGGTACAGCGAGATGGCCACCTCGCGCGCGGCGATGATCACGACCGGCACCCAGGAAAATCGGTGATGCGCCACCAGGGCGAACATGGCCCCGAGGACCAGGAACTTGTCGGCCAGCGGGTCGAGGAACGCTCCCGACCGGGTGGTGCCGTGCCGCCGGGCCAGCCATCCGTCGATGCCGTCGGTGCCGGCCAACGCCGTCCAAACCGCCCACGTCAGCCACGAGGTCGGTCGGTGCAGCACCATGATCACGAGGATTGGTGCGGCCAGCAGTCGGACGATCGTCAAGGCGTTGGCCGGCGTGGCCAGGGCCGACGGTCCGTAGCCCGATACCGGCGCTACCGACCCGGCGGTTCCGGCGGTTCCGGCGGTTCCGGCGGTTCCGGCGGTTCCGGCAGAGCCGCCCGGGCCAACGGAGCCACCCGGGCCAACGGAGCCACCCTGGCCGACCGGGCGGACCGGGCCGACCGGGCCGAGCCCTCTGGACCCGGGGGACGTTCCCCCCGCGCCGCCCGACGCCGCGGTCACGCCACGACCGCCAACTCCGCTTCGAGGTCGGGGCCGGCGCTGCCGGTCACCCGGGCCGTGACAAACCGCCCGACCAGGCCCCGGGTGGCCTCCAGGGGCAACTCGACAACGCCGTCGATCTCCGGCGCCTCCCGGTGGCCCCGGGCCTGACCGGGCCGGTCGACCAGCACTTCGACGGTGCGGCCGATCAGCTGGGCCCGGCGGTTCGCGGTGATGTCGTCCTGCAGTTCGCCACATTCGAGGAGGCGCTCGGCCATGAGAGCCGGGGCCACTCGGTTGGGCAAGGTGGCGGCGTAGGTGCCCACTTCCGAAGAGAAGGGGAAAAAGCCGGCCCAATCCAGTTGAGCCGATTCCAGGAACTCAAGCAGTTCGTCGTGATCGTCCTCGGTCTCACCGGGATAGCCGACAATGAACGACGACCGGAATGCCGCCTCCGGGTAGCGGCGCCTTATTGTCGCGATCCGTTCGGCGAAGCGCGCCGAATCGCCCCAGCGTCGCATCCGCCGTAGGTGCGGTCGGGACGCATGTTGGAGGGACAGGTCGAAATACGGGCACCTGGTGCCGCCCATCACGTCAATCAGACCGTCGGTCAGCTCCGAGGGATACAAATACAGCAAGCGGGTCCGCGCCACCTTCCGACTCACCGCTTCCACGAGGGGAATGATGTCGCCATGTCGGCCGATGTCGCGGCCGTACGACGCCAGGTCTTGGGCGACCAGCACGACTTCCTCGACCTCGAGGGCGTCGACCTCGGCCAGGATGGACTCCATCGACCGTGACCGCTGCTTACCTCGGAATGACGGGATGGCGCAGAACCCACACGCCCGGTCGCACCCTTCGGCGACCTTGACGTAGGCCCAGGGAGCGCTCGACCGCGGTCGGGGCAGATTCAGCAGGTCGAACGACGGAATCGGCGGTGCGCCGGGCGTCCGGGTACTCAGGGTCACCGGCACCCCGAACCCGCTGACCTGATCAGCCTCAGGGAGGGCGGCGGCCAACTCGTCCCCGTACCGCTCCGCCAGGCAGCCGGTCACTACCAGGCGGGCCCCCTCCTGGCGCCGGTCGGCCAGCGCCAACACGGTGTCGATCGACTCCTGACGGGCCGCCTCCACGAACGCGCACGTGTTGACGACCACCACGTCAGCCGACTCGGGCCGGTCGGCCGGTGAAAACCCGTCCGCCTGCAAGGTGCCGACCAGCTTGGCTGAGTCGACCTCGTTCTTCGGGCAGCCGAGTGTCTCGACCCAATACCGCCTGGACATGGCGCTCAGCCTAGTGACCGGGCGTTTGGTGCTCTGCTGCGGTCCGTGTGGAGTGCCCGGGCCGTGGTGTCGGCGGGTGGCTGGCCTCGATGACGGTATGAATGCCGCCCCGCACCAACCAGTCGGTCCGCACCGAGATGCGCCGGGGCGCGATGGCCGACAGGAAGTCATCGAGGATCTTGTTGGTGACCGCCTCGTGGAAGGTTCCGACCTGGCGGAACTGCCAAAGGTACAGCTTCAACGACTTCAGCTCGACGATCCACTGGTCGGGGATGTAGGTGATGGTCACGGTGGCGAAGTCGGGCTGGCCCGTCATGGGGCAGAGGCAGGTGAACTCCGGCGTTTCGCACTGCACTTCGTAGTCCCTCCCCGGCTCCGGATTGGGAACGGCAAGAAGCTCCGAACTGAGCCCGGAGTTGGTCGTCATGGCCGTGCGATGCTGGCCGCTCGGCGGTCGCCGGGCTACTTCTTGGCGCCCAACATGCGGTTCATCTTGGTGTTGCACACCGGGCACTGGCCCTGGGCGGCCCGCCGGCCATTGGCCAACTCCACCTCGGTGCCTTCGAACTCCCGCTTCTCGCGGCACTTCACGCAATACCCCTCATGGGTCGCCATCAGTTCTATCTCCTCACTTTGGCCGCCATGTGACCGCGTGACACTACGGGGTTTCGGCGGCGATTCGGCGTCGATGTGGCCTATCGGCTACAATGATTTGCTCGTCACAGCTGCTCTGCGGCATAGAACTGCATGACGCGGCGTTACACCATTGCTAGGTCTTGTAGACGAGAACCACGGATTGAAAGAAGGAGTACGGTTGCCCAACATTCGTCACGAGCGCGAGGAGGACTTGGTCCGTCTGTACCTGGACGAGGTCGGTCGTTACCAGCTGCTGACCAAGGACGACGAAGCTCGCCTGGGTCAGTTGGTACAGGCCGGCCAAGAGGCACAGGCGGCGTTGGACTCTTCGGCTACCCTCAGCCCGGCTGAGCGGCGGCGGCACCAGCGCGCCGTACGCGCGGGCGACGAGGCAGCCGACACCTTCGTGAAGGCCAACCTCCGGTTGGTGGTGTCGGTGGCCAGCAAGTACCAGTGGTCGGGCCTCCCGTTGCTCGATCTCATCCAAGAGGGCAACCTGGGCCTGATCCACGCAGTCGAGAAGTTCGACTGGCGTAAGGGGTTCAAGTTCTCTACTTACGCCACCTGGTGGATCCGCCAAGCCATCGGCCGGGCGATCGACAACGCCGGGCGGACCATCCGGCTGCCCGGGCACGTCGGCGACCAGATCCGCAAGGTGAAGCGGGCCCAGGCCAGCCTGGAGGCCCGTTTCGGCCGGCTGCCCACCGACGCCGAAGTGGCGGCGGAGTGCGAGCTGACCGAGCAGGCAGTGGCCGATCTGCTGCGCTACGACGACGAACCCATCAGCTTGGCGGGACGCGTCGGTGAGGGCGGTGACACCGAGTTCGGCGACCTGATCGCCGACAAGGATGCCGAGAGTCCCTTCGATGCGGCTGCCGCCAGCTTGCTGTCAGGCGACATCGAGCGCCTGCTCGGCGTGCTGGCCGAGAGTGAGCGGCGGGTCCTGTGGCTGCGGTACGGGCTGGACCGAGGCGAGCCCCGCACCCTGGACGAGGTCGGCGCGGCGCTGGAGTTGTCGGGTGAGCGGATCCGCAAGATCGAACGCAACGCCCTGCGCAAGCTTCGGGCCGATTTGGTCGGCACCGACGCCCACGAGCTGCTGGCCAGCTAAACCAGCTAATCCAGCTACGGCCCAGGCCGCTCGGTTCCCCGCGGTGAGCCCTTAGGAGGGCGTCTTGGTGACGCCCTGATGGTCCGGGGCCAGCTGCAACACCTGGCCGGTCAAGCCCATCTCGGCCATCAGCTTGCCCCCGGCGTCGGCAATCCGGGACGCGTCGCCGGCCGTGCAGATTCCGAGAATGCTCGGCCCCGCGCCCGACCAGGACGAAGCTAGGGCGCCCGCCACAATGAGCCCGGCCAGCAGGCGGTCGGCGGCGGGAAACAGGGGCGCCCGGTAGCGCTGGTGGAGGCGGTCCTCGGTGGCGGCCGGGGTCAACCGCCGGTGATCAGCCAGGCCCGCCACCAGAAGGCCCATGCGCCCGAGGTTGAACCGGGCGTCACCGTGGGGCACTGAGGCGGGCAGGGCGGCGCGCGCCTGCTTGGTCGGCAGCTGCTGGTCGGGCACCAACACCACGAAGGCCAGGTGCGGGTCCAAGGCGAGACGCTCGGCCACCGGCTCTCCTTTGACCATGGTGGCGGCAACCAGGCCGCCCAGGGCCGAGGCGGCTGCGTTCTCGGGGTGGCCGTCGATGCGGACCCCGAAGGCGAGGGGGTCCGCTGCCCCGGCCGCGGCGGCGGCTGCGACGGCTAAGGCGGCGGAGGACCCGAGCCCCCGCCCGACGGGGATCTCGGAGCGGACCGTGATGGCCAGCCGGTCGTGGCCCGCCACCTCGGCTGCCACCCGGGCCGCCAGGTGGGTGTCGTCGGCCGGGAGGTCGGCGCCCTCTCCTTCGCTCGCCACGGTCAGCTGCTCGGCTGGCTCGACCGACACCTCGACATAGAGGCCCAGCGCCACGGCCAGGGCATCGAATCCCGGCCCGAGGTTGGCCGACGAGGCTGGCGCCCGGGCTCGCATCAGACCTGACAGTAACCGTCGCTGGTGTCGGCGCGCCCGGTCAAACCCGTCAGCCGGGCGGGCGCTGGTTAGCGGCTGCGCTGCTCCAGCTCTTCGACTGTCATCAATACCGCCCGGGCCTTGGACCCCTCCGAGGGACCCACCACGCCCCGTTGCTCCAGGAGGTCCATGAGCCGCCCGGCCCGGGCAAAGCCGACTCGGAGCTTGCGTTGCAGCATGGAGGTGGAGCCGAGCTGGGACCGAACGACCAGCTCGAGGGCCTGTTCCAGCAGGTCGTCGTCGTCGGAGTCCTCGCCCGCGCCCGATCCTCCGTGCCCGGCCCCAAGGTCGTCGCCCTCCACTCCGTCGACGTAGCGCGGTTGCGATTGACGCCGCCAGTGGGCGACCAGCTTGCGGACCTCGTCCTCGCCTACCCACGCCCCCTGGATGCGCCGGGGAACGCTCGACGAGGCTCCGAGCAGCAGCATGTCGCCCTGCCCGATCAGCCGCTCCGCTCCCGGCTGGTCGAGGATGACCCGGCTGTCGGCCAGCGACGACACCGCGAACGCCAGCCGGGACGGAATGTTGGCCTTGATTACCCCGGTGATCACGTCGACCGATGGGCGCTGGGTGGCGATGACCAGATGGATGCCCACCGCCCGGGCCATCTGGGCGATGCGGCAGATGGACTCCTCGACGTCGCGCGCCGCCACCATCATCAGGTCGTTGAGCTCGTCCACCACGACCAGGATGAAGGGCAGCCGTTGGAACTCCTCATTCGCCGGTGGCGCCTCCCCGAACACACCCGCCGGCCCGGCCTCGGGCCCGGCGGTGGGCTTGGGCCCGGCGGTGGGCCCGGCCCCGGCGTCACGCCGGAGGTCGCCCCGATCGTAGGCGGCGTTGTAGCCGGTGATGTCCCTGACCCCGACCTCGGCCAGCAGGTCGTAACGCCGCTCCATTTCATGCACCGCCCACGCCAGGGCATTGGCCGCCTTCTTGGGGTTGACGACGACCTGGGTTAGCAGGTGAGGCAGCCCGTTGTACTGGCCCAACTCGACCCGCTTGGGATCGACCAGGATCATCCGCACCTGGTCGGGGGTGGCCCGGACCAGCACCGAGGTGATCAGGGAGTTGATGCAGCTGGACTTCCCCGCCCCGGTCGCTCCCGCGATGAGGATGTGGGGCATCTCCGCCAGGTTGGCCATGACCGCCCGCCCGGCGATGTCCCGGCCCATGGCGACCTCGAGGGGATGGCGGGCCTGGTGGGCCTCGACCGAGCCCAAGATGTCACCCAGGGCCACCAGCTGGCGCTGCTTGTTGGGCACTTCGACGCCGATGGCCGAGCGCCCGGGGATGGGCGCCAGGATGCGCACGTCGGCCGATGCCATGGCGTAGGCGATGTCCTTGTGCAGGCTGGTCACTTTGGCCACCTTGACGCCCGGCCCCAACTCCAACTCGTAGCGGGTCACGGTCGGCCCGACCGTCATACCCACCAGCCGGGTCTCCACTCCGTGGGCCGCCAGGGAGTCCTCCAGCGTCCGGCCCAGTGCCTCGACCAGCTTCTTGTCGATTTCGGCCGCCTTGGCCCGCTTCAGCAAGGCGAGAGGCGGCAATCGCCACGCCCCCTGCAGCGCCGCCGGCCCCAGGGCGATCCGCAGCTGGTCGGGGTCGACTGCGGCCCCGGGGTCAGGGGGCAGGGAAACCTCGACCTTGGGTCGGGTGGATGCCGGCGCAGGCACCGGACGCGCCTCTTCGGATACTGCAACCGGCGAAACAGCGGTGGGCGGTTCCATCCGGGTCGCGGCGGCAGCGGCTGTCCCATCTTGGTCGAACAAGGGTGCGGAGGTGGTGACCGGATGGCGCCCAAGCGCGGCTTGACGCTCGCCCTCGTGGCCGATGGTGACAAACCAGGACGCGCCCCGACCGATCCGCCCCACGAGCGCCGACACCGCCCGGGCGAAGTGTTCGCCGGCCAGGCGGACGGGCGTCCCGGTCAGGATCAGCAGCGAGACAAAAAGCACGGCCGTGAGCACCATGCCTGCGCCCCAGGGGGCCAGGAACTGGCGCAGCGGTGCCCCCACGAGGGCGCCCACGATGCCGCCCGCGTCGGCCAATCCGGTAACGCCGGGATGGCTCACGTGCCACTGCCGCGGTCCTCGGGCCAAATGGAGCATGCCGCTGACGCCCACCACTACCCCGAAGCATCCCAGGGCGACCCGGCCGAGAACCTGGCGGGGGACGCCCCGGATGAGTGTGATGCCGGCTATCGCCAGGGCCGGTGCCAGCAGTACCCGGCCCCACCCCGCCAGGTCGCCCGTGGCGCTGTCGACCGCGCGGCCGGCTGGGCCGGCCAGGCCGAAGTAGATGCCCAGGCCCGCCAGGGCGGCGGCCACCAGCAGGACCATGCCCCATACGTCGTCCGCCTGGCGGCCCAGCGCAGCGGAACAACTGCGCCCCATCCGTACCACCCAGCGGGGGGTGGGCGCGGCCCTGGTGGATCGAGGTGGCGACTTCTTCGCCGGTGCCGCGGGCTTGGCGGCCGGCCTGCCGCGAGGGCTCGGTCGGGCAGGCGGCGAGGCGTTGCCCCGTTTGGTCGTGGTAGCCACAGTGGTCTCAAAGGTAACACTGCCCCCACCAGTCACAGCAGTATCAGCCGTACGACAGCTTCCGACCCCTCGTGGCGCACTCGGGCCGTGACGCAAACCCGGTAACTCCCGAGCCGTGGCAGTCGGAGGACCACAACGACACCTGGTTGACGCGGAACCTTGGCATGTTCGCCGTTCTCAGGCGAGTTATCCGGAATGTCGCCGATAAGTCGCCACGGAATGATCAACCTGCCACCGATCGGCCACCAACCTGCCACCAATCGGCCACCGATCGGCCACCGATCACCCCAGTACTGGCCCGATCGAGCCCTGTCCCCCGCGCCGGGCTTAGACCTCCATCACCACCGGGACGATCATGGGCCGACGGCGGGTTCGCTCGCTCACGAACCGGCCCAGGGCCGATCGGGCGTGGCGCTTCAGGGTCTCGTAGTCCGTGCCGCCGCTTTCGGCCGCCTGCTCCAAGCTGGCGGCCACCACCGCCCGGGCCTCGCCGAGCAACGCTTCCGCTTCGGGGGCGTAGACCCATCCATGGGTGATGATCTCGGGCCCGGTGAGGATCTCGCCCGACTTGGCGTCGACGGTCACCACCACGACCACGACCCCCTCTTCGGCCAGCACCTTGCGGTCGCGCAGCACGCCGCGACCCACGTCGCCCACGATCCCGTCGACGTACAGGTAACCGGCCGGCACCTGCCCCGCGAAGTCGATCCCGCCGTCGCTCACCTCGATGACGTCACCATCCTCCGCCAACAGGACCGAGGCGCTGGGCACGCCCATGGCCTGGGCCAGGCGAGCGTGATGGGTCAGGTGGCGGAACTCCCCGTGCACCGGAATGAATGCCGCCGGCCGGGCGATTGAGAGGAGGGTCTTCAATTCCTCACGCTTGGCGTGTCCGCTCACGTGCACCTGGGCCAGACCGGAATGGACGACCTCGGCTCCAAGCCGGCACAGGCCGTCTATGACCTTGCCCACTGGGGCTTCGTTGCCCGGGATGGCATGGGACGACAGGATGACCAGGTCGCCCTGGCCGACCGTCACCCGTTTGTTGTCACCGGCCGCCATGAGCGCCAGGGCTGACATGGGCTCGCCTTGTGATCCAGTCGAGACGATGCACACCCGCCGAGGATCGACGTCCCCGATCTTTTCGACGTCGACCACCACGTTGTCTGGTAGCTGGAGGAGCCCAAGAGTGCGGGCCAAGGCAATGTTCTTACCCATGGAGCGGCCCAGGGTGGCGATGATCCGCCCGGAGGCGATGGCGGCGTCGGCTATCTGCTGGATCCGGTGGATATGGCTGGCGAAGCAGGTGACGATGACCCGCTTGTCGGGATGGGCGGCGAACAGTTCCCGGAGCACCACGCCGACCGCTCGCTCGGTGTCGGTGTGACCCGCCTCTTCGGCGTTGGTCGAGTCCGACAACAGGAGGCGGATCCCCACGGTCGAGGCCAGCGCCCCGATGCGCCCCAAGTCGGTCGAGCGGCCGTCCACCGGCGTCAGGTCGAGCTTGAAGTCGCCTGAGTGGAGGATGACACCCTGGGGCGTGTGGAAGGCGGTGGCGAAGCCATGAGGCACGGAGTGGGTGACGGGGATGAACTCGACATCGAACGGTCCGATCTGACGGCGCTCACCATCGCGTACCGGGTGCATCGCGGTGCGGTGGAGCAGGCCCGCCTCCTCGATGCGGCTCCGGGCCAGCCCGAGGGTGAGCGCGGAGCCGTAGGTCGGCACCTCCAACTCGCGCAGGAGGAAGCTGAGCCCACCCACGTGGTCTTCATGGCCGTGCGTAAGGACACATGCCTCCACCCGATCGGCGTTGTCCCTCAGGTAGGTGAAATCGGGCAGCACCAAGTCGACGCCGGGCATTTCGAGGTCGGGAAACATCACCCCGCAGTCGAGGATCAGGATGCGGCCGTCGACCTCCAGGCACGCGCAATTGCGACCGATCTCCCCGAGCCCACCGAGGAAGACCAGCCGGACCGGATCAGCCAAGGATGCCCTGCTGGCCTCCGGCGCCCACCCCGGCCGGGATTGCCTCGCCCCGAAGCCGGCCCAGGACCTCAAGGGCCCGAGCCTCCAAGCCTTCCGGGGCGGGGCCGATCGGCAACCGGCACTGGCCCGAGGGCAGCCCCAGCGCTCGCATCATGGCCTTGGCGGGGATGGGGTTGGGGGTTAGGTCACCGCTCTGGAACCGCCACGACTCCAACAGCCGTGCGTTCATTCGGCGAGCGCCGTCCACGTCGCCCTTGAAGAACGAGGCGACCATCTCGGCCATTTCCTCACCGCACCAGTGGGCCGCCACGCTGATCACACCGGCCCCGCCCACCGACAGCAGTGGCACCGTCAGGCCGTCGTCGCCGGAGTACAGGTCGAACCCACGAGGCGCCTCGGCGATCAGGCGAGCCGAGTCGGCCGGGCTGCCGGCGGCATCCTTGACACCGACGATCGTCGGCACTTCCCGAGCCAGGGTGAGGAGGGTCTCATGGGCCACCTTCCGGCCGGTGCGCACCGGGATGTCATAGATCAGCACCGGGAGGTTGGTAGCCGACGCCACCGCCCGAAAATGAGCATCGAGCCCGGCCTGAGATGGCCGGCTGTAATACGGGGTCACGGCCAGGATCCCGGCCACGCCCGCTTGGGCCGCCCGAGCGGTCAGCGCCGCGCTGCGGGCGGTGTCATTGCTGCTGCTGCCCGCGATGACCGGTACGGTGACCGCCCCGGCGACTGCCTCCCAGAGGGCGACCTTCTCGTCGTCGGACAGAACCGGGCTCTCACCGGTCGTCCCCGCTACCACCAATCCCTCACTGCCGTGTTGGACCAGCCAGCGGGCCAGCGTGACCGCGCCGTCGCCATCCAGCCGACCGGAATCGTCGAACGGTGTGACCATCGCGGTAAGGACGGCGCCGAAGCGCCCCGGGCCCATAGGCGGAATCCTACCCGGCAGCCGCCTGGGTGCTGTTCGCTATTCCGCCCGCGCCGTTTCTCCCTCGGCCAGTTGGAACATTTGGTACTCCTCGCCGGTGTCGGCCCAGTCCTCGAACTGGATGACGCCGAGGTCGACGAACTTCTTGCGCAGCCACCCGTCGGCGGCGTCCAGCAGCCCCAGCTTCTTGCAGTTGGGGACGATCTTGGAGAACAGAAGCTGCTGGAACAGTTGGCGGTCGGCGGACCCCTCGATGAGCACCAGGGCATCGGCCATGGGTACCCCCATCCGCTCCCAGACCTCCTGCTGGACGATGCGGTCCCGCATTCGCACCGCCGCCTCGTAGGCGAACTCCTGGCGTTCGTGGATCTCGGCCGCCGACAGGTTCTGGTAGAAGTCCTGCAGGCTCAGAACGCCGAAGGCCACGTGGCGGGCCTCGTCGGCCATCACATAGCGCAGCAACTGTTTGAGCAACGGCTCGCCCGTGAGCTGGTAGATGAACCCGAATGCCGCCAGTGCCAGCCCCTCGACCATGATCTGCATCCCGAGGTAGGTCATGTCCCAGCGGTTGTCGGAAATGATGTCGTCCAGCAGCATCCGCAGGTGGACGTTGATCGGGTAGTGGCCCGAAAGCTTGGTGTCGAGGTACTTGGAGAACACCTCGAGGTGCCGGGCTTCGTCCATCACCTGGGTGGCGGCGTAGTACTTGGCGTCGATCCAAGGCACGTTCTCGACGATCCGGGACGTGCAGATAAGGGCGCCCTGCTCGCCGTGCATGAACTGCGACAACGTCCAGTTCTGGCTCTCGACGCCGAAGCGAACCCAGTCCCGGTCGTCCCAGTGGGCGAACGCCGTCCCGTCCAGATCGATGCCTCGGTCGAACCCGCCCAGGTCCTCGATCCGCGCCATCAGAATCCGCTCCTGGTCGACCGGCGTGTCCCACGGGAGGTCGGTCTGGGCGTTCCACATCGAGGTCTTGGCCTTCTCGTACAGCCGGCTCAGCTTGGGCCGGGCTCCCTTTTCGTAGTCCCAGGTGAAGATGGTGTCGTAGTGGGCCTCGACCTCGTGGACGACCTCGTCGACATCGGTGTTGGTGAGCTCCACGATCCGCCGGTCAGTGGTGCCGTCGATGGTGCGGAAATCCATGCCCATGTGGTCTCCTATCGGTCCGGGGCCAGGCCCGGGAGTATGAAGGTAGTGACGATCGAGCGCACCGCGGCGTCGTCGGTCAGGTCGACACCCGTCGCCGGGCACAGCCAGAACGAGAGCAGGACCCGGGTCAGGTGGGGGGGCGGACCGCGTGGCGGAAGAGGCCAGAGTTCCTCCCCCCGATCGAAGGCCAGCGACGGGACAACGTTTCTGGTTCGAGGGCCAGGAGGAATGCCAAGGCGACATGGTCGCGGAGCTGCCGGGGCGCCTCGGCCCGGCCAGCGGCGAGAAGGTCCTCCAGTGTGGCGGCCTGGTCGAATCGTCCGACGAGGGCCGTACCCACCCGGGCGACCTCGGCTTGTGCCACCTCCTCGAGTAGGGCGTCCCTGCCCCGGGAAAGACCCGGTACACCGTCGCCCGGCTGCAGGTGCGCCTGGCGGGCCATCGTCGAGGGTCGTCTTGTTCAAACCCCAACGACTGATGCAGCACAGGGCCGCGGCGATCCGCTCGCCAGGCCCGGTGAGGCCAGGACCACCTCCTCCCGAGCGAGGGAAGCAGTCGAGATCACAACGAGACAGTAATGGCATTTCTGTCTCAGGGTCAATGCGCTCAGGGGCGTTCGAGGAACCCCGCCCGGAACTCGGTGCGTACCAGGGTAGCCACTTGGGCCCGATCGGTGAGATCCCACTGACCCTGTGAGCCGATGAACGACAGCATCATCCGGGCCAGGTACTCGCTCGCCCGCCCCGTCGACGGTGATGCCGGGGCAGAGGTCGAGAAAGCGGCCGCTTCGCAGGTCACGGTGTCGCGCAGCAGCTGATCCTTGCCGCCGGGAACGTGCCCGTTCGAGGATGTGCGCCCGCATGTCCCCGGCCACGGCACGCGAGGCTATAGAAATGGATTTCACGACCCTCGCCGTCTACGAGGCCCGAGCCGAGCAGTGGGCCGAACGGCGCCCACCGCGCTTGGGCAAGGAGGCGGCCGCGTTTTCCCAGCGTTGTCTTTCGGGGCTACCGATCATCGACCTCGGCTGCGGTCCCGGTAGCTACTTCCCCACCCTCGGGCGCCCCCTGGTCGGCCTCGACGGGGCCCGAGCCATGCTCGAGCTGGCCCGGGGCGTCGACCCCGGCGTGGCGGTGGTCCAGGCCGATCTGGGGCACCTGCCCGTCGGCCCCCGGCGCCTGGGCGGGGCGTGGGCCCGGGCGTCGTACCTGCACGTCGGGAGGCACGGGCTCCCGGTTGCCCTCGCCCAGCTGCACCGGGCCCTGGCGGTAGGGGCGCCGCTCGAGATGACCGTGCGGGCCGGCACCGGCGAAGGCCCGCTGCCCGAGGACGACTTTCCGGGGCGGTTCTTCGCCCGGTGGGAGGCGGACGAGTTGGGCGTGGTGGTGGTCGGGGCGGGCTTCGAAATTGAGGGGTGCGTGGAGACAACGGGCCAGACGGGCGAGTGGCTCACGGTGCGGGCCCGCGCCGCACGGACCCTGCCGGACTTCGTCGGACCGGGCATGCGGGTGCTGGTGTGCGGGCTCAATCCGAGCCTGGTGGCGGCCGATGCCGGGTTTGGCTACGCCGGGGCGACCAACCGGTTCTGGCGGGCGGCTGTGAGCTCGGGGCTGGTGGCCTCCGTGCGCGCTCGCGGGCCGCTCGATGTCCTGTCTGAGGACGCCGTCGGCATGACGGACCTGGTCAAGCGGGCCACGGCCCGGGCGAGCGAGCTGAACGGGGTTGATTACCGGGCCGGTTTCGCCCGGGTGGCTCGCCTGGTGGCGTGGCTGCAGCCGCGGCTGGTCCTGTTCGTGGGCCTGGCGGGGTGGCGGGCGGCGGTCGAGCGCCGCGCCCAACCCGGGCTCCAACCGACCGTGGCGGCGCTCGGCCCCGCTCTCGCCTACGTCATGCCCTCGACCAGCGGCCTCAACGCCGCCACACGTATGGAGGAGTTGGTCGGCCACATGCGAGCGGCCATTGTGGCGGCCGACCCCGCCGAGCCCGCCGACCCCGCCGACCCGGGCGGTCGTGCCGACCCCGCCGAGCCGGCCGGTCGTGCCGACGGCTAGGCGGGCGCGCTACCCGTCGCTGCGTACCGGCAGCTGGTTGTGGGCGAAGCGCTCCCGCAGCGTCTTCTTGGAGAACTTGCCCACCGATGTCTTGGGGACCTCGTCGATGAAGACACAGCCGTCGGGAACCCACCACCGGGCGACCCTGGGTCGCAGCCAGTCCAGCAGCTCCTCGGCGGTCAGCGTGACGTCAGGTTTCAGCACCACGCACGCCAGGGGCCGCTCCTGCCACCGTTCGTCCGGGACGGCGATCACGGCCGCCTCGGCGACGCCGGGATGGCTCATGATCTCATTCTCCAGGGAAACCGAGCTGATCCACTCGCCGCCGCTCTTGATCAAATCCTTGGTCCGGTCCACCAGGTGGATGTAGCCCTCAGGCGACACCGTCCCCACGTCGCCGGTGCGCAGCCAGCCATCAGGTGTGAATGACTCGCCCGAGCGGGGATCGTCGTAGTAGGCCCGGGCGATCCACGGCCCCCGCACCTGGATCTCACCGCTGGCCTCGCCATTCCAGGGCAGCTCGTCGGTGAAACCCGGCTCCACGATACGCAGTTCGACGCCGGGGACGCTGACGCCCTGCGTGGCGCGGATGTCCGCCAGCTCATCCTCGGGCCGGTCGTCGAAAGTGGACCGTGGAGCGCAAACCGACGCCAGCGGACTGGTCTCCGTCATCCCCCACGCCTGGAGGATGGGCATGCCGATTTTGGCCCGGTACGCCTCGGAGAGCGCCTTGGGCACGGCCGACCCGCCGCACACGACCCGGGTCAGCGACGACAGATCCCGGCCCTCGAGATGAGGCAGCGCGCCCATCCAGATGGTTGGGACGCCGGCCGCCAGGGAGACCCGCTCTCGTTCCATCAGGTCGGCAATGGCGGGCGGCGACATGTCGGGGCCGGGCAAGACCAGGCTGGCCCCGGCGAATACGGCGGCGTGGGCCAGCCCCCAAGCATTGGCATGGAACATGGGAACGACCGGCAGGATCACGTCTCGTTCCCCCACGCCGATCCCGTCGACCACCATGGCACCCATCGAGTGGAGCACGGTGGAGCGGTGGGAGTAAACCACGCCCTTGGGGTGGCCAGTGGTACCGCTGCTGTAACACATGGCCGCGGCCCGGTCCTCGTCCGCCACCTCGAAGTCGGCCGGCTGGGCCTCGGCCAGGAGGCTCTCGTAGTCGGCGATGCGCGGGTCGTCGGGCAGCGGGTCGACCGCCGCGCCGCCGGTGTCGTCCATGACGACGATGTGACGCACCGTCTTAAAACCGGGCACTATCGGCCAGAGCAACCCGATGAGGGTCCGGTCGACGAAGATAACCTCGTCCTCGGCGTGGTTCACCACATACGTGAGCTGCTCGGCGAAGAGGCGGATGTTGAGGGTGTGAAGCACCCGGCCGGTACACGGAGCGGCGAAGTAGAGCTCCAGGTGGCGGGAACTGTTCCAGGCGAAGGTGCCCACCCGGCCGTCATCGCTGATCTCGAGCGCGTCGAGCACCCCACCCAGGAGTCGAGCCCGTTCGCACCAGGTGGCGTAGGTCGTTCGGGCCAGCGGCGCGGGACCGTCAGCGGGCTTGCGGCCGGCGGTCGTGATGGTCTTGTCGCCGAAAAGGCGCTCGGCCCGGCGGAACATCAACGGCAGGGTAAGCGGTGTGTTCTGCATGAGGCCCTGCATGGCATTCCCCCCTTTTGTACGACCCGCGCCCCCCGATGGCCGGCCGTGATTCACAAGGCTACAACCGGCGTGTGCGCCAACCCGGGCGGCCGGTCGGGTGCGCTCGGGGCGTTTCGGGTGCGCTCGGGGCGTTTCGGGGGCGCTCGCCCGCCCGGCTGCGTTCGCCCGCCCTCCCGACCCCCGCCCCCGACTGCTTAGAGCCCGAGCAGGCGGTCCAACCCGACCGTGACCCCCGGGTGCTCGGCGACGGACTTGACCGCCAGCAGCACCCCGGGCATAAACGAACTGCGGTCGTAGGAATCGTGCCGGATGGTGAGGCTCTGACCGTTGGTGCCCAACAGCACCGCCTGGTGAGCCACCAGGCCCCGCAGCCGCACCGAATGGATCCTGATCCCGGCCGGACCGAGCCCGCCCCGCGCCCCCGGCAACACCTCCGTCTTGGTGGGATCAGGGCCCCACTCCCCCGACGCCTCGGCCATACGCCGGGCGGTCGCAACCGCAGTCCCTGACGGGGCATCGATCTTGCCGTCATGGTGAAGCTCGATGACCTCGGCCGAATCGAACCACGGTGCCGCCAACTCGGCGAAACGCATCATGAGCACCGCCCCGATGGCGAAGTTGGGGGCGATGAAACAACCGACGCCGCCGGCGAGGGGGAACAGACGCCCCAACTCCCCCATATCGTCCTCCGTGAAACCGGTCGTCCCGACCACCGCATGCACTCCGTGCGACGCACACCACGCCAGGTTCTCCCGGGCCCCGGCCAGTTCGGTGAAATCCACGGCCACCTCGGCGTCGGCCTCCTCGAGAACTTCGGCCGTCGCCGCGATGGGGACGCCACCCGGGATGCTCTCCCGGCCGGGACAACCAGGGTCGACGGCGGCGACCAGCTCGAGGTCGGGATCGCCCACGACCGCCCGGCACACCTCTGCCCCCATTCGGCCACCCGCGCCGAACACGCCGATCCGCATGGCCGACCAGCGTAGGGCGGCGGCCATCAAGCGGCCAGCCTTACGCGGCCATCAGCCGGCCAGTCCTCCCGCGGGCGTCGGCCGACTAGGAGAAGTCGTCGTCGGTAAAGGGACCGACGGCCGCGACCACCCGTGGCCCGGCCAACACCCGGGCAATAACCCGGTCAACGTCGTCCATGGTGACCGCCTCCAACCGCTCCTCCACCTCGTCGAGTGAGGGAACCGACCCATGCACCAACTGGCCCCGCCCCAGCCGGCTCATCCGGGCCCCTGAGTCCTCCAACGCCAACGCCAGCGATCCGCGCAGGTGGGACTTGGTCATGTCCAACTCCCGCGCCGTCACGCCGGTGTCGGCCATCCGGTCAATCTCGTCGTTGATCAGACCCAGCACCTCTTGGGTCCGACCGGGCGCCGTGCCGGCATACACCGCCAGGGCGCCCGACTCCTCGAACAACGACCGATAGGAATAGACCGAATACGCCAGGCCTCGCTCCTCACGGATCTGCTGGAACAGCCGGCTCGACATCCCCCCTCCCAACACGTGGTCGACCACGGCCAAGGGATATCGGTCGTCGTCGTCCCGGTCGAAGGCGTGCAGCCCCACCATGAGATGGGCTTGCTCGGTTGGCCGGGTAACGACCGCCAGCGGCCGAGAGGGCTGGTCGGGCGCCTGCCGCTTGGGCGGCTCGCCTCCCGGTCCCCCGCCAAAGCGCTCCTCAATCCCCGCCACCAGCACGTCAGGGGCGAAGTCGCCCGCCGCGGCCAGCACAATATTCGCCGGGCGGTAATGGCTGGCGTGGAAGGACGCGATGGCATCGCGCGTCAGGCCCGCAATCGATTCCTCGGATCCCAACACGTCCCGACCGAGCGGGTGGCCTGGCCACATGGCCTCAGCCAGCACCTCGTGGACCAGATCCGCCGGCTCGTCGGCGTGCATGAGGATCTCCTCAAGGATCACCTGACGCTCCGCCTCGACTTCAGCGGGACGGAACGCAGGCCGCCACATGATGTCGCAGAGGATGTCGAGGCCCGTCTCGAGGGCATCGGCCAGCACCCGCAGGTAGAAGGCCGTGTACTCCTTGGTGGTGAAGGCGTTGATGTCGCCGCCCACCTCGTCGACCGCCTCGGCAATCGAACGGGCCGAGCGTGTGTCGGTGCCCTTGAACAGGAGGTGTTCGAGGAAGTGGGAGGCACCGGCCAGCTGGCCGGTTTCATCCCGAGATCCGGTGCCCACCCAGAAGCCGACCGCCACCGAGCGCACGTCGGACATGGGCTCGGTGACGACGGTCAGCCCGCAGTCAAGCCTCGTGGCGGACAGAGTTGTGGCGAGGGACAACGAAGGCGGCGCCCGCTACCGGCGGCGCCGGGGGTTGCGCCGGGGCGCGTCCCGATCGCTGTCGGCCGGGGTTCCACCCGCGATTGACGGGCCGAGATCGCCGAAGGTGGCTCTCGCCTCGTCCTCCCAGGACTCCTCGAAGGAGAGGACGGCTATGTCGGGTGAATCGCCCCCGCCGCTGCTCCGGCTGCTTCCGCCGCTTCCGCCGCTTCCGCCGCCGCTTCCGCTGCTTCCGCCGTAGCCGCCGGAGCGGGACTCGCCCCGGGCATCCCCGCGTGAGCCCGAGCCTGAGCCTGAGCCTGAGGCCGAGGCCGAGGCCGAGCCAACGCGCTCACCGGCCCCGCCGCCCCCAAACCGGTCACCGCGGTCGCGATCCCCACGATCACCGCGATCACCGCGATCACCGCGATCACCGCGATCACCGCGGTCGCGATCCCCACGATCACCACGGTCACGACCGCCGAAGCCGCCACCCGACGAGCCGCTGCCGCCGCCACTGGACGAACCCGAGCCGCCCTCAGCACCATCTTCGCCCACCACGCTGAGCGACACCTTGCCTTGGGGGTCGATGTCGTCGACCCGGACATTGATCTCGTCGCCCAGATCGACCACGTCCTCGACCCGGTCGATCCGCTTGCCCCGGCCCAGCTTGGAGATATGGAGCAGACCATCGCGCCCCGGGAGAATGTTGACGAATGCCCCGAACTTGGTGATGTTGACCACCTTGCCGACGTAGATCGCCCCGATCTCGGCCTTGGGCGGGTCGAGGATCAGCTCGATCCGGCGCCGGGCCTCCTCGACCGCGGCGCCGTCGCGGGCCGCGATGGTAACCGTGCCGATCTGCCCGTCGTCGTCGACCGCGATATCGGTGCCCGTCTCGGCTTGCAGGGCGTTGATCACCTTGCCCTTAGGCCCGATCACCTCGCCGATCTTGTCGATGGGGATCTCCAGGCTCACGATCTTGGGCGCGGTATCCCGCACCGACAGCCGCGGCTCGGCGATGGCGTCATGCATGACCTCGAGGATCTTCAACCGGGCCTCGCGCGCCTGGCGGAGCGCGGCGCCCAGCACCTCGGCCGGAAGCCCGTCGATCTTGGTGTCCAGCTGCAGGGCGGTAACAAACTCCGATGTCCCCGCCACCTTGAAGTCCATGTCGCCAAAGGCGTCCTCGGCCCCGAGGATGTCGGTCAAGGTGGTGTAGTTGCCGTCCACATGCACCAGGCCCATGGCGATACCCGCCACCGGAGCCTTGATGGGAACGCCGGCATCCATCAGCGACAGGGTCGACCCGCACACCGATGCCATCGACGTCGAGCCGTTCGAGGCCAGCACGTCCGATACCAGGCGCAGGGCGTAAGGAAACTCCTCGATGGGCGGCACGACCGGGAGCAGGGCCCGCTCCGCCAGCAGGCCGTGTCCGATCTCGCGGCGCTTTGGGCTTCCCACCCGGCCCACCTCGCCGTTGGCGTAGGGGGGCATGTTGTAGTGGTGCATGTACCGCTTCTTGTCATCGATGCCGATGGTGTCGAGCAACTGGTCCATGCGGGGCATGCCGAGGGTCGTCACGTTGAGCACCTGGGTCTCGCCCCGCTGGAAGAGGCCGGATCCGTGGGCCGTCGCGATGACCCCTACCGACGCCGACAGCGGTCGGAGGTCGGTCGGGCCCCGGCCGTCCATACGCACGCCCTCCTCCACGATCCGCTGGCGGACCAGCTTCTTGGTGAGTGAGCGGACCGCAGCCTTGATCTCTCGCTCGCGGCCGGGAAACTCATCGGCCAGCGACGCCAGGATCTCGCGCGTCGCCTCGTCGGTGGCGTCGTTGCGCTCCGCCTTCTGGGTGATCGTGGTGATCTTCGAGATCAGGTGCGTTCCTACCGAAGCCACCCGCGCCATGACGTCGTCGCCATAGTCGAACTGGGGAACGTACGGGATGGGCGAATGCACCCCCGCCTGGGCGACCAGCTGGCGCTGCAGTTCGATGGACTCGCGAATCCAGGTCTTGGAGGCCTCCAGGCCGTCGGCGATGATCTCCTCGGTTACGTGAGGCGCCCCGTCCTGGTAGTACTGCCACGCCTTCTCGGTACCGCTGGCCTCGACCATCATGATGGCGACGTCGCCGCCCTCAGAGTCCAATTGGCGCCCCGCCACGACGAGCTCAAAGGTCGAAGCGTCCCCCTGCTGGTAGGTCGGGTGGCCGATCCACTCGCCCTCGGTCGAATAGGCCATGCGCACCGCGCCCAGCGGTCCCTCAAACGGGATACCCGAAAGCATCAGTGCTGCGCTGGCCGCGTTGATGGCCAGCACGTCGTGCGGGTTCTCCTGGTCGGCGCCCAAGATGGTGGCAACAACCTGGGTCTCGTTGCGGTAGCCCTCCTTGAACGAGGGCCGGAGGGGACGATCGATGAGCCGGGCCGTCAGGATGGCCTGGTCGGTGGGTCGCCCCTCCCGGCGGAAGAACGAGCCGGGGATCTTCCCGGCCGCGTACATCCGCTCCTCCACGTCGACGGTCAGGGGGAAGAAATCGATCCCCTCCCGGACGTCCTTGGCGGCATTGGCCGTGGCCAGCAGGACGGTCTCGCCGATTTTGGCGACGACCGCACCCTGGGATTGTTGGGCTAACAGGCCGGTTTCGAAGCTAAGCGTCCGGTCGGACCCTGAGATCTTGTCCGAGACAGTGATCGGGGCGGCTGCATTGTGGCCGGAAGTGGAGTGGCCGGAAGTGGAGTGGCCGGAAGTGGAACTGGCATCCCCCATGGGAACGCTCCTTTCGTGGCCCGCACCCGCGGGCCATCTTGGTTGGAGCGGCGAGGGCCAGTTCCCAGTCGGAGAGCACCGGACTGGAACGGGTGGGCCGGGGGGCCGATTGCCTCGGTGGTCTTCGACTGGCAGCTGACCGCATAGGCCGCTTGGTTACTGCTTGGTTGTTCTGGTGGTGCTGGGTTTTACGCGACACGGGCGGCCGGATGGCCGCCCTGCGAAAGCTGTCACCGCCGCAAGCCGAGCTTGGCGATCAGCTCGCGGTAGCGCTCGACATCGTTGGCACGCACATAATCGAGCAGCCGACGGCGCCGACCGATCAGTTTCATCAACCCTCGGCGGGTGTGATGATCGCCCTTCTGCACCTTGAGGTGCTCCGTGAGGTGGGCGATGCGTTCGCTGAGTATCGCCACTTGGACCTCGGGGGAGCCGGTGTCGGTCTCGTGAAGGCGGTAAGTGGCGATCGTGGCAGCTTTGTCAGGCATGCAACATGATTCCTTATTGGTACGACGCGCTCCAGCGGACGCCACAGCGCAGGTCCCATGGTAGCAGCAGCCGGTACCTTGACCGTGTGGCCGGAGAAAGCTTGCAAGTGACCAGGTCTCTTGCGATACCGGCCGACGAGCTGGAGTGGCGGTTCACCGGTTCCGGTGGGCCCGGCGGTCAGCACGCCAACACGTCCAACACCCGGGTCGAGCTCCGCTTCGACATCGCAGCCTCGCCTTCCCTCGGTCTCCACCAACGGGCCCGCCTGCTGGACCGATTCGGCCCCATCGTGCGGGTGGTGGCCAGCGACGAGCGGTCCCAGACGCGGAACCGGGAGCTGGCCCTGGCCCGGATGGCGGAACGCCTGGCCGGAGCCCTCAAGGTCCAGAGGGCCCGCCGGCCCACCCGTCCCAGTAAGTCGGCGGTAGAGCGACGAATTGGGGAAAAGCGCCGCCAGGGCGACCGCAAGCGGGCTCGAGCGATCGACCGCCGCGCCAACGACGACTAGCGACGCGGGCCGACCCGTCGCAATCCTCGTCACGGCGCCTGAACGCGGCACAAGAATGTGTTCCCACCGTCGTGCCACACCAACTGACACAGAGGGATCAGCGGGCCAGGGCTTGGCGGGTGGCGGTGACATCGCGGTCTATCTGGGCCACGAGTTCGCCAACGGATTCGAAGCGCTCCTCGGCCCGGATGCGGCTGTGGAAGCTGACCGCGGCCGGCTGGTCATACAGGTCGCCGTCAAAGTCGAGCAGATAGGCCTCAAGCAGTGACCCGGCCACCCGATCGTAGAAGGTGGGGCGCCGGCCCAGCGATATCGCGGCCGGGCGGGTCTCGCCCCCCGGTTGCCGGTACCAGCCCGCGTAGATCCCATCGGCGGGCAGGCAGATATCGGCCGGAACAGCCACGTTGGCGGTCGGGAAGCCCAACTCCCGGCCTCGCCCGTCACCCCGCTGCACCTCGCCCCGGACTTCGTGGTCGCGCCCGAGCATGGCCGAGGCCGCCTCCACCCCACCCTCGGCCAGAAGTTGGCGGATCCGCGTCGACGAGACGGGCGGACCGCCGTCGCCGCCGGCTCCCACCAGGTCCAGGCCCCGAACCTCGAAACCCAGCTCCATGCCCATTCGCGTCAGCAGCCCGACGTCGCCTCGGCGGCCATGTCCGAAATGGAAGTCCTGCCCGACCACAACGGCCCGGGCGTGGAGCTGGTCGGCCAGCACGGTCGTGACGAAGTCCTCAGCCGACTCCTCTGAGCGGGTCTGGTCGAACCGGATGACCAGGCTGCAGTCGACGCCGGCACCAGCCAGCAGCTCAAGCTTTTGGTCCAGGTCGGTGAGCAGCTTGGGAGCCGATTGGGGCCGCACCACCGTCGCCGGGTGGCGGTCGAATGTGACAACGGCCGACGCCAAGGCGAGGTCGGCCGCAATGGCCCGGACCTGGCCGATGACGTGTTGGTGGCCCAGATGGACGCCGTCGTACGCACCAATGGTCGCCACACAACCGTGGGCCGAGGCGCGCTCGCCGTCCTCCAGGACCTCCATCCCATCCGAGGCTATCGGGGACCCGACCCCGATCGACCGACCGCGTCGATCGGGTCGACCGCGCCGATCGGGTCGACCGTGTCGATCGGGCCGACCGGATCGACTGCCTCGGTCGGGTCGGCGGCGGCCAGGACCACCGCGGGCTTCACCCGGCCGTCGGGGCAGGCTTGGTAGACCGCCAGCAGCCGACCTTCCGGACTCAGAATGGCCCACGGGCCATCGCCATTGACGCCAAGCTCAGCCGGGGCCAGCACCTTGCCATGACCCACGGCCGCCACCAGGGGCTCACCAACTGCCACCGCGGCCATTCCGGGCAGTGCGTCCTGTGGGGGCCGCACCGCGGCGAGGGAGATGTCGTCCAGCGGCACGGCGTCGGCCAGGGTGTAGGGGCCGACAGCGGTACGCCGAAGATTCCGAAGGTGCGCTCCCCCACCGAGGGCGGCACCGAGATCGGCCGCCAGGCTCCGGATGTAGGTCCCCGTCGAGCAGTCGACCGCGGCGCTGAACACGGGACCGACCTCGCCTTCGGTTGACGGTGCAACGAGGCCGTCGAGGTCGAACCGTGTGACCGTTACCGTCCGGGCCGCTCGTTCCACTTCGATGCCTTCACGTGCCAGCTCGTGGAGGCGGCGGCCGCCCACATGGACGGCCGAGACCATGGGAGGGATCTGGGCGATGGTGCCCGTGAAGGCGGCAGTGGCTGCGCGAGCGTCGTTCAGCGTCACCGAACCCATGTCCCAGCGCCCCGTGACCTCCCCGCTGGCGTCGAGCGTGCTGGTGGCCACGCCGAGCACTACCTCGGCCCGGTACGACTTGGGCTGGCCGGAGAGAAAGCGGAGGAGCCGAGTGACCGTGCCCAGCCCGACCAGCAAGACGCCCGTGGCATCCGGGTCAAGGGTGCCCGCGTGGCCCACCTTGCGCAGCCCGAAGACCCTGCGGCAGCGGGCCACCACGTCGTGGCTGGTCCAGCCGGCCGGCTTGTCGACCACGAGGAGCCCGCCGTAGAACGCGGGCAGCCGTGGCCTCGGGTCAGCCACAGGCGGCCAGAGCAGCCCGGATGTCGGCCAGTACCTCGGCCACCGTCCCTGGGCTGGTGAAGCCGGCCGCGAACCGGTGGCCGCCGCCGCCGAATTGGGTGGCAATGGCGCCCACGTCGGTGTGGGCCAACGCCCGCAGGGAGACCCGGACACCGTCGGCCGCCTCCTTCAGCACGCAGGACACTTCGGCCTCCCCGGCCCGGCGCACCAGGTCAATCAGGCCTTCAGTCTCCTCGATGGAAACGTCGAAGCGGCGGAAGTCCTCCTCCGTGACCCAGGTCGCCACGAAGTGCAGGTCGGTATCCAACTCCGCCCGTGCGAGACAGGCGGCGACCAGCTTCAAATAGGCGAAGCGGTGCTCCTCGAACAGCTGGCGGGACATGTCGCAGATCGGCAGGTCGAACTCGGAGAGCTCGTGGGCCAGCGCGAACACATCGGGCGTGGTGTTGTCGTACTGGAACCGGCCGGTATCGGTCACCAAGCCGGTGTACAGGCAGATGGCCGCGTTGCGGTTGAGAGCCCAACCGAGTTGGGCCGCCAACCGGCGCACGACGACCGCTGTGGCCGCCGCGCTCGGGTCCACGGCGTTGATAAAGCCGTAGCGGTCGTTGGACGCGTGGTGGTCCAGCACCACCAACCGTCCCGCCGACCGGGACCACTCGGCGATCGGGGCCAGCTCCCCCAGACGACGCACTGATCCGCAGTCGAAGGTCACCATGACCTCGGGCTCGGTTGGGAAGTCGGCCGGCTTGGTCACCAGGTCGAGCCCGGGCAGGAACTGGTAATGCGGCGCCACCACGAACGGCTCGGGCCACGACGCCACCGAGGGCATGCCATGGGCCAAGGCCAGATGGTGGAGGGCCAACATGCTGCCCAGGGCATCGCCGTCGGGGGCGGCGTGACAGGCCAGCGCCAGCTGACCGGCTCCCGAGATCAGATCGGCGGCGGCGGCGATGGCGCCGTCCATGCCCTGGCCGGCACCACCGGGCCGGCTACTGGTCATCCTGTCCCCCTTCACGGCCGGGTACGGCCCCGTCATCCCGAATATGCCGCAGGATCTCCTCGACCCGCTGCCCTGTTGATACCGCAGGATCGATCCGGAAGGCCAGTTGCGGGGTGCGCTTGAGCCGGACCTGGCTGGCGATGAGGCCCTGCAGACGCAGCCGGGACTCGGTCAGGGCGGCGTGGGCGTCGTCGCTCAAGGAGGCGAACAACACGGTGGCGTAGCGGAGGTCGGGGTCCGAAGTAACACCGGTGACGGTGACCAGGGTGAGGCGTTCGTCGGTGTCGGCCATCCGTTCGATCGCCTCGGCCAGCACCTCCCGCAGCACCTCGTTGACCCGGGCGGCACGGGCGAACTGCCGTACCGGGGCGTTCGGGAGGCGGCGGTCGACTCTGGCGCGCCGCCCGCGGCGGGTCTTTGCCATCACGCGTCCTCCAACCAGCGCCGCTCGGCGCCAATGACCTCGACCTCGGGAAATGACCACACGAAACGTTCGACCTGGTCGAGCACGTCGGACACGTGCCCCGCCGTCCCTGAGACGGCACTAACCGCCAACCCCGCCCGTTGCCAGGCGTCCTGGTGATCAACCTCGGCCGCAGCGACCTGATATCGCCGCCGGCATCCTTCGAGAATGGGCCGGATGATGGCGCGCTTGTCCTTCAGCGAGTGCGCGTGGGGCAGACGGAGATCGAAGCGGACGGCGGCGGCGTGCACGAGACCGTTGTGGTTAGGTGCGGGGAATCTCCCGCACGTCGAAGGTCTCGATGACGTCTCCGGCGCGGAGATCCTGGTTGTTGGAGAGCCCGATGCCGCATTCGAAGCCTGCCTGCACCTCGCGGACATCGTCCTTGAAGCGCTTCAGCGACGTGATGGCGCCCTTCCAGATGATGACCCCTTCGCGCAGGAAGCGAACCTTGGAGCCTCGGGTGATCACACCGCTGCGCACCACGCAACCGGCCACCGCGCCGACGCGGGGGATCCGGAACACTTCCCGGACCTCCGCCTCACCCGTGATGACCTCCTCGAACTCCGGCGTGAGCATGCCGACCATGGCGCTCTCGATGTCTTCGAGGAGCTTGTAGATGATCTCATAGGTCCGGATCTCGACATCTTGGGCCTCGGCCAGATCGCGGGCTTTGCGCTCGGGGCGCACGTTGAATCCGATGATCGTGGCGTTGGACGCGGCCGCCAGGGTCACGTCGTTCTCGGTGATGCCTCCGACCGCCCGGTGGATGAAAGCCAGCTTCACCTCATCGCGTTCCAACTTGCGCAGGCTCTCGGTCACCGCCTCCAACGACCCCTGCACGTCGGCCTTGAGCACCAGGTTGAGCGTGGCCGTCTCGCCCCGCTGGATCTGCTCGAAGATGTCTTCCAACTTGGCGCCCGCGCCCGTCGCCGACGAGGTCTTGCGCAGGTCGGCGGAGCGGTAGCGCTGCTCACGCAACTCGGCGATGTCCCGGGCTGTCTTCTCCTTGATGGTCACCCGGAACTCGTCTCCGGCCGCAGGCACCTCGTCAAAGCCCAGCACTTGGACCGGCGTCGAGGGGAGCGCCTCCTTGACCGCGTCACCCTGATCGTCGATCAGGGCTCGGACCCGGCCCCAGGCCGCCCCGGCCACGATGGCATCGGAAACCCGGAGGGTTCCCTTCTGCACGATGACAGTGGCCACGGCGCCCCGACCGACGTCGAGATTGGCTTCGAGGACGATGCCTCGGGCCCGGCCCTCAGGGTTCTCGCGTAGCTCCTCGAGCTCGGCCACCAGCAGCAGCTGCTCGAGTAGCTCGTCCATCCCCACCCGCTGCAGGGCCGAGAGCTCGACCATGATCGTGTCCCCGCCCCATTGCTCGGGGACCAGCCCGAGCTCGGACAGCTGTTGCTGGACCCGGGTGGGGTCGGCATTTTCGCGGTCGATCTTGTTGATGGCCACGACGATCGGTACGTCCGCCGCCTTGGCGTGGTTGATGGCCTCGACCGTCTGGGGCATGACGCCGTCGTCGGCTGCCACTACCAGCACGACGATGTCGGTGACCTCGGCGCCCCGCGCACGCATGGCGGTGAAGGCCTCGTGGCCGGGCGTGTCGATGAAGGTGATGAGCTGCCCGTGGTAGTCGACCTGGTAGGCGCCGATGTGCTGGGTGATCCCACCGGCCTCGCTGGCGACCACGTTGGTCTCGCGGATGCGATCGAGCAAGAGCGTCTTGCCGTGGTCGACGTGACCCATGATCGTGACGACCGGCGGCCGGGGCCGCAAGAGCGTCTCGTCCTCCTCCTCGTCGTCGTCGAAGTACTTGGCCTGGAGTTCGGCCTCCTTCTCCTCCCCGGCGTCGACCAGGCGGATGTTGGCTTGCAGTTCGGCCGCGAACAGCTCGATCATGTCGTCACTGAGCGACATGGTGGCGGTCACCATTTCGCCTTGCTGCAAGAGAAAGCGCACCACGTCGGCGGCTGAGCGGTTGAGCTTGGGCCCGACCTCCTGGGCGGTCGAACCGCGTTCGATGATCACTTCGCCCTCGGGGATCGGCGCATCCGACGGCGTGTACCGCGTCAGCTCCTGCGCTTCCAGCTCCTCGAAGTTGCGCCTGCGGCGGCGCTGACCGCGCCGCTGGGGGGGCCGACCGCCCCGTCCGCCGAAAGGAGGACCGCCGCGACCGGCACCAGGGCCGCCGCCAGGCCCGGGCGCGCCAGGCGCTCGGGTGAAACC
>JALYXV010000294.1 GCA_030947025.1 Actinomycetota bacterium | reverse complement strand
CGGTCGGGGCGACCGCGGGCCCGGTGAGGAGTTGGCTGTTACCGCATACCGCCACCGGGGGCACCACCGGAAACCCGGCCGCCCCGGCCGGGGCGGCTGTTGCCGCCGGCTTGGACAGTGCCGCCGGGTTGGTGGCTGCCGCCCAGGCCGACATCGTCATGAACGGTGCCGCCCAGGCCAGAGCCCCGATTGTGACGGCCGTGAGCATCCGACAGTGGCGACGCTTGTCGATGGTCCGGGCGGTCGTCATGATTTCCTCTCAAAGGTCGTCGGAGCGGGGAGCAATCGAGTGATCCGCCGCTGGGACTTGTTGACGCAAGGTGCATCGGCACCGCAACGGGCGACACAAGCTCCGCGCCTGATTATGAGAAATCTCAAGGGCGGACTGTCCCGATGTGAGGAGATAGACCCTTTCAGATTTCCTTGTTTGACTGGGAGCGACGAGTCGTGGCGAAGACGAAGAATGGGTTAGTGAAGTGGACGCGCCGGTCACAAAAGACAAAGCGATTTATTGCGAAATCACGGTATAGGTCGAGCGAACAAACGAGAATCTTGCGCCCCATGGCGTCAGCTCCCGCCCGCCCGGCTGCGCCCGGGATCGGGCCGGGAATATGGCCGCTTTGGAAGTCTTGACTGATCCGAACGGTTCGTCTACACTGTCGCGTTGCGGCAGCGTCGTCCAATGGCGCGCGGGAAAGCAGATTTGCGCCGTACTCCTCGGTCGTCCAAAGGGGCTCTTATGAATCGCCGGCCAAGTACGGCTCTCGTGTCAGTGATCCTCGTCGGTATGCTCAGCGGCTTGGCCACGGGAATGACCGGCGGTATGGCCGGGGCGGCTCCGGTGCCTGCAGTCTTGGCCAGGCCTGCCCCGGCTAAGCCGGCCGGGGCCAAGGCCAACGCCGCACCGTCTGGCTACCCGAGGACGCCACCAGCGCAAATCTGCGGGAGCTCCGCACTCCTGAGCGGACCCGCTACCCAGCCGCCGGGGTCGGTGGTGGTGGATGTGAACACCAATCTCGAGACGGCGACTCAGGCCGCGCCTCCGGGAACCACCTTCTGGCTGACACCGGGGGTCCATACCTTTGGAACCGGCCAGTTCGATCAGGCCATCCCCAAGGACAACAACGTCTACATCGGGGCTCCGGGAGCCATCCTCGACGGTCAAGGCCTAAATCTGTTCGCGTTCACCCAGCATGCGATCGGCGTGACGATCGAGTATTTGACCATCCAGAATTTTGCGTCCCCCGGAAACGAAGCAGCCGTCAATCATGACTCCGGCGCCAACTGGTTGATTCAGTTCAACTCGATCCAGGACAACAACACGGTGGGTCTGAACGTCGGATCCAATGGGGTAGTCCGCTACAACTGCGTAACGCGCAACGGGCAATCGGGAATCAACGGTCTAACTGGGGTGTCGAATGTCACAATCGACCACAACGAGCTCAGCTTCAACGAGACGGGCCCCCACGCCCTGGACAAGTCCTGTGGTTGCACAGGCGGTATGAAGGTGTTCGGCGTTACCAACGCGGCGATCACCAACAACTGGATTCACGACAACAAGACTGCGGGTATATGGGCCGACACCAACGCGATCGGCTACCTCATTCAGGGCAACTACATCAACAACAATGACGACGAAGCCATCTTCTTCGAGACGAGCTACAACGCCTTCATCAGCAACAACAACATCCTCAACAACGCGATAGTCAAGGGCCGGATACTTAACGCCCACAACGACACGTTCCCGCAGGCCGCCGTCTATATCTCAGAAAGCGGTGGCGACCGTCGCCTCTTTGGCGGCAAATATTCCACGTTTGAGATCTCGGGTAACAACTTTGACGGTAACTGGGGCGGCGTCACCTTGTGGGAGGATGCGAATCGATTCTGCAACTCGGTCGGCAACACCGCGCCGGGCTTCTGCCCGATTGCCGGCGTGGCAACTGTGGACACCTGTGTCCAGGGCACGATCAGCAAGGCACCCTACGTCTCAGACTGCCGCTGGAAGACGCAGAACGTGTTCGTGCACGACAACACGTTCCGCATCGACACTGACGCGCTCGGGTGCACGAACACCCGCTGCGGAGAGAACGCGATGTTCTCCCAGACCGGTTCAACGCCCACTTGGTCGCCCTATCTCGGCGATACGGTTCAGAAGGCGATTACCTTCAACCAAAACAATCATTTCCAGAACAACAAGTACATCGGCAACTGGAACTTCGACGTATTCTCGCAAGGCTACCAAGTCAACTGGGACACCTGGCGGGCGGCTCCCTACAACCAGGACTCCTTCAGCACCCTGACGTCGCTGCCGACCGCCAACGCCCTGGACTCCGACACGGCAACATTGGAGGGTTCAATCGGGCACTGGTCGCCCTGGTTCTCGACGACCATCGCCCAGAGCACAGCGCAGTCCCACACGGGGACCCATAGCCTCCAGGTGAATGTCACCGCGGGCGGCGGCTGGGGCGTTCAGCTGAACAATTTCCCGTACTTCCCGGCCCATGTCGGCGCCAAGGTCCTCAACTTCTGGGGAATGTCGAGTTCCGGCAGCGGTCTGGCCGCGACCATGCAAGTGACGTGGCGGGACGGCAGCGGGGCAGTGATTCAGACCGACAACGTGACGATTCCTGCCCTTACCAGCACCTGGCGGCAAGGGTTCCTGCTCTCGAACGCCCCGGCGGGAACGGTGTATGTCGGCCTCGCGCTGGTGAACTCGACCGGGGTCAACGGCAACACCATCTACCTGGACGACATGACGGTGGCTGACAATGCCGTGGACACCGACACCGCAACGCTGGAAGGGACAGCCGGATCCACGGGCCATTGGGCGCCGTGGTTCTCGGCCAACATCGCCCAGTCGACGGCCCAGGCGCACAGCGGGACCCACAGCCTCCAAGTCGGGATCACGGCGCCGAATGGTTGGGGCGTGACGCTCAACAATTATCCCTACTTTCCCGAGACAGCGGGCACCAAGTCCCTGAGCTTCTGGGCCAGGGCGGGCTCGGGAACGAGTCTGATGGCCACCATGCAGGCGACGTGGCTGGACGCCTACGGCAATGTCCTGCAGACCGACAAGGTCAGCACGGGGACCTTGACGAGCACCTGGCAGCAGGCGTTCACGGTAGTGACGGCACCGCCGGGTACCGAGTACGTCGGGCTCGACCTGGTCAACGGATCGGGGGCGGCGGGCAACTCGCTCTTCCTGGACGACCTTCTGGTCGTCAACGGAGCGCTCTCGGCCCTCTCTCCGCCTCCTCCGCCCAGCACCAACGCCCTTGACGCCGACACCGCCACCCTCGAGGGTTCGCTCGGGCACTGGGCGGCCTGGTTCAACGCCACGGCGGCTCAGTCGACCGCGCAGGCCCACGGTGGCACCCATAGCCTGGCGATCGGCCTCACCGTGGGGGGCGCCTGGGGCGTCACGCTCAACAACTGGCCTGGATTCGCGGCCACGGCGGGGAGCAAGACGCTCGGTTTCTGGGCCAAGACGACCTCGTCGAGCAGCCTGGGGGCCACCATGCAGGTGACGTTCCGGAATGCGTCAGGTGGTGTGTTGCAGACCAACACCGTCACCATTCCGGCGCTGAGCGCCACATGGACCCAGGGAACCGCGGTCGTCAACGCGCCCGCGGGCACTGCCTTTGTGGGAGTGGATCTGGTCAACAGCTCTGGCGTCGCTGGAAGCACGGTGTTTGTGGACGACATCAGGGTCGGCTAACCGGCGTCGAGCTCCGTGACCGTGACCGTGACCGTGACCGGGACCGCGGGCTCGACGCCGGCGTGGCGGCACGACAGGGCGTCGGTTGTGGCTTACGCTCCCGGGTGGTCGTGGTGTATGACGCCCCCATGGGCGCTCGGCGCCTGACAGTCGTGCTCGATCGGGCTGCCGTTGGAAGGACAGTTGATGAAGTTAGTAGTACAGAACTACCGCTCGGGCGAACTTTCGGTGATCGACGTCCCGCCGCCGGCGTGCAAGCCCGGGGGCGTCCTGGTCGCCTCCCGGTATTCCCTCATTTCGGTGGGCACAGAACTCATGAAGGTCACGGAAGCGAAGCTGTCGTTGCTGGGGAAGGCCCGAGCCCGTCCTGATCAGGTCAGGAAGGTCGTCGAGACGGTCGCCCAAGTCGGCCCCACCGCCGCCTACCAGAAGGCGATGAGCAAGCTCGACTCGTACACGCCGCTCGGATATTCGCTGTCGGGGATCGTCGTCGACGTCGGAGCCGGCGTTCACGACTTCAAGGTCGGGCAGCCGGTCGCATGTGCGGGCAACGAGCACGCCCTCCATGGCGAGTTGAACTGGGTCCCGACCAACCTCTGTGTGCCCGTGCCCGACGGCGTCCATCCCAAGCTGGCCGCCTTCGCGACCGTCGGGGCCATTGCCATGCAAGGAGTCAGGCGGGCCGAGGTTCAGCTGGGTGAGACGGCGTGTGTCATCGGGCTGGGCCTGATCGGGCAGTTGTTGGTGCAGCTCCTCGTGGCCGCCGGGGTGGCGGTGGTCGGGCTGGATCCGGTCGACGATCGTAGCCGAATGGCCGAGTCGGCCGGCGCCCTGGCGTGCGCGCCGCCCACCGACGATGGCATCGCGAAGGTGGAGCGCCACCTTGCCACGGCCAGCGCCGGGATCGGGGCTGACCACGTCTTCCTGGCGGCCGGGGGTGATTCCAACGACCCGGTCAACATCGCCTCCCGCCTGGCCCGGGACAGGGGCCGGGTGGTCGACATCGGTAAGTGCCGTCTCGACCTCCCGTGGAATGACTACTACCTGAAAGAGCTCGATGTCCGGTTCTCCCGATCCTACGGACCGGGGCGCTATGACCCCCGCTATGAGGTCGACGGGGTCGATTATCCGCCCGGATACGTCCGCTGGACGGAACGGCGCAACCTGGCGTGCTTCCTGGACCTGGTCAGCCGTGGTCGCCTGTCGATCGACCCACTGGTTTCGGCCCTCTTCCCCGTCACCGAGGCCGTCAGCGTGTACGACCAGCTCTCCTCGGGTCAGCTTCGAGGCGTCGGCTTCCTGTTCGAGTACCCCGAACGAGCACTCGCCCTGACCGAACCGGCCCAGAACGGGGCCGCCCCGACCAATCCCACTCCCGACCAGGAAACATCCGGGCTGGCGCTGGAGCCGGCGCCGGCCCCAGAGCCGAAGCGGGAGCCCAAGCGGCCCGCTAGTCCAGCGGTCCGCCGGCCGCTGGTGCGCGGCACGACCCGGCTGGCCTTCGTCGGCGCGGGCAACTACGCGTCCTCGATGCTGTTGCCCCATGTGCACGGCCGCGATGACATCGAGTTGGTCCACGTGGCCACCACCACCTCTCTCTCCGCGGTCAACGCCCAGCGACGTTTTGGCTTTTTGCACGCCTCGACCGACCTGGCGCCGATCCTCGACGACGACTCGATCAGCGCGGTGTTCATCGTCACCCGGCACCGCTCGCACGCCAACCTCGTCTGCCAGGCTCTGGAGCGGGGAAAGACGGTCTTCGTTGAGAAGCCGCTCGCCCTGTCATCGGAAGAGCTCGACCGGGTGGAGGCCACAATCGGCACCACTGGCAACGACCGCCTCATGGTCGGGTTCAACCGCCGGTTCGCGCCTCTCCTCACTCACCTGCGGTCGAAGTTCGGACGGCCCGCGGCGCCGTCGGTGCTCCGCTACTTGGTCAACGCCGGACCCATCGATGCGGGCAGCTGGTACCGCGACACCGAGGGCGAGGGGTCCCGGTTCGAAGGAGAGGGGGGCCATTTCATCGACACCCTCAGCTGGTGGCTCGACGCTCGTCCAGTGGAGGTCAGCGCCGTGAGCACGGTGGTTCCCGACGACCTGGTCGCCAACATTCGCTTTGACGACCATTCAGTCGCCAGCTTGGTGTACACCACCAACGGCAACCGGCGGTACCCGAAGGAGATCATGGAGGTGGCGGCCGGCGGCCGCATGGCGCGACTGGACAACTTTCGCCATGGGACGGTATGGGTGGGGCGGCGCCGGTCCCGCCGGGTCGCCACCACGATCGACAAGGGCCAGCGTCAGCAACTGGAGGAGTTCCTGGCGTCGGTTCGCTCGGGTGGCCCCATGCCGATCCCGCTCGAATCGCTGGTGGCGACCACCCGAGCGACGCTCGCGGTCGCCAGGAGTCAGGTCAGCGGTCGACCCGTAGCGGTGTGAACCCGGCGGGTTTGGGCTGGTACTGGCGGCGCCTCCGCCAGATGTCGGCCGCGGAGATGGCGTGGCGGTTGCGAGACCAGGCGCGACACCTGCTGTGGCGCCGTCGACAGGTTGGCGGGGATGCCCGGCGGCGACCGGCGCCCCCCGCCGTGTTGTCCCGCACGCCTCCGAAACCTCTGCCCGCGGAGGCTCGATCGGTCCTGCAAACGCCGGCCGGGCAGGCGTTGCGAGATGCAGCCGAGGAACTGCTCGCGGGCAGGTGGGAGTTCCTGGGCGTGGCGCGCGACGACCTGGTCGCACCAGACTGGTTTCTCGACCCGATCAGCGGGCGCCAGGCGCCCGCCGACACCTACGCGTTTCGGATAGACCCGCGGTCCGAGGAGGAGACGGGCAACGTCAAGCAAGTATGGGAATTGTCCCGGCACCACCACCTCACAGTGCTCTCAGCCGCGTATTTCATGACCGGTGACGACCGCTATGCCGATGTCGTCGGACGCCAATTGTGCTCGTGGTGGCAGCAGAACCCTTTCCTGTCGGGGATCAACTGGACCAGCGGGATCGAGCTCGGCATCCGGCTGATCTCGTGGACGTGGGTGCGGCGCCTGCTCGACGGTTGGTCGGGTGTCGCCGCCCTCTTCGAGGACAACGAATCGGCCGTGCAGCAGCTCTTCTGGCACCAGCAATACCTGGCTGCCTTCGTCAGCCGCGGTTCGTCGGCCAACAACCACGTCATCGCCGAGGCGGCCGGGCAGCTGTGCGCCAGTTCTGCATTCGCCTGGTTCCCGGAGAGCCTCCGGTGGCGGCAGCAGTCGGCCGACCGGCTGGAGCGGGAACTGGCCAATAACACCTTCGCCAGTGGGATAAACCGCGAGCTGGCGTCGGAGTATCACTGCTTCGTCGCTGAGCTCGGGCTGGTCGCGTCGCTGGAAGCGGCCGTGGCCGGCCATCCGCTCAGCCGAGCGACGACGGCGCGGCTGTGCCAGATGGTCGACGCGGCCGCGGCCATCGTCGATGAGCGCCTCGTCGGGCCCAGGCAAGGCGATGGCGACGACGGTCGGGCCCTCGTACTCGACCGGCCCGACGCCAGCCGTTGGGAGGCGCTGCTCGCCTTGGGCGCCAGCCGCTACGGCGCCCTCGACTGGTGGCCCGCGTTGCCGAAGGAAGACGTCAGGAGCACGTTGTTCTCCGCCTTGGCGACCCTCGCCGCACCGCCGAGCCCGGAGACGACGGTGGTGGCGCGGCCCAACCGCCGCCGTTCGCACTTCGGCGATGCCGGCATCACCTTGCTGCGGACCACCAAGAACGAAGGGCCCGAGATCTGGTGCCGCTGCGATGGTGGTCCGCACGGCTACCTCTCCATCGCCGCGCACGGGCACGCCGACGCCCTCTCGGTCGAGTTGCGTCACGGGGGGATCGACATCTTTGCCGACCCCGGTACGTACTGCTATCACGGTGAAGCCAAATGGCGGGCCTACTTCCGGTCGACCGTGGCTCACAACACCCTCGAACTCGGCGGGCGCGATCAATCGACCTCCGGCGGCCCGTTCCTGTGGGTCCGAACGGCATCGGTGACCGACGTGCAGGTGGCCGTGGACACTGACGATGGCGTCGAGTCGTGGTCGGCGGAGCACGACGGCTACCGGACGCTCGACCCGCCCGCCATTCACGGGCGGACCGTGCACCTCGATCGGAATCGTCGGGTGCTGTCAATCACGGACCGCGTGTCAAGCGACGTCCCCCGCCCGTGCCGCTTGGCGTTTCATCTGGGGCCGTCGGTGATTGCGGCCCTGGAGGGGGATGTGGCGACGCTCCAGTGGCCACGCGAGAACGGGTCGGCCACCGCCACGGTCCGGCTCCCGGCCGGTTTGGACTGGCAGCTTCACCGGGGTGAGGACGACCCGGTTATGGGCTGGTACTCCCGATCATTCGGCCGGAAGCAACCGGCATTCACCCTGCTCGGGCGGGGCGCCGCCGGCTCGTCCGACCAGGACCTGGTCACCGTGGTGGAATTTTCGCCCTGAGTCGCCCGGACTCGGCCTCAGCGCGGGTGTGAAATCGCGGCCGCGTCTATGGCGCGTTGGATGCCGTCCCTCAGGTGCCTGGCCATGGTTCCGACGTGCGGTTCGGTGAACAGCGAATTGTGGCTGGTGCCGAGAACGTCCACCACTTCGACATTGTCGCCCACCAGGGTGTCCCACGCCGAGGCCCTGTTCTCATGCTCGTGGGTACGAAGTCCTTCGGACCGGTAGACAATGACCGGACCGTCGTAGATTGGCGGGACGTAGAGCTCGGTCGCCCGGGCGTTCACCGCCTCCATGGCCGACGCTCGCCGCGGTACCGGTTGCCCGCGTTGCGCTCTGCGCTGGACCACCATCTGCCACACCTTCATGTTGGCCATCTCGACACTGAGTCCCAGCGTCTCGGCCAGGAAATACAGTCGTGCCTTCCCACCTTGCTGGCGGAACTTCCGAAAGCGCCTCCGCAGCTGCTCGCCGAGGGTTCGGGTGGGCAGCGGCGTGGGATCCATCATGGCCACCAGCGCCACATCGGCGTTCTTCTGGGTCGTCAGCTGGTGGGCCATCTCGAATGCCACGAGGCTGCCGAAGCAGATGCCGATCAGGAGATAGGGACCGTGAGGTTGGACGGCCTGCACCTCCTCGACGTAATGGGCCGCCATGTCTTCGATGCGGTGGTAGGGGACCCGCTCTCCGTCCAAGCCGACGCATTGGATGCCATAGACCGGTTGGTCATCGCCCAGGTAAGGGACGATGGCCCGATAACCCGTGACGGTGCCCGCCAATCCGTGCAGGCAGAAGATGGGGAGCTGTGAGCCGCCCGTCCTGATGGGAAAGACCGTCCGCCACGCTGCGCCTGGGTCGGGTTCATCAAGCACCTTGGCCAGGGACTCGATCGTCCCCGCTTGCAATATGAGGGCGAGCGGGAGCTTCCGGCGGAAGATCCGCTCGGCCCGCGCCACCATGTGGGCGGCCAGCAACGAGTGGCCGCCGAGCTCGAAGAAGTCCTCCGTGACCCCGACCGAATCGAGCCCGAGCACTTCAGCCCATATGGTCGCCAGCGCCCGTTCTGTGCTGCTCCGAGGAGCCACCCGCGCCGGTGCCACCACCCGGTCGGTGGGGGCGGGGAGCCGTTGGCGGTCGAGCTTGCCACTGGGCGTCCGAGGGAGGGTGTCGAGGATGACGAAGGCGGACGGAATCATGTATTCGGGCAACCGTTGTGCCAGCCAGTGGCGCAGGTCGGGCAGAAGCGCCTGGGCCATCTCGACCCCGAGCGGATTGTTGGCGTACCGACCCCAATCTGGCCGCCGGCCGTTGCCGACCCCGCCGAGCGGCGACACCGAGCCGCCCGAGCCGCCCGAGCCGATCGAGCCGATCGAGCCGATCGAGCCGACGGAGCCGACCGAGCCGCCCGAGCCGACCGAGCCGACCGAGCCGCTCTGGGCAACTCCATGGGCAACTCCATGGGCAACGCCATGGGCAACGCCATGGCGGCGCAGCACCACATCGACCGACCCGTCGGGGCGCGGCGACGGGCACACCTCGACGTCATAGGGAACGACGGCGCTGAGGGCCCACAGATCCTCGGGCTCGACCGCCCCGGCCTCGGCTTCTCGGAGTACCGCGGCCGCGGTCGCTTTGAGCTCCCCGACCCTGGTGGCGTCGGGCGCGGCAGCAATGACTTCGGCCATCCGGCACATCCCAATGGCGCGAGCGTCAGGTATCCCGCTCACCGACAGGTAATCAGGTTCGGTGTCCACCAATAGTTGCTGCATCGTGGGGACTGTGAGCTGGTGTTCCCGCCAGCCCAACGTCGGAAGCGGAACGGCCGCGGGAGCCTCGCCGCCGACGGTGAGCACGACGTCGTAGCGAAAGCTCGTCATCTCATTGTGTCTGCGGCCTCTTCTCACTTGGACGGTGGCCCGACCGATGCTGGGCCAATCGCCCGCGATTTCGACGAAAAGGGCTGGGTCCACGACGAGCTGCGGCTCCTGCCTGACCTGGCGATCGACGCGGTCGCGTAGTTCGGCCGCTGTGACGGACGCGGGGGCCTTGGTGAATTCGACCGACGTGTGAAAGATCCGCTGGTTGGTGGTACTGCGCATGTCGCCGAGAAAGATGAACCCGCCAGGAGCGACGAGACGGGCGGACCCGGCGAGAACTCGAAGAAGGTAGTCGAGGTTCGGGAAATGCTGAATTACGGAATTGATGATGATCGCGTCGAACGAGGCCGGTTCGAGTCCGTCGAAGTCGTCCGCGGGCCGATGCAGGAGTCGGACGTGGCGGAGCCGTTGGCGGGCGAGTTCGCGCTCGAGGCCCGTGAGCACCGAGGCGGACAAGTCAGTTCCGAGGTAGGCACTGCAATGCGGGGCGATTCGCAGAGCAAGAAGACCGGTTCCGCAGCCAATTTCCAGCACCCGTTTCGGTTGGCGGGCGAGGATGGAGTCGACGGTCGTCTCGACCCACTCGGCGATGTCCTCCGCCGGAACGGGTTGGTGGGTATAGCTGCTGATCCAGCCGGCGGTATTGAAGGTTGGGTCGGCGATCTCGAGCTGCGAGTCGGACTCGTCGTAGACGGCCTGCCATCGAGAAACGAGGTCGCTCTCGTTCTCCTTCGAGGAGTTGTCACCGGCGCGTGGGTTGGGGTTCCCCACGATGTAGGCGACCAGTCGCAGCTGGCCAGGCGTGTCTTCGCGGGTGATCACGGCGGCGTCGGCGATGTCTGGGTGGGTGAGGAGGGCGGCCCGAGTTTCTGCCGGTTCGATGCGGAAGCCCCTGATTTTGACTTGGTCGTCGACGCGACCGAGGAAGTCGATGGTGCCGTCGGGGCGGTAACGGGCCAAGTCGCCGGTGCGGTAAGCGGTTCGGGTGGCGTGGCGGCTGAGAGGTTGGGGAAAAGGGAGGGTGACGAAGCGCTCGGCCGTGAGTTCGGGGCGGTTCAGGTAACCACGGGCGACGCCCGCGCCGCTGATGTGGATCTCGCCCGTGACGCCGATGGGGACGGGGCATTGGTGGCGGTCGAGCAGGTAAATGCTGGTGTTGGCGACGGGGCGGCCGATGCCGATGGTGCCGTTGGTGGCGGTGGCGGCGTCAACCTCGGCGGCGGTGGAGTAGACGGTGGTCTCCGACGGGCCGTAGCTGTTGAGCAAGCGCCGGGGCGGGTGGCCGGCGGGGGTAGCGGCGTGGACGGTGCGGGCCAGGTCGGCTCCCAGCGCTTCGCCCGCCAGAACGACCGTGGTGACCGACGCCGGTAGGGGGCGGTGGGCCAGCACGGCGGCCATGACCGAGGGCACGGTGTTGACGAGGGTCGGTTGGGCTTGTTGCCAGTCCACCGCCAGCAGGTCGGCCGCGACGTAGACCGATCCTCCGTTGCTCAGCGGGGTGAAGATCTCGAACACCGACAGGTCGAAACACATCGAGGTCGAGGCCACCACGACGGCCAGTTCGCGGTCGGTGAAGGTTCGGCCGCCCCAGGTGACGAGCGATACGATGCTCCGGTGCTCGACCATCACTCCCTTGGGCCGGCCGGTTGATCCTGAGGTGTAGATGACGTAGGCGAGGTTCTCGGGCCCAACGGGGCAGTCAGGTTTGGTGGCGGGCTGGGATGCGATGGTGGCGCGATCGGTGTCGAGGCAAACAACCTGTGCGCGGCAGCGGGCATCCGAAGCCCGCTGACCGGTACCGGCCGCGGGCTGGCCGGAGCCCATCGCCCGGAGGTGGGGGAGGCGGTCGAGCAGGCTGGCCTGGGTGAGGACCACGGCCGCGGCGGCGTCGTCGAGCATGAAGGCCAGCCGGTCCGGGGGGTACTCGGGATCGAGGGGCACGTAGGCGCCGCCGGCCTTGAGCACGCCGAGCATGGCGGTAACCATGGCCGAGCTTCGGGGCAAGCAGATGCCGACCAGCGTTTCGATTCCGACGCCGAGGCCCTGGAGGTGGTGGGCCAGCCGGTTGGCGGCCTCGTTGAGCTCTCGGTAGCTGAGCGAGCCGTCCGAGTCGGTCACCGCCACCGCGTCGGGCTGACGGGCGGCATGCTGCTCGAACAGCTGGTGGATGGCTTGGTCGGGGTGGTCGAGGGCGGTGTCGTTGAACGCCACCAGGATCTGGTCGCGCTCGGCCGGGGCGAGCAGTTCGAGCTGGGAGACCGGAAGGTCGGCGTGAGCCACGACCTGGGCGATGAGCTTGAGGAAATGCGACGCCAGACGTTCGACCGTCGCCCGGTCGAACAGATCGGTGTCGTAGTCCCACACCCCGGTGGCCTGCCCGTCCTGCAGCACCAGGTCCAGCGTGAAGTCAAACGTCGCCCTCCCCGACTCCAAACCCACGGCAACGGGTGGCGCCCCACCCAGCGCACCAGAGACAACGGAGCGGTCACGGCCGTCTCGGAGGGCGAACAGATGTTGGATGAGCGGTAGGTAGCTACGGGGGCGGCCCAGTTCGAGCAGCTGGACCAGCTGGTCGAAGGGCATGTCGCGGTGGGCCTGAGCGCCGATCGCAGCATCTCTGACCCGGGCGACGAAGTGGGCGAAGCTGGGGTCGTCCGACAGATCGCCCCGCAGCACCACCACGTTGACCGGCGGTCGGCGGGCGGACGGCTCGGCCCGTGCCGAGGGCGCGGTCGGGAGGGCAACGGGCGCGCCGACCGCCAAGTCGTCCTGGCCGCTGTACCGGGCCAGCAGCACCTGAAACACCGCCAGCAGGGTCATGAACAGGGTTGCCCCGTGCGCCTGGCCCAGGGCCTCAAGCGCACGTACGGCCGGCGCGGGCACCCCCATCTCGACCATCCCCCGCCGATCGCCCCGTACCGCGGGGCGGGGACGGTCAGTCGGAAACCCCAAGACCCGAGGCAACCCCCGCAACTGCTCGGTCCAGTACTCGACCTGCCCCGGCCGCTTGACCGGTTCTCCGTCGGGCCCGACCCGCACCGATGGCGGGCCAAGCACGTGGTCGCCCACGTCCTGTTCGCTGGTGCCGGTCACGCCGCGGTCCGTCGCGGCGCCCACGCCCTCCTTGGAGCGGAGCAGAACGAGCCGACCGGACCGTCGTCCCGGACCGGAGGGCAACTCCCGACAGCCGGGCCCGCCCCGAGACCGGGGCAATTCCCGACAGCCGGGCCCGACCCGACAGCACGGCATGCCCCCAAAGGCCGGCGAAACCAGAGAGGCCGGAGATGGCGGTGAACCACGAGATTCCCGTCAATAGGCGTGGACGTCCGGCTCAGGTCGGTCGGAAACTCCGCTGAGAAGTCGAACTCCTCGATGCGCCATACCTCTTCAGCGAGCACGGACCAGTCCTTGACGATCAAGGTCTTCACCAGCGAAATTAGCCGATAACCCCGTCGCCAAAACCTGAAATGACCTTTTGCACACGGTGGGCCGCCCGGCGCACCGTCAGGTAACAGTACGGAAGGCTGGTCCGCCCCGACGGCAGCCGGGAGTAGTGACCGCCCAGCAGCCGGTCAAGCCGGTCAAAGCTCCGCTGCTCGACCCGCGTGAGACCCAACCCGAGGCGGTCGGCCAGTCGGGGGTCGAGCGTCCCGATGGCGAGAATCCGCATGGCCGCCATAGCCGGCGGTGGGACGTACCACCGGCGGAACCACAGGATCTCCCGCGCCAGCCGGGCGCTGGTGGCGCTGGCGCCCAGCCGGTCGTGGTCGAGCATGCCGTCCAGATAGCGCGAGAACGCCGGCCGGTCCGGGGGGATCAGCGCCTCGGGTATCCCGAAGAAGCGGGCGAAGGTGCCCATGTCCTGGTAGAAGGACTCGGCTTCGCCCGGCCGGTAGGGCCGCACCCAGCGGGTGAAGGCGACGTCGCAGCTGTCGACCAGCGTGGCCCAGACCCACAGGAGGAGGGAGGCGTCGTGGGCGGTGTAGGGCCCGTCCCCGCCTGTGCCGTTGATCTGGTCATGGAACCGGTAGATCTGGCGGGCCGCCCCCATCGGTTCGAGCCCCCGCCCGAAGACCAGCCGCAGGGCCGCGTCGGAGGTGGCCCAGAGCCGGTGCACGGGTTCCTGCTGGAATCGGCTGTGGTCGGCGACCGCGGCCCCGATGCTCGTCTGGGCGACATCCATCACCAGCGTCCGCGGGTACAGCGCCGTGACGATGGGCTCGCCCACCACCGAGCGGATGGCGCTGGCCGGGCCGAACGGGTTGGGCGCCGACGGGTCGAGCGCGCCCAGCACCAGCCCGCGGCCGTCGGTCATCGGACCAACGTATCCTCGTGCCTGTGGAGCCGTCCCGCCGCTACTTGATCCGGACCTTCGGATGTCAGATGAACGAGCACGACTCCGAACGGCTGGCCGGCCTGCTCGAGTCCGACGGCATGGTCGCGACCGACCGGCTGGAGGACGCCGACGTGGTGGTGCTCAACACCTGTTGCATCCGGGAGAACGCCGACAACAAGCTGTACGGGAACCTGGGCATGTTGAAAGCGGCCAAGGATGTCCGCCCCGACCTGCAGATCGCCGTAGCCGGCTGCCTGGCCCAGAAGGACCGGGACCTGATCCAGCGCCGGGCCCCATGGGTCGACGCCGTCTGGGGTACCCACAACGTCAGCCGAGCGGCCGAACTGCTGGCGCAGGCCCGCCAGGACGGCCCGGTCCTGGAGATCTGGGAGGCGGCGCCCCCCGACGACGAACTCTTCCCCTCCGCCCTACCGGTGCGCCGGGCGCTGGGCCACGCCGCCTGGGTGACCATCCAGGTCGGGTGCGACAACAGCTGCGCCTTCTGCATCGTCCCGTCGGTACGGGGCGCCGAGATAAGCCGGCCGTTCGGCCAGATCATCGACGAGGTTGCCGCCCTGGCCGCGGCCGGGACGGTCGAGGTGACCCTCCTCGGTCAGAACGTCAACTCGTACGGCCGGGACCTGACCTCGGCCCTGCGCACCGATCCCGAGTGGCGGGGCGCCGAGGCGCGTGCCGGGGAACAATGGACGGCGGACGAAAGGCCCCGGGCCCGGCCGCTGTTCGGTGACCTGCTGCGGGCGGTGGCACGGGTCGATGGGATCCGCCGGGTCCGGTTCACGAGCCCCCACCCGAAGGACCTGCGGCCCGACATCATCGCCGCCATGGCGGAGGAAGAGGCGGTCTGCCCCCACCTGCACCTGCCCCTGCAGGCGGGCAGCGACCGCACCCTGGCCGCCATGCACCGGGGCTACACGGCCGAGCGTTACCTCGACCGCCTGGCCGCGGCCCGGGCCGCGGTCGACGACCTGGCGGTCACCACCGACCTGATCGTGGGCTTCCCGGGCGAGACCGACGACGACTTCGAGCGAACCCTCGAGGTGGTGGCCGAGGCCCAGTTCGACAGCGCCTACACCTTCATCTACTCGGCCCGGCCGGGAACCGAGGCGGCCGAGCGGTCCGCCGAGTTCGTGCCGCCCGAGGTGATCGCCGAGCGCTTCGCCCGGCTGCGGGTGGTGGTGGAACGTTGCGCCCTGGCCCACCACCAGGCCCGTCAGGGCCGGATCGAAGAGGTCCTCATCGAGGGCCCGAGCAAGCGTGATCCGGCCGTGCTGAGCGGCCGGACCGGTCAGAACAAGCTGGTCCACCTGGCTGCCGAGGCGCCGCTGGCCACCGGGACGTTCGTGCGGGCCCGGATCACCCGGGGCGCACCCCACTTCCTCACCGGTGAACTGGTCGAGCTGACAGCCCGGCCCCGGCACCGCACCCGTATCCCGGTGGTTGCGCTTTGACACTGGGTGCGCAGGAGACAGACTGAGCGAGCCCCCGTATCCCCACCTGGCCCTGGTCGGCTGCACGGCATCGGGAAAGTCCGCCGTCGCCCTGGAGGTGGCCCGGCAACTGTCCACCGGGGGCGGTGGGCCACCGGTGGAGGTGCTGTGCGTCGATTCCATGCAGGTGTACCGGGGCATGGACATCGGCACGGCCAAGCCGTCGCCCGCCGACCGGGCCGAGATCCCCCACCACCTCCTCGACCTGGTCGACCCCGACGAGGATTTCACCGTCGCCCGCTTCCAGGAGGCGGCCCAGCAGGCCCTGGCCGCGGTCGAGGGGCGAGGCGCCCGGGCCCTGCTGGTGGGTGGCACGGGCCTCTACTTTCAGGCCGTGGTGGACCGCCTGACGCCGCCCGGCCGGTACCCCGAGGTGCGCACGGCGTTGGAGGCCGAGCCCGACACCGCCGCCCTGTACCGACGCCTGGGTGAAATTGACCCGCTGGCGGCCTCCCGGATGCTTCCGTCCAACCGCCGCCGGGTCGTGCGGGCCCTCGAGGTCTCAGTAGGAAGCGGCCGCCCTTTCTCCACCTTCGGGCCGGGCATCGGGACCTACCCGGCCACCCGGTTCTGCATCGCCGGGCTGTGGCTTCCCCGCCCGGTCGTGGGCCGGCGCATCGAGGCCCGCTTCGCCGCCATGCTGGCCTCGGGCCTGGTGGGCGAGGTGGCCGGGCTGGCCGACCGACCTGGCGGCCTGTCCCGCACCGCCCGCCAGGCCCTGGGCTACCGGGAGGTGCTGGCCCACCTGGAGGAGGGGGCGGCGCTGGAATGGGCTGCGGTCGAGGCGGTCCGGCGGACCAAGGCGTTCGCCCGGCGCCAGCGGGTGTGGTGGCGGCGGGACCCCCGCATCACGTGGTACGGGGCGGCCGAGAATCCACTCGCTGTTATACCCGCCCTGCTGGGAGACTGGAGGCGGCCATGACCAACTTGACGCTCGCCAAACATCACGGACTGGGAAATGACTTCCTCGTCCTGCTCGACCTGGACGGGTCGAGACCGATCGACGCGGCCGCGGCCCGAGCCCTGTGCGACCGGCATCGGGGAATCGGCGCGGACGGGATTATCCGGGCCACCCGTCCCGATCCGGCTGGCGGTGGCGGTGGCGGTGGCGGTGGCGGTGGCGGTCACGGTGACGGTGACGGTGACGGTGGCGGTGCCGGTGGCGGTGCCGCCGTGCTCCGCTTCGAGTTGCACAACGCCGACGGCGGCGAGGCCGAGATGTCGGGCAACGGGATGCGTTGCCTGGCCCAGGCCGCCCTTGACGCGGGCCTGGTTCGCCCGGGCGCGCCGTTCGTGGTCGCCACTGCGGCCGGCCCCCGGACGGTGACCGTCCGTCCGGGCGACGGGCCCACCCGGGCCTGGTCGTCGGTCGAGATGGGCCGGGCCGTGATCGACGGCGGCGACGGCGAGCGCGGCAACGTGGGCCACGGCCAGCTCCGGGTCAACCTGGGCAACCCCCACTTGGTGGTGCTCGGCCCCGATCCGGCCGGTGTCGCGGTCGAAGGGCTCGGTCCCGCCCTCGAGGCGAGCGTGCCCGGCGGTCAGAACGTGGAATTCGTCGCCCTCGGGCCCGGCCCGGACGAGATAATCATGCGGGTGTGGGAACGGGGCGTGGGCGAGACGCTCGCCTGCGGCACCGGTGCGTGCGCGGCTGCCGTGGCCGTGGCCCACTGGGGCCGGGTGGGGCGCCGGGTCACGGTGCACCAGCGGGGGGGCGACGCCGACGTCGAGCTGCGGGCGGACGGGACGGTTGTCCTCTCCGGACCCACCGAGCGGGTGGCCGTGTGCCAGGTCGACATCGGCGTAGAAGAAGTCCGGGTCCGGGCATGAGCCTGATCGAACGCAGTTTTCGGGAGAAGATCGTGCTGGTCGGTGTGGCCCTGGGCGGGGCGTCGCTGGCCGACACCGAAGACCACCTGGACGAGCTGGCCTTGTTGGTGGACACGGCGGGCGCGGACGAGGCGGCCCGGGTGGTCCAGCGCCGGGACTCGGCCGACCCCGCCACCCTGATCGGCTCGGGTAAGGCGGCCGAGCTACGGGAGCTGGCACTGGCGGTTGACGCCGACACCGTTGTGTTCGACGCTGAGTTGACGCCCGCTCAGTCCCGCAACCTGGAGAAGATCCTCGGTCGCACGGCCATCGACCGCACTGCCGTCATCCTGGACATCTTCGCCCAGAACGCCCACACCCGCGAGGGCAAGGCCCAGGTGGAGCTGGCCCAGCTGCGCTACCGCCTGCCCCGGCTGCGGGGCAAGGGGAAGGCGCTGTCCCAGCAGGCCGGTGGGATCGGGACTCGCGGCCCGGGCGAGACCCAGCTCGAAGTGGACCGGCGGCGGCTGCTGCGGCGCATGACCAAGCTGGAGGCCGAGCTCAAGTCGGTCACCCGCACCCGTCGGGTCCAGCTCAAGGCCCGGGCCCGCAGCCGCCTGTCGACGGTGTCGCTGGTCGGGTACACCAACGCCGGGAAGTCGACGCTGCTGAATTCGTTGACCAATGCCGGGGTGTTGGTGGAGGACCGTTTGTTCGCCACCTTGGATCCCCGCACCCGGCGCCTGGCCCTGCCCGGCGGTGAGTCGGTGCTGGTGTCGGACACGGTCGGATTCGTGCGCAAGCTGCCTCACCAGTTGGTCGAGGCGTTCCGCAGCACGTTGGAGGTGGTCAAGGAGTCCGACCTCCTGGTCCACGTGGTGGACTCCTCGGCCGCCCACCCGGTCGCTCAGATCGAGGCAGTACGGACGGTCCTGGCCGAGATCGGGGCGGGCGACGTGCCCGAGTTGTTGGCGTTCAACAAGGCCGATTCGTCGCCTGAAGCCAAGCGGCTGGCGGATCGTTATCCCGGGTCGGTGACCATTTCGGCCCTCACGGGGGAGGGGGTCGGCCAGTTGTTGGAGGCGGTGGGCGACCGGCTCCGGGCCCTGGCCGCGGTGGTCGAGTTGGTCGTGCCCTACGAGCGGGGCGACGTGCTGGCCGCGGTCCACCGCGAGGGAGAGGTGATGGTGGAGCGCCACCGCGACCAGACGGCCCAGCTCCGGGTCCGGCTGGACGCGGCGGGCGCGGCCCGGTTCCGGGAGTGGGCGGTGGAGCCGGGGTCGGTGGAATGACCGTGTCCCGACCGGCGGGCTTCGTCCCGCCGGTGTACCCCTACGACCAGCTGGAGGCAGCGCGCTCGAAGGCGGCCGCGCTGCCCGGGGGAGTGGTCGACCTGTCGATCGGCACGCCGACCGACCCGCCCCCGCCCGCGGTGCTGGCGGCCCTGGCGTCGGCGGACGAGGCGGGCACGGTACGGGGCTATCCGCCGTCGGCGGGTACCGCGTCGCTGCACGAGGCGATCGTGGCGTGGGCGGCGCGGCGGCTGGATGTCTCCCTTCCCCGGGGCGCGGTGGCGGCGTGCGTGGGGACCAAGGAGTTCGTGGCCACCCTGCCGCAGTGGCTGCGCCTGCGCACGCCGGAGCGCGACACCGTGCTGTACCCCGCCATCGCCTATCCCACGTACGAGATGGGGGCGATCCTGGCCGGGTGCCGGGCCGTTCCCGTGCCCGTGGATGCGTCGTTCCGGCTGGATTTGGCGGCAGTGTCGGAAGACGATGCGGCCCGGGCCCTGGTGCTCTGGGTCAACAGCCCGGGCAACCCGGCCGGCCAGCTGGACGACCTGGCGGGGGTAGCCCGGTGGGGGCGGGAACACCGCGTTCCCGTCTTCAGCGACGAGTGCTACCTCGAATTCACGTGGGATGGGCCACCGCAAACCATCCTCTCCAGCGGCCTTGACGGAGTCGTGGCCATTCATTCCCTGTCAAAGCGGTCCAACCTGGCCGGGCTCCGCTTGGGTTGGTACGCAGGTGACCCCGGGCTGGTGCACTACCTGCGCGAGGTGCGCAAACACGCGGGCATGATGCCGCCCGGTCCGGTTCAGCTGGCGGCGGTGGCGGCGCTCGCTGATCAGACCCACGTGGACGACCAGCGGGCCCGGTACTGGGAACGGCTGGTCCGGATGGCGGAGATTTTCGCAGCCATGGGGATGGACGCACCGCTGCCCCAGGGCGGGTTCTACCTGTGGGTGCCGGTCCCCGGAGGTGACGCGTGGGGTTTCGCCGAGACCCTGGCCGCTGAGGGGGGCGCCCTGGTGTCGCCGGGCGATATCTACGGGCCGCCCGGCGCCGGCTATGTCCGGGTCGCCCTGGTCCAGCCGCTCGAACGCCTGGAGTTGGTCGCCCGTCGCCTCGGAGAGCGCTGAACGGTCCAGCCCCACCAATCTTGGCCGGTATGCTGCCGCGATCGTCCTGAGGCGGGACGACGGCGTGCGGCGGAGGTCGATCGGTCTCCTCGGACGAGTTCGAATCGAGGACCGTTGGCCCAGTGCCGTCAATACCGGTGTCATCAAAATGTCGGACGCAGGCGGTTCTGAGATATGTGCGGGATCGCGGGCTGCTACCAGCAGTCTGATGGCCGTCGTCTGACCGAGGTCATGAGCGACCGCATCGCTCATCGAGGCCCCGACGGCGACGGTCTCGTCTCCTTGGTTGACGGCCCCGCCCTGGTGCACCTGGCCCATCGACGACTGGCGATCATCGACCTGTCGCCTGCCGGAGCCCAGCCGTTCTGCAAAGACGGTCTGTCGCTCACCTACAACGGCGAGCTGTACAACTACAAGGAGTTGCGGGCCGAGCTTTCGAAGCTGGGAGTCCGCTTTCGTTCATCGACCGACACCGAGGTCGTCCTCGAGGCCTGGCGGCGGTGGGGTCCCGCCGCCCTCGAGCGGTTCCGCGGCATGTTCGCCCTCGCCCTGTACGAGGAGGCCAGCGGCCGGTTGATCCTGGTCCGGGACCAACTGGGCATCAAGCCCCTCTTCTTCCTCCGTCGCGGCCGGGGGGTGGTGTTCGCATCCGAGCTGAAGGCGGTGGTGGCGGCGGTCGGGCCGGAACTGCGCATTGATCCCTGCGCCCTGGTGGCGTCGATGCTCTACTACTGGATTCCCGACCAGCGCTGCGCCCTGCATGGGGTGGAGAAGCTTCCCCCGGGAACCTGGGTCGAGTTCCATCCCGACGGGACCAGCGCCCTGCACCACTACTGGCGGGTGGCCGAGGTGGCCGAGAAGGCCGCGGCCGGGCCACCCGAGGACTTGAGTGCGGTGGTCCAGCAGTCCATCGCGGCCCACATGGTGGCGGATGTGCCGGTGTCCACCTTCCTGAGCGGCGGGCTCGACTCGAGCATCGTGACCGTCTTGGCCCAGCGGACCGACCCTGCGATCGACGCCTACACCATCACGTTCCGGGCCGAGGACCAGCGCATGGAGGCGATGCCCGACGACGCCGCCTATGCCCGGGTGGTGGCCTCGAAGTTCGGCATCAAGTTGCACGAGATCGAGATCGCGCCCGACGTGGTCGACATGCTGCCTCGGATTGTGGACGTGCTCGATGAGCCCATCGGGGACCCGGCCGCCATCAACACCGTGCTCATCTGCGAGGCCGCCCGGGCCGCCGGGGTGAAGGTCCTCTTGTCGGGCATGGGCGCGGATGAGCTGTTCGCCGGGTACCGCAAACACTTCGCGTGTGTGCTGGGGGCGCAGTATCGGCGGGTGCCCGGCCCGATCCGGTCCCGGGTGGTGCGACCGGTTGTCGACCGCGTCCCGGTGGCGGTCGGGGGCCGGGGGCTCCGGCCCGCCCGCTTCGCCAAGCGCTTTTTGTCGTTCGCCGACCTGGCCGAAGAGCCGGCCTTCCGCCGTAGCTACACCCTGTACGGGACCGATGATCTGACCGCCCTGCTCGATCCCGCCCTGGGTCACTGTGTCAGCGAGGTTGTCGGCGAGCACGCCGAGATCTACAACGACACGACCATGGCCGACCATGTCAACCGTATGTGCCTGGCCGACACCCGACTGTTCCTGCCCGGCCTGAATCTCTCGTACACCGACCGGGCCAGCATGGCGGCCTCGACGGAGGTCCGGGTGCCCTTCGTCGACGTGGCCGTGGTTCGGGCCGCCTTTTCGTTCCCCGGCTCGGCCAAGATCGTGGGCCGGCGAGGGAAGATGCCGCTCAAGAAGGCGGCCGAGGAGTGGTTGCCCCACGAGATCGTGCACCGCCCCAAGGGGCTGTTCAGCGCACCGCTGCGGGCGTGGGTGGCGCGAGATTTGCGGCCGCTGGTCGACGACGTCGTGCTGTCGGGCGAACTGGTCGGATCCGGCTTTCTCCAGCGGGACGCGGTCAAACGGTTGGTCGCCGAGGACCGGTCCGGGCGGGAGGACCACTCCAAGCAGATCTGGCAGTTGCTCAGCCTGGAGCTGTGGTGCCGCCAGACCCGGGCAGCCGGAGTGGCGGGATGAGCGGCGGCTTTCGGGGCGCGGCGGGGCGTTGTGTGCAAATCGGGTACCTATATGGTCGCGATTTGCACAGAACGGTGAGGCGGCGGGGCGTTGTGTGCAAATCGGGTACCTATATGGTCGCGATTTGCACAGAACGGTGGCGGTGGCACGGCGGCACGGCGGCACGGCGGCACGGTGGCGGGCCCGGGCCGGCAGGCTGGGCCTGAGCGGGGCCCGGGCCGGCAGGCTGGGCCTGAACGGGGCCCGGGCCGGCAGGCTGGGCCTGAGCGAGGCTCGGGGGAGTAGTTTGCTCGGCCATGGCTGACCTTCAGGCGACGATCGGCGAGCTGTGGGACCACCGGGCCGAGCTTGCCACCGGTGACCCCGATGCTCTTTCGGCCGTGCGCGAGGCGATCGACACCTTGGACCGAGGCGAGACCCGAGTGGCCGAAGTGGCGCCCGACGGTTCGGTCGTGGTCCACGAGTGGCTCAAGCAGGCGATCCTGCTGTTCTTCAAGCTGGCCGCGATCGAGACCATCGAGCAGCCTCCGTTCGAATTCGCCGACAAAATCCCCTTGAAGCGTGGCTTTTCCGGCCTCGGTGTGCGGGTTGTGCCTGGGGCCTCGGCCCGGTGGGGGAGCTACCTCGAGCGGGGGGTCATCTTGATGCCCAGCTACGTCAATATCGGGGCCCGGGTAGGCGCCAACACCATGGTTGATACCTGGGCGACGGTTGGTTCGTGCGCCCAGGTCGGCGCCAACGTCCACCTCTCAGGGGGCGTCGGCATCGGCGGCGTGCTGGAGCCGCCCCAGGCCGCGCCGGTGATCATCGGCGATGACGCCCTCATCGGCAGCCGGTGCATGATCACCCAGGGGGCACGGGTCGGCCAGGGCGCCGTGCTCGGCGAGGGGTGCGTCCTCAACCGGGCTATTCCCGTGATCGACGCCGAGACCGGGGCCGAGGTTTCCCGAGGGGTCGTCCCGCCCTGGTGCGTCGGCGTGACGGCCATGCGGCCCCGGAAGTTTGCGGGCGGCGAGTTCGGGCTGCCCTGCATCCTTATTATCCGTCGCCTCGAGCCAGGCCAGCGCCACGGCAGCGCCAAGTTGAATGAACTGCTCCGCGAGGAGGGAGTCTCGGCTTGACCCGGCCCGGATGACCGCCCGCCCGATGACCGGCCGCCCGATGACCGGCCGCCCGTGACCGCCCGCCCGTGACCGCCCGCCCGATGAACGGCCGCCGATGACCGCCCGCCCGTGACCGGCCGCCCGATGACCGCCCGATGATCGACCTGCTGGCGGCCACGGCGGCCCTGGTGGCCATCCCTTCGGTCAGTCACAACGAGGCCGCCCTGGCCGATCACGTCGAGGGCCGTCTGCGGGCCGCCCCGTGGCTGAGCGTGGAACGGGTCGAACACAACCTGGTCGCCCGGACCATGCTCGGGCGGGAGCGTCGTTTGGTCCTGGGCGGCCACCTCGACACCGTGCCGGCCAACAACAACCAGACCCCCCGGGTCGAGGGCGACGTGCTGTGGGGCCTGGGGTCGGCCGACATGAAGGCGGGATTGGCAGTGATGCTGGAGCTGGCCACGACGGTCGCCGATCCGGTGGTCGACGTTACGTACGTCTTCTACGTGTGCGAAGAAGTGGCCCGTCAGTACAACGGCCTGTCCCGGCTGTTCGAGCTGCGTCCCGACCTGGTCGCCACCGACGCCGCCGTCCTCACCGAGCCGACCAACGCCCAGGTGGAGGCGGGATGCCAGGGCGTGTTGAAACTGGAGGTGACCGTGGCGGGCGAGCGGGCCCACAGCGCCCGTCCCTGGCTGGGCACCAACGCCATCCATCGCCTCGGCCCGGTCCTGGAGCTGGTCGCGGGCTTCGCCGGGCGGGAGCCGGTGATCGATGGGTGCCGCTACCGCGAGGCGTTGCAGGCGGTGGCCGTTCGGGGGGGAGTGGCCGACAACGTCGTCCCCGACACGGCCACAGTCCTGCTCAACCATCGCTTCGCACCCGACCGCAACTTGGATCAAGCGGCGGCCGCGATCGAGGGGCTGCTGGCCCCGGCCCTCGACCCGGATCGGGGCGACCGGGCCGAGATCAAGGATCAGGCGCCGTCCGCCCCGCCCGGCCTGGGGGATCCGCTGCTGGCCCGGTTGGTGGCGGCCGCGGGCGGAACGCCCAAGGCCAAGCTGGGATGGACCGACGTGGCCTTCTTCTCGGAGCGGGGGATCCCCGCCACCAACTTCGGCCCGGGCGATCCCGACGTGGCCCACGCGGCAGGAGAGCGGGTACACCGCTCGCAGTTGGAAACGGCGCACCGAGTCCTGGCCGAGCTGATCTCCCGCCCGTAGCGACCGCCGCGGCGGCCCGGTTCGCGAGCCGCCCGCCCCGCCCGGCCGCAGCGGCCCGGCTTGCGGCCCGGACGCCCTCAAACGGCCGCCAGCCCCGAGCGGCTACAGCCGGCGGAGGACCGTGACGACCTTTCCGAAGATGGTGACGTCGGCCGGATCGAGGGACATGGGCTCGAGCCGGGGGTTGGCCGGCAGCAGGACGATCTTGCTGCCCCTGCGGCTGTAGGTCTTCACCGTGGCCTCCCCTCCGGGGATGCCCGCCACCACGATATCGCCCTTGATCGCCTCGGGCTGCTCTCGGACGACGACGTAGTCCCCGTCCAGGATGCCCGCATCGATCATCGAGTCCCCCCGAACCTTCAGCATGAACAGCTGGCCGTCCCCGGTGAAGTCGGCCGGGAGGGGCAGGAACTCCTCGATGTTTTCCTGGGCCAACACGTTGGTTCCCGCGGCCACATCGCCCACCAGCGGAACATGGCGGGCCGGCCGCCGGTCGACCGGAGCCGTGGCTCCGGTGTCGTAGTTGACGCCGATGGCCCGGGGCTTGGTCGGATCGCGCCGCAGGTAGCCCTGGCGTTGCAGCGTCTTCAGATGGGCGTGCACGGTGGACGACGACGTGAGTCCCACCGCCTCGCCCACTTCCCGCACCGTGGGCGGATAGCCCCGATCGCGGATCTGGGCGCTGATGAAGTCGAGGATCTCCCTGCGCTTGCCCGTCAGTTCGGTGTCGACCACCACATCCTCCTGTCGAACGTTGTGCTTCGCCATGTGATCTCAGTGTAACCGCTCGGATCGCCGAGATCAAACATATGTTCGTGGCTAGACCTTGACGGGGAACGTTCGTTCGTGGTGAGATAGGTGTGCGCCCGAACAAGCGTTCGTGGCAGTCCTGGATCGAGCTGAGGAGGTTCCGTGGCCGTTGTTGCCTATCCCATGCCTGACCCATGGGTCGTGGGC
>JALYXV010000280.1 GCA_030947025.1 Actinomycetota bacterium | reverse complement strand
AAGATTCTCGGCGATCAGTTCCTCGACCGGGGTTGGCCGCTCAGAGCCCGAAGGGGTGTCGTCAGTCGGAATTCCCCTCTCTACACGATCCCCACTTTCAGGTAGTGGACCCCGCTAACTGAGCACCCGGGACCTTCGAGGAGGATTGGGGCATTGCTGCCCAACGGGCAATGGGTTCGGCTCCAGGACTACGGCCTGGAGCACCGAGCAGCAGGGCAGGCCCTCGCCAGCAGGCTCGAGGAACGCAGAACGCGTTCGGCCCAGTAGATGGAGAGGGGTCAGTCGGTCATAACCGCTGGCGATAAGGGTCGGCCCACCTTCACGACCCGGCAGAGCCAGAAGTGTCGATCGGTTAACCCAGTTGCCGGCTAGCCGAGACTCGGAGGTTGCCAGATGAGACGATCGGTCTGCCGAGTGGAATTGGGTTCGAACGGAGCGGATCGACCGGCGTCTACATCGTGACGATGGCTTGAAGCTGAATCAGGCCGGGTATAGCCATTTCTGTGGCTGAGCCTTGGGGAGCGTTGGGAGCCCTGCTGTTGGTTGTGGGACTCGCAAACGCAGCGTCTCCTGATCTTGTATGGCGGCGCCGGCGGCGCTGTGCTACAACGCGGGTCCAAGTGCGCTTTGCAACACCAGACAGCAACCTGACCGATGGGCAGCGGGGGCTAGAGCGGGTTGGGGGTGCCTCAGCGGCGATAGTCGGTGCCGCCGTGATCCTGATGGCGATCATCTTCCGTTGACATCGCAACCGTTAATCGAGCGCCAGTACACGGATGCAGAGATGGCTCAGCTACACAAAGCGATTGGCGACGATGCGCCCGTGCTGGCGGTCGCCGACTTCTCACCCGGCCCGTGGTGGGGCTTTAACGGGATCCAGACGCTGGTACTCACCGCAGATCAGGTGTCCCTAGTCCCAGGCGGACTGGCGCTCACGAGTGGAAGACTTCGGCGGCGCCTTTCGACGTCCGAGATTCAGTCCTTCGACTGGCGGATGGGGCGACACGGCCGGCGTGAAGCGGTCCACATGACGCTGAAGGTCGGTCGTCGTAGGCGGCATTACACCTCGAAGTACCGTCAAGGCGCTGAGCTTGCACAACAACTCTCCCGCCTACTCGATCGAGAGTAGACCGGTCCCAGCGCCATCAGTGGTCGCCTGTCGGACGGGGCTGCTTGCCATCACACCGAGCGGCACATATCGACACTCGAACTGGCCACTCGCGAAGACGAGGGCCAGCTCCGAATCGGCGATCCGCGCCGACGCGACGGCCGGCGTCGGCTCGTCCAAGGCGTCCATAACGTCTTCCATCGACGCCGCGGAGCCGGCGTTGGAGGTCACCTCTGGTCGGCGCCGCGGCCGCTCTAACATTCGGGCGGTGCCTCGAACGGACCGCGCCTCTCGTGTCATCGCCGCTCCGGCAGCCGGCGTCTTCAGCGCCCTGGTGGACCGTGACGCCCTGCGGGCGTGGCTCCCGCCTCGTGGCAACCCGAGACCGGGCGGCTCCTACCGACTGGTGTTGGCCTACGCCGATCCAGCCGACGCCCGGGGAAAGAGCTCAGCCGGCTCCGACATCATCGAGGTGCACTACATCGACATCATCCCCAACGTTCAAGTCATCCAGACGGTCGACTTCGTATCCGACAATCCGGAGTTCGCGGGCATGATGATGATGACGTGGGCCGTGACGGCGGCCGACGGAGGTACTCGCGTCGACATCACCGCTGACGATGTACCCGACGGCATCTCAGCCGACGACCACGCGATAGGGCTCGCATCATCGCTCGAAAACCTCGCCAGCTACGTCGAGTCGTAGCGACCTCGCGCCCGCCTGTGTGGTCCCGGTCCCGGCGGTCGGGGACGCCGTGCGCTTGCCCCTCAAGCGCTGGAGCGGCCACCCGGAGGCGAAACGGTCGAGTCGTTCGCCCTGGGGGACGATCACTCGATGAGCTGGGACCGGTCCGCTTCCTTTTGGGCGAGTGAGCGCAGAACGCAGAACTGTTGCCCTCGGGGTCAGCCATGACCACCCACGTGACGTCCGCTTGGCCAACGTCGATGCGTCGGGCGCCGAGACTCTCCAGCCGTTGCACTTCGGCTTCTTGATCAATTGGCCGAAGATCAAAGTGAACTCGGTTCGTACTCGTTTACCGCCTAAATCGGGCGATTAAGGCCGGGCTCTTAGGGACCCGGTTTGCCCGTGAGGGGCATGGCGAGTGGCGCGATTGTCGGTTCCGGTGAGCGGAGGAGGTCGATCATGATCG
>JALYXV010000267.1 GCA_030947025.1 Actinomycetota bacterium | reverse complement strand
GGGTGGCTGCCCGGGCGTTGCCTCACCGGCGGGGTGGCGGCCCGCCGCGGCCTCACCGGCGGGGTGGCGGCCCGGGCGTTCTGTGCAAATCAGTGACCGTATACGTGCCCTCATTGCACAGAACGGCCGGTCGGACGGGGCTAACTGGGCGGCTGGGGCGGGGCGTCGCTGGGGGCGTCGGCGAAAATCACGACCTGGAACACCACGAACTTGGCGACGAACAGCACCGCGTACGTTCCGAGGTAGGCAGCTGCCACCAAGGCCGTCCGCAAGGCGTGGCTGGCGGTCAGGTGGGGCGCCAGGTGGCTGACCCAGCCGGTCGCCAGTGCTGATGCGCCGAAGCTGGTGAGCGAGACCGCGGCGTACAGCACTCCCTCCCGGCCCACTCGGACCCGGCCCCGCCGCCCCCAGGTCCACGACCGGTTGAGGACGTAGTTGGGGATGGCGCCGGCCGCGAAGGCGACCGCTGAGGCCGCGGTCGTGCCCAGTAGCCCCGATCCGTAGAAACCGACGAAGGCGACCTCGCTGGCCACCACCGCCACGACCGACCCCAGCGTGTACCGGCCGAACCGGACGCCCAGACGGGACGAACGCTGGCGGCTGAGCAGTTCCTTCACAACACGGTTGGCGCTCGGGTCACTTGGCGCCCTGGGCGCGGTGGGCTCGGGCGCGGTGGGCTCGGGCGCGGTGGGCGCTCTGGGCGCGGGGGCGCTCTGGGCGCGGGATTGTGTCGGGACGCCCGGTGGCCATCAACCGTTCGGGTGGCCCGGTCCGGAGTCGGCGCCGAGCGAGGCCGCCCCCGCCTGCACCGTGGCCGTCAGCGGAAGGTTGGCGAGGTCGGAGCCGTCACCGACGAACAGGCGATAGGTCCCGCCCGGGACGACCCAACGGCTTCCGGCGGTGTCCCAGGTGGCGAGGTCGCCTGGGGCCAGGGCCCACTGCACCGTCTTGGATTGTTTGGGCGCAAGGTCGACTCGGGTGAAGCCGCGCAATTGCCGCGGCGCTTCCCCCGCCTCGACGGGGAAGCCGAGATAGCACTGGACCACGTCGGTCCCTCGCACTGGGCCGACGTTGGTGACCGTCGCCTGGACGTTGACCCCACCAGCGGCGGTCGTCGTCGCCTTGATGGCCGAGAAATGGAACCGGGTGTAGGACAGCCCGTACCCGAAGCCGAACTGCGGCTGCACCTGGTTGACCTGGTACCAGCGGTAGCCGACGTTGACGCCGTCGGCGTACATGACCTGACCCCCCGTGCCGCCGAAGGTGCTGGCGGTGGCGTTGGGCATGGCCGAGGCGCCGGCCGATGCCGGGAAGGTAACAGGTAGCTTGCCGCTCGGGTTCACCTTGCCGCTCAGCAGGTCCATGAGGGCAAGACCGGCGGTCTCGCCGGGGTACCACGTCTCCAGCACGGCCGGCACCGAGTTGAGCCACGGCATCAGGACGGCCGAACCCGTCTCCAGCACCACGATGGTGCGGGGGTTGGCGGCCGCCACCGCCGCCACCAACGCGTTCTGGTTGCCCGGCAGGACCAGGTTGGGGCGATCGTGACGTTCGACTTCGACGTCATGCACGACAACCACGGCCACACGGGACTGACGGGCCAGGGCGGCGGCCGTGCCGATGTCGGCACCGTCGTAGGTGCGAAGCCGGGAACCGAGGACGGGGGCGAGCGCGTTCTCGGCGGTCACCAGGTTGCTGGCGGTCACGTGCATGGCGCCGAAGCCGGCGGGCATGGGCGTTCCGCCGTTGGGGCCGATGAGGGTCACCGAGGAGATGTGGGTCAGGTCCAAGGGGAGGAGGTTGTGGTCGTTCTTCAGCAGGACCGCTCCCTCGGCGTTGGTGCGCTGCGCCACCGCCCGGTGGGCCGGGGTCGTGGCCACCACGTCGGGGTCGAGCGGGTGGGGGTTGCCGATAAGGTCGTATTGGAACAGCACGGTAAGGAGGGGTCGGGCCAGACCGTCGAGTTCGGACTTGGCCAGATGGCCCTCGGTGACTGCCACGGCCAGGGATTCCGGGCTGTAGAGGTGGCTGCACTTGACCTGCGACACCCGGACGGCCATGGCGGCGGCCTGGTTGTAGACCGACCCGCAGTCGGAACGAACGAAGCCGTCGAAGTGCCATTGGCCCCGCAGGATGCGGTCGAGCAGGGCGGGGTTCTCGCACGCCGGGACACCGTTGATCAGGTTGTAGGAACACATGACCGCCCCCGCGTGGCCCGCCTGGGTGGCGGCGGAGAAGGCGGGCAGGTAGATCTCGTGCATGGCCCGATCGGAGACAACGGCATTGTCGAACGCCGTGGCCCGGTTGAGTTCCTGGTTGTAGACGGCGAAGTGTTTGAGCACGGAGACGACCCGGTTGCTCTGGATGCCCTGCACCAGTGGCGCGGCCAGGCTGGCGGTCAGATAGGGGTCCTCGCCGAGGGTCTCGTAGGAACGGCCCCACAGAGGCGAGCGGTCGATATTGATGGTGGGTGCCAGCGCCAGGCCGATGCCCTTGGTGGCGTCCTCGGCGCCGATGACGTTCCCAAACTGGCGGGCCAACCCCGGGTCGAAGGCGGCCGCGTCGGCGATGGGCGCGGGTAGCTGAGTTACCCCGGCGAACTCGCCCGGGATGGCGTTGGGGAAGCCGGTGGCGACGCCGGCCGCGCCGTCCTGCTCGGTGATCTGCGGGATGCAGAGGGCGGGTATGGCCGGCGTGTAGCCCTCATAGGGAACGGCCGGATTGACCTGCAAGAGGTGCAGGAGGGTCGCCTCTTGCAGCGGGGTCATGGCACGGAGAAGCCGGTCGACCCGGGTGGCGACGGGAGTCTTGGAGTCAAGCCAAGGGCATTTGGTAGTCCCCGTGCCGTCGTCGGTCGCGGTGGTGGTGGCATCTGACGCCGCGTCTTTGGCCCGGCTGACACCAGGCACGGCGATCAGCGCCAGCATGCCGACGAGGGCGAAGCCCACGGTCAGGGTGTTGCGCCGCCTCCACCGCCGCCTTCGCTGGCTCCGCCGCCGCCCGCTCCGCTCGGTGAGCGCTTCGCTAGGCGGAGGCGTGGGCGCGTCCATGCCCTCGGACAACGCAGAGACTTCGGTTGCGTCGGAAGCTCACGGGGTTCAGTATGACCGTGGCCTGGCGCGGATTGGGGTCGGAGGTAGGATCAGCGGTCGCAACCTCTGGCCCCATCGTCTAGAGGCCTAGGACACCACCCTCTCAAGGTGGCGACACGGGTTCGAATCCCGTTGGGGCTGCCGCGCCGCGGCGGCGATCCCGGAGACGGGTCCGAGATGCCATCAGGCGATGGCACGGATGTCGTCTGGTTTGGCCGCAGATCCAGGCTCATCGAACGTCGAGCCGAGCGTAGGCGTCTGACAGGACGTCCAGCTCCCTCGACAACCGGATTCGGCCGGCGGAAGTGACGCCTGTCGCGATTGCCGCTTTTGAACCGACGACGTCACGGACCTACGCGGGGTCCTCGTCGATCCTCTGCCAGTAGTCAGGATCCCCCGTGATGCTAGCAAGTTCGATTATGTCATCGTTCAGAAGCACGCCGTAGAAGATAAGTGGCCCGAAGATCGGGGTGGGGGGTGTAAGGACCAAGCGGATGGCGCCGACGCCCTCGATCGCCTCTCGTTGTGCCTCAAAGTTGAGGGAGAAGGCCGTCGAAGCAGCCCTGCAGGGTCCGTCCTCGAACAGCGCGAAGGACGGTCGGCCGCCCGCGCTGCCTCCAGCCGGGAACATCGCTTTGGCCTCGGCGACGAACCGCCCTGAGCGCCGGATTTGGCGCGTTGGCATTACGCGATGTGATCGGCGTACTGTCTGATGAGGTCCGACGCTCGGCTCGCTATCGCGTCAGTGACCTCGATCTCATCGGGTGGTGCGACGAGGGCGAGCTCGTACGGGATCGTGTCCCCAACGTTGACCATCATCCAGCCGGCTTCGCGATGCGAGAGATCACTCACCTGCGAACCTCTGAGTGGGAGGAGCTCCTCGATGACTTCATCAATGATCCTGATCTCGTCGGCGGAGAAGCGAGACAAGTCTGCGTCCCGTAGCGGGATCAGGTCTGTGTGCTCGTACCCGAATGCATCCTGCCGGCGCTCAAGACGGGCGGAGCCATCTGCGATGAGCGCATCCCGTACTGGTAGGAGGCGTCGGGGGGCAGGTCCGTGCGTCAGCTTCTGGTAGTCGACGCCTGTGATCGGGCGACCAAGGCGCCGGACCGCCGAGAACTCGGCGAAGTAGAGATACTTGTTGAGCTTGACGGCTCCACCGCGATGGTCCGACCGCGTCTTGTGCGTGACGTAGAGCATCAGCTCGGCGAACTTTGTCTCGTCCTCACTGACCATGACTCACCATCCTCCCAGAGCCGAACTCCTCCGGCCTTGATTCCGAACGTACGTTCGCATGATACCGGAGGCGAGTGACAGCCACGCCGCATGCAGGGCCAGCGTGCTAACAGCGCAGTTTGGCCTTCTTAGGCACCAGGCGGATGTGGGGAGTCTCGCCCAGGACATCTTGAGTACTGAGTGTATGAGGACGTGCCTGTGGACCGTCAGCCCTCAAAACCTGTGGACGACAGTCCCTTGATGTGACAAACTCCACTAAGTTCCTACACCTTCTAGGGATCCGTCGGGGGCCGACCGTTCGACACCACTCGGGACTGGTCCTTCAAGCGATCGCTGGCGAAGACCCCGAACCAATCATGGAGCATCTGGTTGAGATGCTCGACACTGTGTTTCCGCCGAAGCAGGTGTTGGCGACGGTGACGGGCTGGGCCCGACAATCATTCCCCATGGAGGCACAGCGCGTCCTTCAAGCGCCTAGGTTTCGTCTGTCGACGAGCGGACGAACTCGGCGACGCCGAGCGCGAGTGCTCAACAAGCTGGTGGCGGCAGAAGAGCCTGACGGCCCACCGGGTGTGCGGCTCGCCACGATAGAGATGGCCCTCAGGACGGCTCATGCGGCCATCGCGGGCCTTCACGCTCGAGTTACTGCCCTTGAGTCGAGGTACGACGGACCGCATGGCTAGTTGCCGACGGGGACGTATCTCTCCCCTATCCGCTGTCGGAAGGTGAAGAGATTGCATTGAGTAACTTTTCGCACCCTCGTCCGCCCGTTGTTCCCAGTCAGCCCGATTAATCTGTTCCCAATGCCCGTGTTCCTGATGATATTGACGAATGACCCTGATAGTGGAGTCGCCGGACCGCAAGGCAAGAAGATCTATGTCTTGTGGAACCCGTTTGCACATTTGAGGCAGGGCGGTGAAGGCCGCATTACGAGCGGGGCAGTCTCCTGTTTCTTCCGCGTGAACTAGGTGCTTGAGGAGCAGTTCGTCCTCCTTATTCCAGTTGCCAAGCCCGACCAACTCATAATCGTACCTGGGTTGGTCGCGATGGCGAAGACTGTAAAGAATACGAGCTATGTGGCCGGCACCGCATAGATCCTTTACTCGATCCCCCGGCTTGCTAAAGATTCTGTACTGCATTGCACCAGTTTGCGAACTCAGCTGCGAATGATGGCGGACTAGGAACCAATACTCATCCACGACCCAATCGCCGACGATCAAAATGGTCGGTTTACTTCGGGGGGTCGACAATGCGGGTATCGGTTGGTCCAATGGTGGGCTGCCCCCTTCAACAGGGGATTGCATCGACTTAGAACGAGATAGCCGCCTTCCGGTCCGTTGTCCGGATGGTTCTGCAGGCGGGGTTACGCTCATGGCGCCGAAGTGTATAACATTTGCACTTGCGGTGCATGCTCTCCTTCAAAATGGTGGAGCAGTCGATCGCGATGCGCAGGCTGGCGGGTCGTTTCACTCCTTGGTGCGATCGGGACTCGGGTCGGATAGAGGCGCGGTGCGGAATGCCTGCCGCCGGGCGCAGTAGTCCGAGTTCGACAGGCGGAGGATGAGAAGCAAGCGGGCTCCACCATGCGGACGGGCCTACGCAGCTAGTTGGCGCACACCTCAAACGTTTCTGTGAAAGTGCGAGTTCCCGAGTTCGGCACCTCCTTCGCGCCCGGGCACGATATTTGGTCGTCGGGGAGCGAATCGGTATTTTCGGGCGTTCCGGCGGAAGAACGGGAAGCTTTCGGTCCGACAAGGGAGATGCGGTCACGACCAATGCTCCATGGCGGCCAAGATGCTCCGACTCCGATACCCATCGACGTGAGCGCAGTGCGCGGCGGCGCTTCCGGCCGGTACCAATGCATGGTGGGACGCCGACAACCGCAGCGGCACCTGGACCGGCTGTCACGGTGATCGCCCCGGCGACGCCGACGGTATCGGTCCCAACGAGGTCGCCGTGGAGATTGTTTCGCCCCCTGGTCGTTGCCTGGCTGCCGGCGGGGTGGCGGGAGGATCGGCCCGCCAGGAGTACCAGCGGCGCCATGACCGGCGCGAGGAGCGGATCGACCAGAAGTGGGGCGCCTCGCAGCGGTGGTCAAATTCCTTTCCGACGACCGGCAATCGAGGATAGCCTGGGCCAAGGGCTCCGAAGGTGAGCGTCGTCTCGCCGCCCACCTCCTGGGGGCATTGGGGGACCGGGCCCTGCTCCTGCACGACCGGAAGGTCCCGGGAACCCGCGGCAACATCGACCATCTCGCCTTCGCTTCGTCGGGGGTGTGGGTGATCGACGCCAAGAGCTACGCCGGCATGGTCGAACATCGAGACATCGGTGGGTGGCTCCGGTCCGACCTGCGCCTCTATGTCGGCGGTTGCGACCGAACCGAGATCGCCGGCAGGATGGGTTGGCAGCTCGACGCGGTCCGCACTGGACTCGATGGTTCCGTAGTGCCAGTCCTACGGCGCGGTGTGCTTCATCTGGGCGGAATGGAAGCTGTTCGGCACGCCGATCCAACACCATTGAGCGTGGGTAGTTGGGCCAAGATGCTGGCCGAAATGATCGCCGAGCCGGGTCCGCTGAACCTGGCGGAGGTTGCCGACATCGCCAACCGCCTTGCCACCGCGCTGCACCCAAGTCCCGTCCAAAGGGTAAAAGGCCCGGGTTTCGTGCGATTCACCCGTGCTCCCCCCGCATTCGCCAGACGAGTCCCGCGCTTCGTTGTCACGCAGCAGCACCTGCGCAGGCCAGACAGATATAGGTCGGGGAACCCGTCCGCTCGCGCCGGTTATCGAGTGATAAGATAATAGAGTCTCTCACAAGAATACCAAGGATCGCCTTTCGAGATCCGCCGGGTCCCCTGATACGAATGCTTTTCAGCCTTAAAGCCTATTCGTGCAGGAGTTGTACGTCTGGGTCAAGTCAAGCAAACGGTCTGCTGGAGTGTCCCCCAGGCGACGGTCACTCGGTACCTCCTTCGGGTTCTTTTTCGTCCAAACCAATAGCCGAGGACTGTACCTGTGATTCCGGTTACCGTTGCGATGTACTGACTGAAATGCTGCGGGTCGACGTTCGCAACCATGGCAAGTATAGGGGTAATATTACTCCTACAACCACAAGAAAGAGGACAAGGCTCTTGGCCCGCTCACCGGTCAACTTACCTTGGGCGGCCCTACGGCGAATGTGTTCCTCGTACCCTGCGCTCGCCTTCTGCTTCGACAACTCGCCCTCCAAAGGTTCCTATGTCAAGCTCCAATTGGGCGGTCTGCCGTGCCAGATCCGCATCAGCGACACCCGTTTGAGCTCCAACTCCACCTGCTGTTGCGCAAGTTGTGCATCGACGGCCAAGCGTTTGAGTTCTAAGTCGGCCTCTAACTGCTTCGCGCGAAGGTTTAGCTCCCTATTCGCACTCTCGCGCTCCGCGTTCCCTGGAAGTCGGATTGAACGATATCGTTCACCGTCCCCGCAAAAGATGCGAACGCCTCGGGGCTTGTATTGCGGAGACCACCGAGGAGCGGTATCGATCGGTCGGCTTCAATCGGCGCCCCGGGCGGTCTTGCGATCGAGTCATCTGGCTGCGAGCCATCAAGTTCAGGCGGGTATCCGTGAGACTCTTTCGAGGTGAGCGCTGCTCGCGTGGTCGTCAACTGGACTTTGTTTTCGTCATCCATCGTGTCACTCCTGTGAACCCTCGACACACCTCGGCGCAAGATATTACCGGCGATCTCCGTCCCCTGCGGATGAGATGGTCGGGTGTACGAAACGCATCGGGCAACTCGTACGGATTGTGTCTCTGCACAACTGAAGCCCGAAAGAGCGCGAACCGTCCCAGTTCGGCACCTGCGGGCGCCATGTAACGCTCGTTCGTGTCTTTGAGGCGCCGGCTATCCGGCGGCCAAATAGTTGTGGACTTCGACAAACGAGATCTGGGGTGGGTTCGGCATCCCAACCTTGGCCGAGAGGGGACCAATCTGCTCCCTGGCGAAAGCCTCGAACTGCGCTCGGCTCTCCCATACGTCCGTGACCCTGATACCGCCATCAGCCTTCGTCACATAATGAAAGAGGCACCCTGGAGGCGCCGTGCCTCCCGGTGAATGCCCCATCTCTAGGATCACCTGGTCGTATTGCCCGACAGTCGCGCCCGCCAAGTCTGTAACTACTGCGATAGCCATACGGATCTCCAATCTTGAAGGCACAGGGAACACACCGACCGTAGGGGCCGATCACTACCGGCGCAAGGAGATCCTCCTGGACGGGCTGAGGCGAGACCGGCGTTAAGGCCTCACCGCGGTCGAGCTCGTAGCGCCTCCGGCGTCGCCACCGAGTCGGGCGCCCGACTTCGGCATCATCGCGCGCTCGGGTTTGGCACGTCCGGCCCGATCGGCAAGGACATCTCCTCGTGCACCGTGTCCGCCCCGGATTTGGGCGACTGCGGTCGGCGAGTAGAGCGTCGCGATCGAGATGGATGTAGGTAGTGGTCGACCGGCCCAAAAGGCGCAGAGCCCGATGGGGCGAACCCGTACCCGACGACAGCGTGCTCGTTGTTCGAGGCGATCTCTTGGATCCCGAGGACTGCGCATCGACGCAGGAGACAACTTCGAGATCTACGGGTACTTCGGTATCTCGGTCTTCGCCGAGGTTGGTGGCGTCGATCTGAACTGGATCGCCAGCCAGAAGATGAGCTGTCCCGGGCCGAGTGGCTGGTCATCTTCCGCTCTGGTGACGTGCTGGCTGCGGGACTTCCAGCTGTGGGACACTGGCCAGAGTCCTCACTACGATGCGGTTCACGACCAGCTCGACGAGTTTGTCGCACGACTGGTGGTCGCCTGCCCTCACCGGGTCATCAACCCCAGCGGCCAACCAGGAGGTACCAGGTGAATTCAGCCGGAGCATTGGCAGCGAATCTCAACAACGAGGACGACGAGGGGCTCAACTGGAGTCTTCTTCGGAACGCCGCCGACCTGTCAGTTATCGTCGAGGGGGCAGTCCTGACGGCTGGCACCGAGCGGTTCTGGTCCTGGGTGCGGATTCGCCGGATCGACGAGGATGGCCAGGTCCACTTCGAACAGCTCAGTGCTGACGAGGCACAGCGCGAGGTTCTGCAAGCCAGCTGAAGCGTTCCCTGGACACGGCTTACGCACGAGTAATGGACGCCATGCCCTGAACTGGGCGTTAGCGCATTGGCGCATGACACACGGCAGGTCAATCCAGCAACCGTCCGGTATCGGCACCTATTTTGTGGACAGGAATGTTCCAGGCGCTGCCTGGAACCAGCCGAATTGTGACCGGCTGCCCTGATGGGACGATGGACTTGACGTGAACCGGCGATTCAGATCGACCTGCACGGGGAGCGTCCGCTGTTGTGTATGCTGTGCGCATGGCTAGGGTGAACATTACGATGCCCGATGAACTTTTCAGCCAAGCAAAGCAGGCTGGCCTGAATGTCTCGCAGCTGGCCCAGCAGGCTGTCGCTTCCGAGCTTGCCCGGTTGGCCAAGATCGCGGCGCTCGACAGCTACTTGGGGGAACTCGAGTCGGAGCACGGTCCAACAAGCGACAGCGAGCGTGCCGACGCCAAGGCTTGGGCCGACCAGGTTTTTGGACCATCGACCGCCAAACGGTCGGCGTGACATTGGTTCTCGACTCTCACGGCGTGATGATGCTGGCCCAACGCTGGGCCCGCCTCCAAGAGCTTCGGCGACGGAACGAGTGGCCAGCCCTCGTTCCATCCGTCGTCCTCGTAGAGGCCCTCACGGGAGACCATCGGCGAGACTTCCACGAGAATCGTTTGCTGAGCACCTGCGACATCAGGCCCGTGGATGAAGTACTGGCGCGCACAGCCGCCACGCTGCGCACCAAGGTCAAGGCGCGGCGTGCTCCCTCCGCGGTGGACGCGATCGTCGTCGCCCTGGCTGATGAGGCGGGCGGGGCCATCGTGCTGACAAGCGATCCTGGCGATCTCCGAGCTCTCGCCCGACATACGACCAACACCGTGAGTATCGGATCGGCCTGACATTACCGACGATTGACCAATCCCTTTGGTATCAGAAGACCGAAATGACCGAACGACCTGAAATTGGCGTCCGAAAGAGGGGAGGCCAGACCGGCCCATCAAATCCCCCGGTAACGGCATGTACTTCCCGCACCGTAACCCCAACGGGCAGCCAGGAGCACGATCTTGGCCCGGATCTCCGAAAGTAATTGGCGGTGTATGCCCGGGCCCGGCGTTGCAGTTGGCGTTGCTGTGGTGGACCACTTTGCGACTGGCGAGACAGGTGAGTGCAAGGCGCGCCCGAGACCGGATCATGACCGTCTCATTGGTATTCGATGACATAGGGAGGTGGGGTGAGGGCAAGGAGATCGGCCGGGGTGTAGGGGTCCTTGTCTTGGTGGTAGAAGACCTTGAAGCCCAGCGCGAAGCGGGGGTCAGTGGCTAACGCCTGATATCGCGACTGCTTGGCCGCTTGGGCGCCGAAGCCGTCCATGTTGAAAACTATCGCCAGGCCGGGCGCGGGCTGCACCGACGCTTTGTCGGCGACCATGTTCGGGGTGAACTGGTGGATGAGCAGCAGTTTTTGCGGGAGGTTCTGTGCTGCCACGAGTTGGGCCAGCCAGGCCGACACCGCGTTGACCGCCTCGGCCGTCGTGTGGCCAATCTGCTTGGAGGGCAGTTGGCCCTCGTCGAGCTTCCATTCCGGGTCGAGGGCCAGCCCGACGTCGGGCTGGCCCAGCCAGTACGACAGGCTTTGGGCGTCGGCGAGGAAGTCGGTGCGACCCGGTTGAATGTCCAGGATTAAAAGTCCGTGATGGGCTCGGACGGTTTGCAAGTAGGTGCCGATGATGTCGTCGTTGACCCGCGAGGCGTAGCTGTGGTCGGGACCGGCGGCGGCTTGGGTGGCGAACGCGATCAGCTCGTAGGCGGGCAACACAGGCGTAACAGGTTGGTCATAGGGTGCGGCCTGGGCGGCCAGTTGGGGCCACAACTGTTCGGGTGGCGCGTTGCCGAGCACGCCGAGGCGGGCGATCCCCGCGGCGCCGTAGAAGGCGACGATTCGTCGATTGGGTAGCAGCGTTCGGCCACCGCCGGGTTCGATTGAAGGTGGGGGTCGCGCACTGGTCGGCACCGACGACGACCGTGTCGTGCGGTCGGCGGTGCCAGCCGAACGGGCTGGCGTGAGTCGCGATGGCGATGCGATGGCGTCTACGAGGGACACAGCCCCGCCCACGACGCCGGCCACGATGAGGACAGCAACGCAGCGGCGGCGGCGGAATTGACGGCGTCTGCGTTGTCGTCGCTGGCTCGGGCTGTCGAGGTAGAGGCCGTGGAGTTGCTCGGCCCACCCTGGTTCGCGTAGTTGACCGCCTCGGCGGTCCTTGTTGTCCCTACGGCCCGTCAGGCCATTGACGTCGGCTCGGCCCCGGTTCCCCACGGGCCTCGGGCGCGCTGAGTACCGTGGCCGCGGGTCTCGTGACGGTCGGCCGCTCGGGTTAGTGGGGAGAGTGCTGTCCCTGCTGTCGCTGTCCATGCGATCAGTCGCTCGCCCCACGCGGCCCGAGATCTGGGAAGGCTTTCCTCCACGAGAGACACCGCGGTACGGTCGATGCCGTCCAGGGCCGGCGCACAGATCGCAGTGCTCGCCGCTGTGCGCAAGTACATGATTCTCGGTTCGCTTCCGCCACGGTTCTGGCAAGGTTATCGAACCTCAGACGCGCCCGACCAACGTCTGCGAGATTGTTCGCCTTCGATCTCCGAATTTCGTTGACGTGACCGACGACTCCCCGGGCCCTCTCGCGCGATGGCTGAGCACTCGGCCTTGCGTCCGGACCTACCTGCGGCCACGAGAGGCGCCACCTGGAAAAGCGCGCTGCGTGGCCGCGCGGCCCCGCTACTGGCCTTGCGCGGGACAGATCGCGGTGTTCCGTGGCGGTCGCCGGGCGCCGATCCAGTGACGGACACGTCCGGCGAGGACCCCAGAGTGATCTGCGGCCAGGAGTCCCTAACCGTCAAGTTGGGTACACCCAAAGGGATGTTGTGGCGAAGAGCCCCGCGGGTTCGACCCCGCACTGGCGGCGGCAAGAGACCGGGCCAAGTATTAGCATTAGCGTGCGTCGTCAGCCACCTGTCCGAGAACAGGAGCACGAGATGACCGAGGGACGCCGATCCCAATCCGAGAGCAAGCCCCTCTTCAGGACCGCGTCCTTGGACTCCTGGGACGCAACCCGAATTGGCAGCCACCAACCTGATGTCCGGCGTCCGAGCGGTAGCAGTCGCGACGTCTAGCTGTCACTCAATACAGCCTCAACAACCCAGCGTTTGGAGTTTCTTAGCAAAGACAACCAGTCGCGAATTTGTGAATCTGTGTTGTGTCGTCGACGACAAAGGGGACCTACAACCGATCGAAGCCCAGGCGCTCCACGAGGCATTTTAAACTCAGCGAGGCGGTCGTGGAAGGTCGATCGACAGAGGTCGGACTGGTTGGTAGATTGCTGAACATTAGTACAGATAGTGTCAGGTCCGATGGCGAGCTCGGGACCGACGGGCCTTGCCCAGCTCGCCGCCGCGGCTGGGGTCGCCCAGTCGGGAACAATCACCCTGGCCGACGCGGCGGCGACTTTCCTGATCGCGGAGCTCGGATCGAACCGCCATGTCTTCATCGCCAATCTCGAGCTTCAGCTCGCCTCGCTGCGCTGTCCTGGTTCGTCGGCGGTGAAGACCAACACCTACGGCGCGTTCATCGAGCTGATCCAGCACCACGTCGGTGATGAGGACGCGGCGCGGACCATCTTCTCTGCCGTGTTCGGCTTCGCCGTGCTGGGCCGCTATCCAAGCGATGCCATGTGCCACCGGTTTGTGGAGAACCTCGTTGCGCAGTACGACGGGGCGAAGCTGAACCGTCCACGACCGAAACGAACAGGGAGCAAGGATGAGCATTGAACCGGGACCCCCTACCTCGGATGAGGCCTGGCCACACGGTCGAGGAAGGAGGTCAAGCCTGATCGCCCAGTTCGGCGCCGACCGCGCCGACCTAGCCGGATGGGCCCTCACGACCGGCGACCCGCTCACCGACGCCGTCGTGGCCGACATCCATGACGGGCATCCGCAGGCTCGCACAGCCGTCCAGCTCGGCATTCGCAACGGGCTCGACTCGCTCGTCGACCCGCCGAACTCAGTCAGGGCGTTCCTGACCGACACCGAGCGGTTACCCGAGTACGCCGACGGCGATCTGCTCGACCACGGGTCGGCGCCCTTCCACACCATGCCGCCCGCTGTGCACCTGATCTCGCTGAGCGCCGGAGCCTTGATCCGGGTGTACGAATCGCCGTCGATCGCCGCCGTTCTGGCCACCACTGGGCGGCTCGTCGACGGCGCCGACCGGCGTATCCGTGAGACCGGGAAGTGGGTGGCGACGGCGATGCTGCCCGGTTCATTGCGCGTCGGCCAGCCCGGTTATGTGGCCACCCTGCAGGTGCGGATGCTGCACGCCAACATGCGCCGGCTCGTGCGCAGCCGCGGGTTCGACGAGCGCGCCTATGTGAGCGAGCAGAAAGTCTGCGTGATGAGATACATCGAGAAAGTCAGCCCTGTACGACCCGTAGAGGGCACCAAATCGCAGAAATGACTCAGGACAGCGGGCTGATTGACGGGGCACTCGGTCCGACCCACAAAAATGGCACTTTCTGCCGAGTCACCTATGGCACCCCGATCAACCAAGTCGATCTCGCCCGCACGTGGATGGACTTCACCGTCACCTCGCTGCGCGCCGAGGAGTCGATGGGATTCGGCCTGACGACAAGCGAGACCGCGACGCTCTACCGCTGCTGGTGGTTGCTCGCCCACCTACTCGGGATCGACGCACGCCTGGTTGAGGGAATCTCCACCAACGAGCAGGCACATCGTGTTGACGACCTGCTTCAGGCCGTCACCGGGCCATTGATCCCTGAATCGGCAACGCTCGCCGCGGCCACGCTCGACTCGATCACAGGCGAGCTGCACGACGCACTGAAACTGCCCGAGCCGATTGGAGCCAAGGCATTGAGCGCCCTCGCTCGCCGGTTCCACGGCGATGCCATCGCCGACGAGCTGGGGATCGAATCGTCCCGCGCGGCCGACGCGGTCATCTCCCGTGCGATTTCGGTGGTCCGCTCCCGTCGGTTGAAGGAGCGGCAAAATGCCGAGCGATGGCAGCGCAGCCAAGAGAAGTACCTCGCCGAGTCGCGAGGAATACTCGCCCGCGCCGACGACGCCCAATACGAGAGCAGTCGCGATTCCTCCCCCGCGTCCTGACCTCGGCTCCCGGTCGCCGGGTGCCACGGATTGCGCTGAACTACGCACTCGCTAGAGCGGCAGGGGCCTGACACCATCCGACGGTTGATGCCAGGAGCAGGATCGCCACCACGACCAAGTCGACGGAACCGCTTCCGAGGCCCAGCCAAGGGTCGCGAATCGAATCGGTGACAAGGGTGAGGGGCGGGTCGGGCCGTCGCCCCTTCATCGGCAACCGCGACCGCGACCGCGTCCGGGTGCGACGGTTAGCGACACCCGAACCGACGCGCCCGGCGCGTGGCGGGCCGCATCAGCGACTCCTGCACCACGCGGAAGACAACGAGACCCACGACGACATCAACCGCGGTCAGGTCGCCGATGACATGCAGATCGACCGTCGAGGCCGCCGCCACGTCGAATGCGCCCGGCGTGGGGGTCAGGCCAGCTTCGCCGCGGTCACGAAGGGCGGCCAAATAGCGGCGGATCTCAGCCAGGCCGTCCCGGCCGATCTCCTCGGCGTCGCGCAAGGCTTCGGCTGCGCCCGGTCCAGCCAGCCACGACAAGAGTGGGAAGACGCAGGCGTCGGGCCTTGACCTCGAACCCCGCGAACGTGGTCACAGTCGTCGTCGCGACGGCGGCGGGAGCATCGCGCCCAGATGCCCGCCGGCCACGGGACCGGGCAGGAGGGAGAGCTGGTGGCGTTGGCCCTCGCACCGCGTTCGCCGCGGCGAGGCAACGGGTGCCCGTTTCCCTAGCTAGTGGTGTGGGACCCCGGCTGGCACCAGTAAATCCGCCTCGTTCACCAACCGGAACCTATGGCGCCGACGGCTGGTTTATGTTAATCGGCAACCATACTTGGAACGTGGTGTCACCGGGCTGTGATTTGACCCGGATATCGCCGTGGTGGCGCCGCACGACGATCCGGTAGCTGATGTCCAGTCCCAGGCCCGTGCCGTGGCCGACGTCCTTGGTCGTGAAGAACGGCTCGAAGATCCGCTGCTGCAGCTCGGGTGCGATCCCGGGCCCGGTATCGCCGATTTCGACCAGCACACAGTCGCGGTCGGCTGCCGTTCGGACCGTCAGCGTCCCGCTGCCTTCCATGGCGTCGACGGCGTTGTGGATGATGTTGGTCCACACCTGGTTGAGCTCACCGGCCCGGGCGAAAATCTTCGGGAGGGAGCGGTCATAGTCCCGGATCACGATCACTCCGTGCTTGAGCTTGTGGGCCAAGATGACCAGAGTGTTTTCGAGCCCGTCGTGAACATCGACCCACTCGAGTGGTCCCTTGTCGGCGTGGCTGTAGTCCTTCATGGCCGCGACCAACTCCGAGATGCGGCCGGCCGAGTTACGGATCTCGCCGACCAAGCTCTCGATATCGAGTCCCAGGGCCAACCAGCGGATGGCGCCGGGGGCGGCCGCGCCGGCGCAGCTCATGGCACGGTCCAGCCAGGCGTCGTCGAGCCCGGCCGACACCAGGATGGGCGCCACCTCCCATGCGTCGTCGACGCCGGCCGCTTCGAGGCGGACGGCCAAGGCGTCTTCCCGATCGCCGGTCTCCAAGGTCGACAGGCTGGGCGCGGCGCGGGCCCGGTCAACCGCTTCGGTGAGCAGCGCCATTAGCTTAGGGAACTCGTCCTTGTTCAAGTATGGCGCCACGGTGAGCATGGTCCGGCGGGCTTCCTGCAGCCTGGCGCCGAGAGCGTCGGCGGCCCGCACCTCGGCGGCGGCGGGATTGTTGAGCTCGTGGGCCAAGCCGGCTGAAAGTGATCCAAGGGCGATCAGCTTGTCCCGCTGGCCCACCAAGGCCTCCGCGTTGGTGAGCCCCAGGAACATCCCGTCGAGCAGGTGCACGGCCATCGGGAACCACGTCTTCAGCACGTAGGCAAAGTCGCCCGCGGGGAGCGTGAACAGGCGGCTGCGGGTCACCGTCCTCAGGTTGGACGCGTAGGACTGGTCTCCCGAGGCGGTGATGAATGCCCGCGTCGCTCCGGCATACGCCCCCGGCTGGTTGGCGGTCGACAACACCACGTCGGTGCCGTCGAGCCGCTTGACCAGCTGGACCTCGCCGTCGAGGAGGACGTAGAACGACTTGGCCAACTCGTCCTGGCGGTACACGTCGACCCCGGCGTCGTAGGACTCGACGGCACCGTGATCGACCAGCCAATCCAGCTGCTCGTCCGTGAGGCTCTCGAAGAGAAAGCAGCCTCGTAGCTCCTCTTTCAGCCCGGCCCGCAGCGGGGTCACAACAGCTCCAGGTACCGGTGGATCAGGGTGACGGCCATGGCCCCCTCGCCGACCGCGGACGCCACCCGCTTGACCGAATGGCCTCGCACGTCCCCTGCCGCGAACACTCCGGGAATGCTTGTTTCCAGGAAGTAGGGCTGGCGCTCGAGCGGCCAGTCGGAAGGAAGCTGCCCGTCCTGGACCAGATCCGGTCCCGTAACGATGAAACCGTTGGCATCGCGCAGGACCCCCTTTCCCAGCCAATCGGTGACGGGAGCAGCGCCGATGAAGACGAACAGCCACGAAGTCTCTACCTCCTCCTCCGTGCCGTTCGTGCGGTCCGCGATCCGCAACCGCTCGAGGTGGTCGTCGCCGCTCGCCCCAATCACCTCGCTGCACGTCCGCACGGCCACGTTGGGAAGCTCGGCGAGCTGCTGGATCAGGTAGTGGGACATGGATAGTTCGAGGCTGTCTCCCCGGACCATGATGGTCACGCTGCGGGCGGTACGGGCAAAGAACACGGCCGCCTGGCCGGCCGAGTTGGCCCCACCGACGATGTACACGTCCTCGTCCTCGCAGGACCGGGCCTCGGTCGTCGCCGCACCGTAGTAGACGCCCGAGCCCGTGAAGGCGTCGATGCCCGGCGCCGCCAACCGGCGGTACGCCACCCCCGTCGTCAACAGCACGGCATGGGCCGAAAGCTGGCCGCCGTCAGCCAGGCGGACAACGCGGGCGGATCCGCACGCCTCCAGGCTGGATACCTCTGACGCGAGCAGCATCTCCGCCCCGAATCGCCGGGCCTGCGACGTCGCTCGCCAGGCCAGGTCGCCGCCGCTGATGCCGGACGGAAAGCCCAGATAGTTCTCGATCCTCGAGCTTTGGCCGGCCTGGCCCCCGATCGCTTCCCGCTCCACCAGCACGGTCCGCAGACCCTCCGAGGCACCGTAAACGGCGGCGCCGAGGCCGGCCGGTCCCCCCCCGATCACGATCAGGTCATAGAACGGGAGCGACGGTGCCGCCGAGAGGCCGAGGGCGCTGGCGACTTCGGCAGTCGACGGTGCCTGCAGGACCGGCCCCGTGTCAGTGAGAACGAGCGGGAGTCGCTGATCGTCGCCGCCGTTGGCGGCCAGCAGCCGGGCCGCTTCGGCGTCACGCTCGAGTTCCAGCCACCGGAACGGTACCTGGTTGCGGGTCAGGAAGTCCTTTACCGCATGCGACGGAGCGGACCAGCGGTGACCGACGACCCGGACGCGGTCGTCCGAAACCCTCCGATCCTGCATCTTCCAATCCTCGAGCAGGTCATCGAGGACCGGATACAGCTTCTCCTGGGGAGGATCCCACGGTTTCAGCAGGTAGTAGTGCACGTCGGCCTTGTTGATGGCGGCGATGGCGGCGTCGGTGTCGGCGTAGGCCGTGAGCAGCACCCGACGGGCCTTGGGATAGAACTGGCGGGCCTGCTCGAGGAACTCGACCCCCGTCATGCCCGGCATGCGATGATCGGCCAGCAGCAGGCCGACCTTCTCGTCGCGGAGCTTCAGCTCCTTCAGGGCGTCCAGGGCGGCTGGGCCCGACTCGGCCCGGCGGATCCGATAGTCCTCGCCGTACCGCTGGCGCAGGTCCCGGGCCAGCGACCGCGACACTTCAGGATCGTCGTCAACCGTGATGATGATCGGCGGCGCCATCCCCGTCATTGTCGCATCGCCGAAAACATACGCCTGCCTCGGCCCGGCGGCGCAAAATGGGGGAATGGGAGAGATCCGGTTCAACACGCAGCTGCAGCCCCGTGGTCCGGCCGCCGGGTCGTGCTCGACGATGCTCAGGTTGCCGTCGTCGGTGAAGGCGCCAAGCAGCGGTCGAGATGATCCGGGCAGGCAATACCCGCAGTAGGCAGTCACTTCCAGAAGAACGTGACGTAGACGACAAACACGACCGCGCCGAGTACAAGCCCAAACAGCAGAGCAACATCGAGACTTCGCCTGCTCGCGATGCCCAGCACGATGCCACCCCACGTCGGGATTGCGAAGACCAAGGGAGCGTACCCCAACCGACCCCGAAGGACGTCCCTGTGGGGAAATACGGCAAACGGGTGGAGTGCCGAATCGGTCTGCGTTGTCGAAGCCGCGCCGACTGCAGAGTGGCGTGAAGAAACTTGATTGCGCTCAGGTCTGCTGGCCGGAGACTTAGCCCATGGACATCACGTTGTCGACCCTTTCGGCCGCAGACGCCGACGAGTTGATCGGCGCTGTCCTGGCGAGCCGTTCGCTCCACCGGCCCTGGATCGGTTCGGCGACCTCGACCTGCGTCGGGTGGAGGCAAACATCCAGCCGCCAACAACCGATCTGTTGCCTTGGTGCGACGGCTGGGCTTTGAGACAGAAGGGTTTCGCCTCGCTACTTGATCGTGGACGGGGACTGGCCGGACCACGAGCGCTGGGCGACTTTGTCAGCCCACCGGAGGAGCGTCAATCGCGACCGGTTGGTGCTATCCCGCCCACCTGCTTGAGCGCCTCTCGCTTCGAGAGGCTCGAGAGAACGGTGCCACCGGGACCCTCGACAAATGCGACCACGGCGTCGGGATCGACCTTAGCCAGGTCCCGCAGTATCCAACCGATCGCCTTGCGTATGAAAAAGTCCCGATCTTGGGCTCGGGCCAGGCAGGCGGCAAATACCCAGTCGGCGTCAATGGCATCCTTCCACCCGCCCATGTGGATGATAGCCGCGCGGGTGAGCCACAGATTGTCGCCTGTGAGCCATTGGTCCATCATTGGGCGCAGCGCCTGGTGGCGGCGTACCACCCGGCCGACGCAGTGCCGGGCGAGAGAGTCACATGTGTCCCACCAGGGGTCAGTGGTAATCCATCGAGCCGCATGGCGGACAAAGTCTGGCGACGCCTTCGGGGCGAACCGGTTGGCGAGTTGGCAACCGCCGTAGCGATACTCCCGCTCCGGCCGCGCCCACAGTACGTCGATTGCGGCAACAACCTGCTCCTCGTCGTCGGGTTGTCCGGTGGCCGCCAGCGCCGCTCGGAATGCCGCCTTCTGCCCGGGCGCCTTGACGCCAAGGAACGGAAACTGGTTGCGCATGTATGCGGTCATCGGCTGGATGTCAGCGGACCTGGCGACCGCATCCAGACCACGTACGACCTCTGACACATACGCGTCGGACCACGTCACCATCGCCAGAATTCTTTCATCCCGTGACCGCCCGGAGTCCGCCCGGGCGGGGTAGGACCACTGACAGGCGGCGTTGTTCTACCCGAGGTGACCGGTTTCATTGCGACAATTGTATTGTCGCCCGGGAACAGGTGTTCGACTATGTTGAAAGCTGGGTAGATGAACGGTCATGACTGATCAGATGGAGCCGACCCCGGTCAAAGACGTGGACGAGTGGGTCACGGGCGATGAGCCCGCGACCGGGCCGCAGGAGTCCTACCTGGGGACCTTGGCGCGGGAGGCGGGCGAAGCGTTACCCGACGACCTCACCAAGGCGGAAGCGTCGAAGAAGATCGACGAACTGCGGGAGCGGACCGGCCGAGGGGCGTGAGGGCCCCGTTCTGGGAGCTGGCATGCGCGGCGTTCGCTCGGGACGGTGGAACCGAGGTGGCCATGATGGTGTAGAGGCGTCGTGGAGGGCCGACCATTTGGATGAAGCGGCGCTGGTCCAGAGGGCCAAGGATGGTGACGTCGATGCCTACCAGTGCTTGGTGCGGTGTCATCAGGCGACGGCGTTCCATGTGGCTGTGCTGATCTCGGGCAACACGGCTGACGCCCAGGATGCTGCCAACGACGCTCTCGTCAAGGCGTTCTACGGCCTCGACCGGTTTCGCAGCGGTGCGCCCTTCCGGCCGTGGCTGCTGCGGATAGTCGCCAACGAGGCTCGAAACCGTCGCCGGAGCTCGGCCCGTCGGGCCCGCCTGGCCGACCGGCTCCGGCTGGCGGGCCAGGTATCGGGGACGCGGACCTTGTCCCCCGACGACGCGGTTGTGGCCGCCTTCGAGCACCGCGCCCTGTTCGACGCAGTCTGCCGCCTTGAACCGCGGGACCGCGAGGTGATCGCCTTGCGCTACCTGGCGGAGCTGTCGGAAGCGGAGACAGCGGCCGCCATCGGTTGTGCCGCCGGGACGGTCAAATCGCGCCTCCACCGGGCCCTGGGACGGCTGCGGGGTGCCCTGCTGGCGGAGGCCACCGATGCCTGAGCCGTCGATGCGTGAGTTGGAGGTGCAGCTGCGGGAGATGGCCAGCGAGATGTCGTGGCCGGCGACTCCCGACCTAGCCGCGGCGGCCGCCGAGCGGCTGTCCGGGCCCTCGGCGAGGAGATCCCATCGTCTGGGGCGGAAGGTGCTGCTGGCGGCCGTGGTTGTGGCCGCCGTCCTGGGCGTGAGCCTGGCGGTCTCGCCCGGAGCTCGCCGGGCGGCCGCCGACCTGCTCGGGCTGCGGAGTGTGCACATCTCGACCGGACCTCCGCCCCCGATACCCACCACCGTCACCCCCCCGCCGCCGCTCGATCTGGGCCAGGCCGTAACCCTCACCGAAGCGGCGCGGCGAGTCGGGTTCGCGGTCCGCATCCCAAACCTGCCCGTATTCGACCAACCCGACGGTGTCTCTGTGAGCACGCCGCCACCCGAAGGCGAGGTGACGCTCATGTACCGGCCACGGGCGGATCTGCCGGCCTCGGCCCAAACGGGGGTCGGGCTGTTGCTGACCGAGTTCCAGGGCACCATGGAGGCGGGATTTTTCGGCAAGGTGGCCGAACCCGGCACCACCATCGAGGCGCTGGCGGTGCACCGCCAGCCGGCCTACTGGTTGGCCGGCGCGCCGCACGCTTTCTTCTACCGCACTGCCAAGGGTGGCATCTACCCCGACACTCTCCGGTTGGCCACCAACACGCTCATCTGGCAGGCCGGACCGGTCACGCTGCGGGTGGAAGGCGACATCACCAAAGAGCAGGCCCTAGCCATCGCCGACTCGCTTCCGTAGATCTGGGAACCGGCAACCGGGCAACGGTGTAAATGGTCCATGCGACGCTTGACGAAAAGCATGGTGGCGGTGACCGCGGTCCTCCTCACCTCATGTTCGGCGGCGGACACGCCCAAGGCCCGAGCGGCACCGACGTTGGTGCTCTCCACCGGGTCGGGCATCGAAGGGGTGTCGGCGGGCGGAGTGCTGCGGTACCGCGTGCCCGACGGCGTGGCCACCACCGACGGTTCTACCATCATGGCGGCCCAAGGCGACCAGTTGGTCATCCGGGATGCCCACACCGGCAGCACCCGCCAGACTGTCCGGGTCGGGCCCGGCCTCACGGTGTCCAACATCTCACCCGATGGAACGCTGGTTGCGCTCACCACGCAGGCATCGGTCTCCTATCTGCCCGCCGGACGGACCGAAACTCGGTTTGCTGTCGTCCGCCTGCCCATGGGCACGGTCACGCCGTACCGGCTGACCGGCAACTTCCTTCCCGACGCGTTCTCCAACGGGGGCAGCGGCCTGTTCCTGGTCAGCTACCTGCCGGCCCAGGCACCCGACCGGTATCAAATCACCTGGCTCGACTTGTCGAACGGCTCGGTGGTCGGTGTGTTCGGGAGGGACAAGAAGGCGCTCGAGGACATGCGCGGTTTGGCGGGGACCAAGACCATGTCACCCGATCACACTGCCTTGTACACCCTGTACCTGCGACCACCTGCCCAGCTGGGAGCGACCACGGACACGATGCGGGCCGAAGTCCACACCCTCCACCTGGACCAGAACTGGGCCCACTGCATCGATCTGCCCGAAGGTTTCGGAGGCAGCAATCTGAGTTCGAGCGCGCTGGCCATTGCCCCTGATGGCAAACGGCTCTATGTTGTCGACCGGGCGGTTCGCCGGCTGGTCGAGATCGACACCGACCGGCTGGCGATAACGCGGACGGTCGATATTCCCCTCACCGCCCAATCAGGGGCAACATCAGTCGTCGTAGGTCGGGACGGTCATCTGTATGTGAGCGACGGGACGGGCGTCCTCGCCCTGCGCCTGATCACCCTGGCGGTGGACAGGAGCTGGCAGACGCCGGGCCCGGTGACTGCGCTGGCGGTAGCGGGCGACGGCCGCGGGCTGTTGGTGAGCCGCCCGTCGTACGTCGACACCTACGACGTCGCCAGCCGGCGCCACACGTCGACTTCGGTCCCGTCCGACGCCATCGCCGTCCGCCACCTTCTGACGTAGGGTCGTTGTGACATGGCGCCCCTTCCGTTGCCGCCGGGCCGTGTCTCGAACGGGGAGTTCATCCCCGGTCCGGCCACACAGGACGATGACGCCGTGCTGACCAAGATCCGGGCGTCGGTCGACACCGGGGCCCGGGCGGCAGGGATGGACCGCCGGCGTTTCCTGCAGTCGGCGGGCGGGGTGGCAGCCTCGCTGGCAGCATTCAACCTGGCCGCGTGCGCGCACACCAAACCGGCAGGGTCTCCGCCGGGCGGCAGCTTCACCGTGCCGACCGCCAAGGATGTGCCCGCGTGCGAACACGCCCTGGGCGGCCAGGGGGAGTTCATCGTCGACGTGCACACCCATCACGTGATGCCCGATGGACCCTGGCGGCACAACGCGCCCGACACCGTCGGGCTCATCGAGGCCATGCTTCCGGGAGGCTGCCAGGCTGCCAACCGACTGCAATGCGTCAACCAGGCGGCGTACCTGCACGACATCTTCCTGGCCAGCGACACCGCGGTGGCCATGCTGACCGACGTCCCCAACTCGGGGCCGACCGACGCCCCCCTCCCATTCCCGGCCGCGCTCGACACCGCGCACATGGTTGCCCAACTGGCTCATGGAGGAGCCAACCGGCTGCTCGTCAACCAGGTGCTGGCCCCAAACGTCGGACCGCTCGGCGCTCAGCTCGACGCCATGACGGCGGCCGCCGACGGCGGGAAGCTGGCGTCGTTCAAGGTGTACACGGCGTGGAGCCCGACCGGGCGTGGCTATTCACTCGAGGATCCCGCTATCGGACTCCCGGTGATCCAGCACGCTCACGATCTCGGAGTGAAAGTGTTCATCGCCCACAAAGGGCTGCCGCTGGTTCATTTCGATCCGACCCACAACGGGCCCGATGACATCGTCGCCGTGTCCCGCCAGTTCCCCGACATGAACTTTGTCGTATTCCACGCCGCCTGGGATCCCCGCCACCGGGAGGGCTCGTACGGTGCGCAGAGCGGTCAGGGGCGGGTGGGCATCGACTCGCTGCTGGCCGCCCTCGACCGCCACCAAGTGCCCGCCAACGATAATGTCTGGGTTGACCTGGGCACGGTGTGGCGGCAGGTGCTCACCGATCCCGACCAAGCAGCCCATGTGCTCGGCAAGCTGCTCACGCGGGTCGGTGCCGACCGGGTGCTGTGGGGTACCGACGCCATCTGGTACGGCGGCCCGCAAGCGCAGATCATGGCACTGCGAGCGTTCCAGATCAGCACGCAATATCAGGAACGCTTCGGCTACCCGGCCCTGACCGACGATCTCAAGGCCAAGATCTTCGGGCTCAACGCTGCCCACCTGTTCGCCATCGATCCGCACGCCACCCGCTGCGCCCTCCAGACTGACCCCCTGACCACCGCCCGGCCGGCCGCGGCCGAGCTCCAGGCCGACGGTGCCCTGCCCTCACCGTGGGCACCCAAGGGCCCGACGACCCGACGGGAAATGCTGGCCTGGCTTTCCTCACCCCTGACCCGGTGGACCCCGCTCTGACCGCCAACACGGACGCCGGGAGCGCTGTCCTTGGGTTTGACCAACCAACTGGGCTGGATGAACCGCCGCAGTCGCAACCGGTGTGCCCCGACTTGAGCGCCGTCGTCGATCACCCGGCTGGGAGCGAACTCCACCCGTCAAGCCGAAGGCGTACAGGCCGCCGGCGAGCATGAGATAGCGGTCACCACCCCGAGGGCGACGGCCCCGGGGCGCCAAGGCCTACGTCGCGTCACCTTGAAGCTGTTCATGCCGTGAGTGTGCGGCGGCGCGGCCACGCGAGCTACCCGAGATTCCACCTGTTTCCGGCTGGGACCTCGCCCGATTGAGCGGGACGAAGTCAGCCGACCCGCTCACCGTCACGACACCATCTTCGGGAATGGGGCTGCGGCCAAACCACCTCCGACTTTCTCAGCCCGAGGGAGGTGAGCGCGCTGGAATCGAGCAGTCGATGCGGCGTAACGGTCGGCCACGACGATCGTGCTGTGTGGGGTGCGGGTCGAGGCAGCGCAAAGACGCCTTACCGGGTGACGCTGTTCGGCCGGACGGGACGGGGCGGGGGGCCACGGCGCCCGTTGAGGAGGCTCCGACCGAGGCTGACGGCCCGGCGCCTAAGCGGCGGGAAGTGACAGATCCGCAGGCCGCGGCGGCCCGGGCGGCGCAACGCACGGCATGGATTGTTGCCGTATGGCAGAGCTGGACCGTTGGCTCAAGGACCTGGTGCGCAGCGGCCTGGCCAACGTGCATGCACGGCCGAACTCGTTCTGGGACGCCATGGCGGCGCGGCTGGTTGACGCCCAGGCACCGCGCGGCCACCCAGGTCCGTCGCCTCGCCGCGGTTGCCCGCAGCGGAGACGCTGGCCAGGCAAGCTGCTGGCCCACATCGCCCGTCTCCATCTTCTGGCGGCCGGCTGGTCACGGCTCGACTGGTTGTCCGAAGCCCAGCGGGCCAATCTCCGCACCGCCGCGGGCGGGCCCCGGTCGAGCGAGCACGTTCTCGCGGGCGAGCGGGAATCCGACCGGTGGTTGCAGGACGCGTCGTCGGTCGTCGATCGGGCCGAGTCATGGGCGGTGTGTTCTCGCCCGCAGTGCCTCCGAGGAGGAACGGGTCACCGCCCCTGCGCACCTGGCTGTGGGGCCTTGACCATGGCCGGCTGGCCTTGGTGCTCGACTTCACCCGTCCTCCGGTTGCCCAGGCATGGGAGCGTTGGCTCGGCAATGTCATCGACGCCGACCTCACCAGATTCCCGGGCAGCGCCCAGCTACGCGGGCTGGTCGCCGAACGACGCGGCGGAGCGCACGCGGGTGGACCGCCGCCCTCGTGGCCCGACCTCGGCCAGGTCGCCGACGCGTGGGACGAGCGCTGGCCCTCGATCCGTGGATGGACCGGTGGCCCGTGTCGGTGACTGACGTGGTGGAGAAGAAGGTCCTCTGCCGCCGCCCGTGAGGGTGTCCAAGTGTCAACGTTGCCGCCTGGCGGGCTTGAAACCGAGGCATCTTGGGACCGGCGGCAGCTTGGAACCGGCGGCAATCTGTGGCTCGTTTTGAGACCCGCGGAGCCGCCGAAGCCAGTCGAGTCCAAGAAAGTTGGTCATCGCGCCCATCGTCGACCAGGCGTCGCCCCCGACCAAGGCTACAGTCGCACCTCTATCGAACTGGCGGACGTGCACGGCTGAACCTTGGCAGCTTCAGCGTTCCTTGGCGACTTACAGGCGATATTTCGGATAGGTCTCCACGGAACGACAAGTCGCCAGACAATGGGGGGGCTCTCGCCGACCATACCATCCAAAGCGGCCGCCCGCTCGGCCGCTCGGCCGCTCGGCCATGAGTACACAGGCGCACCAGTTGACACGGAATGGGCAGACGCTAATTCGCCCAGATGGCGCCGCTGTTCAGGTACTCGACAGTTCGGCGGCTCCCCCGTCGAGTCCGAGGGAATCGGTCGTGACATCCCGTCCGTGTCAGCAGATGTGGCTTCCTTTGTGACGATGAACGCGATTAGCCCTTGGACAGGCAAACGTCCCCGGACCGTTATTTTGCCGAAACCCTTGACTTTGGAGTCGACTCTAAGGTGCAGAGTAGACACATGGCCGACACGGAGGCCGGGTTTTCATGTCTCTTGCCCGCCCGCGAGCTCGCCGACCGAGCACGCACCTGGCGCGGGCTGGCGCCTCTTGTCCTAGGCCGGGAACGAGTCAACGGGGGCTTTCGGATCCATTTCGAGCCCTTGGCGTTGCCGCACCTCGAGAGCCTTGTGGCGGCCGAACGCGACTGCTGCGGCTGGGCCACCTGGACGGTTGGCTCGGACGAGTCGAGCGCGATCTTCGAGGTGAAGGGGCCGTCCGGACCGCTGGATGCCCTGGCGGCAGGGTTCGGACTCTGACCGACACTCGGCCGGCGGATTGCCGGGCCATACACGGCAACGTTTTTGCAGGACCGCGACGTAGGCGAGGTCACGGCCACCGCGCCCATCTTCGGCTTAACATCACGCATTTGGGACCCTGCAACGGCTGTCCGGCCTACGCTGACGTCCTGACGTTGTCTACTGCCCGTCCGACGCGAGGTGACCCGGCCGATGATGGAAGGCGTTGTACCCCCAGATTATGATGCCCTGTGCGAGAAGTGGTCCGAGGATGGTGATGCCATCGACGCCTGGCGTGACCTCCGCAATGCGCTTGGCGGTCGCATGGGCTGGTGGTTCCTCGACCCCCGCGCCCTTCAGGGGTACGACGGCGGTCCACTGTGGTGCTTTGGTGACGGCGGTGAGTCCCGGCTCTGCCTCATGCCGGTCGAGGGGGAGTTTGTGCTGTACGTTGCGGCGACCGACGAGGAAGAGATCTTCAATGAAGTCGGCGAGGTCGTCGCGTGGCTCGATGAGAACGAGCGCCATCACGAAGGGCTGTCACCGGTCCTCGACCAACTCTTGGGCCGGCAAGTTCGACCCCGCGAGTGATCGCCGACATCCCCCCGCATTGAAAGGCTGACCAGGGCAGCGAAGCTGTCTCCTCGCAGGCCCGAGGTGATGTGGGCGAACGGGCGTGGCCGCATAACGGACGCAGCGTAGAGACCGTACCATCGGTCGACAGCTCCTACAGGTGACGGAGATGAGACCAGTGAGCCAAGACGATCGATCAGATGACGAGCCGTTGGGCACGGAGACCTTCGAGCAAGGAGACGAGGCGCTCGATGAGGAAGCCCGAATGGATCCGAACTTCGTCGACCAGCTCGGGCAGGACCCCTCGCTCGACCCTACCCTCCTGGCTGACGACCGCGAACTCGAGGAGGCCGGGGCGGAGTTGGACGACCCCGAAGCCTTGGTCACCCTCGACGGAGGGATCGACGACCCCGACGGCCTCGAGGAGCCGACGAGTCGCATGCGGGCTCGAGATGAAGACGATGGCGGATGGGACCTCGACGCACCTGTGACAGGCGGCCGAGAGTCTGACCCAGAGTCGACCGTCTGACAGGCACCGGCGCGGCCGGCACGGCCAGGTCGCGACCGAGCCGATGAGTTCGAGGGCCGTCACTCGTCTCAACTGACCAGGGAAACGAGCCCGATTTGGGTCACCGCGAGAGAGTACGAGGCGATGGCGACACTCAGCAAGATCACCCCTGCCTATGGTTCGATACCGAGGGCGAGGAGGCGGCGACCCTGTACACGAGCATCTTCAAAGACTCGCGCATCTTGGGCGTCACCCGCTTGGCTCAGCCGGCCCGCGGCCCGAGGGGATGGTCATGACGGTGAACTTCGTACTTGACGGACACGAGTTCATTGCGTTGAACGGCGGTCCCGAGTTCAGGTTCAACGAGGCGATCTCATTCCAGGTGAACTGCGAGTCGCAGGACGAGGTCGACGAGTTCTGGACCAAGCTCTCCGACGGGGGAGAGGAAAGGACCATGCGGCTGGCTGAAGGACAAGTACGGGTTGTCCTGGCAGGTCGTCCCCACCGTTCTGGGCGAGTTGATCGGCGACCCCGACCCCGATCGGTCGCAGCGATGTCAATGGCCGATGAGGCGATGCTCGGCATGAAGAAGATCGACATCGCTGAACTGCAGCGCGCCGCCGACCAGGCCTGACGAGGGCGAGGGGGGCGGTAGGACGAGCACCGGCTGCGAAGTGTTGCGACTCCACGCCCGGGCGCGATGCTGGTCCTGTGGCGAACCTCGAGGTCGGGGTCCTGATCGTGGTCATGGCCTGCACCGTCGCGTTCATCCTGCGCCGCCGCGGCGGCAGCATCGTGGCGAAGCGCGGGATCAGTATCGGCGCGGATCTCGGGACCTTGGCCGATACGCCCACTGTGTCGGTTCGAGCGGTGACGAAGACAGGCCCGGACCGCGTTCGCCTCGTCCTTTCGTCGGACGTCGGTGCCTCTGACGGCCCTGTGACCGCGGCACCGTCGGACTTGAATTTCGATGTGTTCTTGCGCGAGGACGAGTTCGGGTTCGATCTGTTGAACGAGTGGCAGCGGAGTGAGAGTCCGGTCGCGCTCGTGATTCCGCCGGGTAGCCGCCTCGTTCGACTCAGATCAACCGGCGATCTCCAGCACCTGACGCTGAGACGCGTCGACGAAGACTGACAGTTGGTCCCGCGCGAGCCCGACAAGCGAGCCCCCGACAAGCGAGCCCCCGACAAGCGGGCTCAACCCCGAAGCGCCTCGGAGATCTCTTGGGCAGACGCGCCCCGGTCCCGGAGCGATGCAACCAGGTCCTTGAGCTTCTTCTGAAGTTCATCGATGGCGGCTTTTGTGCTTCGGAGTTCGGTCAAGAGTTGCTCATCTAACGCCATCGCCTCAACGTAGCTGTTATCGGACCCGTGCTTCACTGACAGATGCTCGGCCGTGATCGTCTACGGGTTGACAGTCGGGACCCGGCCGCCCACTGACGGCGGCTGGAAGAAACGTTGCTGACGATCCGACAACGACGCCACAACCTCGGGTGTCGCGGCGGGCGTCGGGCCCCACGCGATGCTCCCGGGGGAATACTTGTACATCAGTGCCCATCGCGTATCGGAGCCCTGCCAGGGGATAGTGCAATGCATGATCGCCTCGGTGAACACAAGCAAAGAACCCGCTGGCTGGGGGACCTCCACCACTAACGACTCGACCCCGGCCGGCAAGGGCTCCGACGCTCGATGGCTGCCGGGGATGCAGCCGAAACCTCCCTCACCCGCTCCGCCGTCACACAGCGACCACGACAGGGTCAATAGTCCGCTGCGCATGACGCCCATCCGGTGCAGGTAGTACTGGGCGGCGTCGAAGGGCTCGGCTGGGCCGTGCAGGCCCAGGCCCGAGGTTCCTGGACGCATCGTGATTCCATAGGCGTGGTCGAGGCGCACGGATGGCCCGATGAGCTCCCCCAAGGCGGCCAGAGCCAGCGGATGATCGATCAGGTCGCAGAAAGACCGGTCCCACACGAACATCCGCCCGTCTTGCCCAAACCGTTGCCGGTCGATGGTCTCGTCGGCGGGCGGCAAGCGCTGCTTGTCGATCGCTGCCCGCAATCTGGTAACCGTTTGCCTGTCAAGCACGTGCTCGAACAAGAGGTAGCCATGCAAGTCGAACGTATAGCGCTCGAGGGGAGTCAGGGCGGCGACGGCCTCTCGCTTGTCCGCGTTCCACCAGCGAGCGCCCGGTCTACCCACGGCCCTGATCCTAGGGGCGATTGATACCGATCGCCCCGAGCGCTCGGAAAGCGTCTGATGGCCCAAAATCACTCCCTGCGGTGCTGGCTTGAGGGGTGGTGCGCGGCGACGTCCGCAACGCGGACCGTGCTGGGGCGGATCACCGATCGGCGATGGGGATCAATTGTGCCGCCGGTCATGACTGGAAAAGGGACCGCTGGGCCGACTGATCGGCCCAGCGACGGTCGAGCGAGGATCGGGGCGACTTACCCGGTGGTGGTCGGTGCTCGCGGATTGCGCTTCAGACACCATGTGAGCGGTTTCAGCGGTGTGCTTGCCCGCTTCGAGCGAGATAGGTGTCGTCCTCAAAGGTGCGTCCGAGCTCGAGCGGATCTTTCGGCTCCCAGGCTTACGGCCGGCGGCTTCGACATGGAGGGCAAGCCGGTCACTCGTGGCGTCAAAGGCGGCCACGACGCCGAGGTGGTGCAGCGCGTTTGGGGCGACGATCTGCGGGTCGACAGCGTAGTCGTCGAACGGCTCGACGGTATCGGCTCTCTGGCGATGGTCGTGGCGGAGTTCGCGCCGTCTCGCGGACGGCGACTGGGCGTGTTGGTCGACCATTTCGTTCCGGGCACCAAGGAAGCACGGTTGGCGGCGGAGCAGATCAACCGGACGTGCTCGTCACCGGGACCCCCGCTCGTAGACGTGTGGGAGCCGTGAGGCCCGCCGCCGTCGGGATTGCTCTGTGGCCCGAAGTGCCGCCGAGAATCGACTGGAAGTCCGCTGTATGTCAGCAGTTGGGCGTCGCCGACCCCGACGGTAATGTGGCGCCGGATCCTTGCCTCGGTCAGCTCCTACGGGACCTCGAACCGGCACTCCTTGGTGCCGTGGAGAGGCTCATCGACTTTGTGACCGAACCTTGCCAGCCGTCTGGCTGACCACCGCGCCACGGCGAGGCTTCCGCCACCGGCGGCGAGCGGGCTCGAACCTATCGCGTCGCTCGCCGCTGTCGGTCCGGTGCGGCGCGCTCGGACGCGGCCCAGGTCTTTATCTCAGATGCGATTGCCCGGCACGTCTTCGCGGCGGCGTGGTGGTCCGTCCGGACCGCGACCCAGGCACCAAGGGCGGCGGCCGAAAGCAGTTCGGCGCGGCGAACTGCCTCACGTTCGTCCATCTCACCGTGCGCTGCAGCGTTCAGGAGGGCTTTGGAGAACGCTCTTCGGAAGCGGTCGACGAATCGTGCCCCTTGGAGATCTACGATCGGGCCGCGCCCTGCCAGTTCGGTGATGCTGTTGATCTGCAGGCACCCTCGCTGGGAGGCGGCGTCGCGAAAGTGGGCCGCGAGGGCCGTAAAGAATTCCGCCGCCTCGCGTAGTCCCGCGCCGTCGCTCTCTACCCGGGCGACCATGATATCGATGAAGCTGCGCCGGTACTCTTCAAGGGCAGCCTCGAACAGGCGTTGCTTCGTTTCGAAGGCAAGGTAGAGGCTCGAGCGACTAAGCCCGGTGGCTTCCTCAACATCACTGATTGCCGTTCGCTCGTAGCCCTGCTGCCAGAACACCTCTTTGGCGGCAACCAGGGCCTGCTGCCGATCGAAGGACCGAGGGCGAGCCATGGGTCACATCATCGCAGATTGCGGAACGATCAGTCCGGGACTATTCTGGACCAGTCAGTCCGTAACTAGCCCTGGAAGCGAGACCCTACATTGGAACGAGGGAGGTGAGGCCGCGACCGAACGCGTGGAAGAACCCGATGCCGAGCAACAGGCGGCCACGGCGACTGAGGAACGCGGTGTTCACGGGTCGCAAAGCGATGTCGGTCGAGCAGTCCGACGCGGCCGTCACAGCTGACCTCGCCAGTCTGCGCCTCGCCAGCAGAAGCTAGGCCGGCAGCATCGAAGTTGACGTGCCCAACGTGTGGTCCGCGGTTCTCAGAGTTATAGACAACGTGCCGTACCGACGGCATAGCCGCTCCATCGCACGCTCAGGCGCCGCAGAGGTGCTTTGAGCCGTCCTCCGTTGCACCGAAACGTGAATGTATTGCTCGTCGACTACCGCGTCCTCGTGCGAGAGGGACTAGCCGCCTTGATAGTCTCCGAGTCCGACCTCGTTGTGGTGGGGCATGCGGCAAGCGTTTATGGTGCGAGAACGCTCGACATCACGCCCGACGTCATCGTCACGGGCATCGACTTGCCTGACGCCAAACGTGGCGACGTAGTCACGGCGCTCCGCGGCGCCTTCCCACCGAGTTCGATCCTGGTCCTCAGCTTGGAGGCCCATCCGGCGAAGGTGGAATCCGTGCTCGCCGCCGGCGCCCACGGCTACCTATTGCTGACGGCCGGGACTGATGACCTGCTCACCGGCATCCGCGCCCTCGCCGCCGATGGGAAGTATCTGCAACCCTCACTCGCGGGCGAGCTGGAGACTTGGCGCAGTCAGCACGAGACAACATTGCGACTCTCCGCTAGGCAACAGCAGGTGGTGCGGTTGCTCGCGCTCGGTCACACGAACACCGAAGTTGCCCGCATGTGTGGCGTAAGTATTCGCACCGTGGAAACCCACCGCGCCCGGATTTACCAGAAGCTCGGGCGCCGGACGCGGGCCGAGCTGGTCCAATATGCCCGATCCCTCGGTCTGATCGACGACGAGTTGGAGTGAAACCCTCGTGGAGACGCCGTTGTACGGACTAGGCGTCGAAAGCGCAATCTCGGGCGTCTCACCAGGTACGTCTCCGCCTGAGGTGGTACTCGTTCCCTTCACTCAACCTGGAGACGCGGGTTTGGCGCCCGCTCCGGCCGCTGATGAGGAGCCCCGGAGGACGATCGCTGCCAGCGGCGGAGACCCTCCAGCCCGACCGCACTCTCCTCAACCGTGGACCGCCGGGCAGCGTCGGTTTACCTGGAATTGAGGTTGTCCGTCGTTTAGGCCATGTCAGCGGATTCAAGACGCCTCGTAGATCGCGGGTCTCCGTCGGTCGGATCGCAACCCTCAGCAGGGTGCGGGTCACGCCCGAGCGCCAGCAGGACGGGACCCAAGAGCAGCAGCTGCCCGCCTAAGCCGAGCGTTGGACCAAGCAGTGCGTTGGGCCCGGTGAGGGCGAGGGTGGAGGACCCCGAGGCGCTGCCGGACCCGGCCCCGCTCGTACTTGTCAAACCGGTCGTGGTGGTCGCCAAACCAGTCGTGGTGGTCGTCAGTCCGGTCGTAGTGGTCGAACCGGTGGATGTGGTCGTCGCGCTCGTGGTGGTGGTCGAACCGGGGATGGTGGACGTCGTCGAAGCGGCGGAGTGGATGACCGTCGTCGTGGTGGTCGACCGAACGGTGGTGATCGGCCGGGTGGTGGTGGTCGCGGTGGCGGTGAAAACGGTCGTCGTGGTGGTCGGCCCCGTGGTCGTGGTCGGCCCAGTGGTCGTGGTCGGGCTGATGATGGTGGTCGGGCCCGTCGTGACAGGGGCGAGAGTGGTGGTGGTCGGGCGGGTGG
>JALYXV010000236.1 GCA_030947025.1 Actinomycetota bacterium | reverse complement strand
GCCGTCAAGCGCGTCGAGGCCGTCAAGCCCGCCGAGGCCGTCAAGCGCGTCGAGGCCGTCAAGCCCGCCGAGCCCGCCCGGCCCGCCCAGCCCGCCGGGCGCGCCGAGCGGGACGGCGGGTGACCGCTGAGGTGGCCCCACCCGAACGGCTCACCGTGCCTGGCCTGCTGGAGGAGGCGACCACCGCTTCAGGGTTGACCGCTTGGGGCGACCAGGGCTTCGTTGCAACCCTCGATCGGCTGCTCGAGTCGTGCCGGGAGACGGCCGGCCTGACACCGGCCGGCTGGGCCGTGCTGCGCAAGGTGGCCCTGCGGCACCTCCGCAACCGCCTGTACCTCCAGGCCTACCTGTCCACCCATGGCGACGTGGCCCGCACCCCCATCGGGCCGCCCGTGGTCATCACCGGTCTGCCCCGGACGGGCACCACCTTGCTGCACAACCTGCTGGCTCTGGACCCGGCCAATCGGGTCCTCCGGTTCTGGGAGGCCCTTCACCCGGTACCGACCGATCCGGCGCGGGCGCCGGGTCAGTCCCGCCCGATCGGCCTCCCGGTGGGCGCCGCCACTGGCGGTCCGCACGAGCGCGAGAAGCTGGTCGCGCAGGCGAGCACCTGGTTGGAGCGGCTGTACTCGCTCACGCCCGACTTCCGTTCGATCCATTCCCTGACCGCCGAGGGGCCTGAGGAATGCGATGCCCTGCTCCAGAACTCCTTCGCCAGCCAGCACTTCGATGACATGTTCCAAGCCGAGTCATATTCGGCATGGCTCAATCGGGCCGACCTGAAGGAGGAGTACGCCTACTACGCGCAGCAGTTGCAAACCTTGACCGGGCCCCATGAGCGGGAACTCACCTGGGTGCTCAAGTCTCCCGGCCATCTCGGCTATCTCGATACCGTGGCCGCCATCTTTCCGGGGTGCCTGATCGTGCACTGCCATCGGGATCCGGTCGAAGCGCTGGCGTCCTATGCCAGCTTGGTCATGGCGGTGCGTTCGCCCCACACCGATCGCACATCACCGCTCGACATCGGCACCCACGTCGTGAATCGCTGCGCGATCGCCATGGCGCGAGCCCTGCAGGCCCGGGATTCACTAGGGAACGATCGCTTCGCCGACATCGGCTACCCCGCCTTGGTCAGCGATCCGCTGCCCGCGGTCCGGGGTCTGTACGCCCGACTCGGGCGATCGTTGAGCGGCACCGCGGAGGCCGCCATGACGAGGTGGCTGGCTGAGAACCCCCAGCACAAGCATGGACGCCACCGTTACACCCTCTCCACGTTCGGGCTCAGTTCTTCGCAGGTCGCGGTCAGCCTGGGCGACTACGGCGAACGGTTCGCGGTCGAGATCGGCCGCGGGACCAACGGGCAATTCCGCGACGGGCGATGAGCAACCGGGCGTGGCTCCTGGTGCTGGGCCCCATGGTGGCGCTGTGGGCGGCGCTACCGCGATTCGTCAGCCCGCCGTTCCACACCGCCAGCGCCAACGAGCTCGCCGACCACCTGGTTCCGGCCGCGGTTGTCTTGGCGGTGTGGGTCTGGGCACTGCTCGAGGCGCGCCGGGGCCGGCCGCCGGGAGTCGGCATGCTCACGGCCGGACTGGTGATCCTGCTGGCCGGTTTTTGGATGGGAGCCACCCACCTGCCGCTGCTGCTGCAGGCGCAGCGCGGCGAGGCGCCGTGGGCGGCGACCGTCCACCATCTCGCGGCCGCGCTCGCCGTGATCATCTACGGAGCGATGTGGACGACTCGTTACTGGAACACATCGCCGGAGCGGACCCAGTAACCGGACCGCGATGCGGGCCGGATCGACTGCCTTTGGTCTACTTCTTGGGCGGGCGGAACTCGGTCGCCATCCCGAGCTTGGCGTGAGACTGGTTGTCGGGGGTACGGGCGAAGCACACGAACGCGTAGCGCCGACCGGCCACCAGATCGACGGCGAAGGTGCCGACTTGGCCGGGCTTGCGGGCCAGCACGCCGGCAAAGGGCGCCACAACCACACGCTGATCTCCCGTCACCTGTTGCACGATGGGCGGAACCGAGTCGCTCAGGGGGAAAAGGTTGGGCTGGTGCACCAGTCGTCCGGTGTTGACCATGCGGAAGATCACCCGACCGCTCGGAATGGCGTGGTTGTAGTCGTAGCGAAATTCGCTCATGGTGACGGTGATGATCGGCGGTCCCCCCGGCAACGCGGGACCGGATGACCCCTGACAGGACGCAAGCAGGATGGTGGCGGCGGCCAAACCCGCCCATCTTCGGACAACAAGCCGGACAACCAGGCGGACCACGACCGGTTAGCCCGCCTGACCCCGAGACGGCGTGGCGTCCGGGCCGCCCGGCGTCACCTGACGTCGGTGATGCTGGGACGCACCGAGGACGACAGAGCCGAGCCCGACCACCACCAGGATTCCGCCCAACACCTTGAACCAGGGCGCGGGCGGACGGCTCGTCGCGGGGAATGTGACCACGGTGGAGAAGATGTCCTGGGCGATCCCGAACTGGATGTTGCGGGTATCGGTCCACGCGGCCACGGCGCGCTCGTCGGTGGAGAGCAGCCCGATCCGGGACCCCCACTCGACCAGGCCCTGAGCGGATGCGTTGGTGTACTGCTGTCCGACCATGGTGTTCGAGGAATCGCTGGTCAGCTTGCGGTTCGGAGCAAACGTGCGGCCTCCATCGGTCGAGTAGGTGTAGTACACGTCATTGCTCACGTTGGCGGGATCGGCGCGTCGGTCGTAGAAGACGGCGTCCAGGCGGCCGTCGGGGGCGACCGACACGTGAGGCTGGTATTGCGTTCGACCATTGCCGACCGGGTCGTCGTTGAGTCTCCGAAGGGGGTCCCAGGTTCGCCCTCGGTTGGCCGAGCAGCGAAGGACGGCGTCCGCGTCGCCCGTGCGGGCATCGGTCCAGGCCGCGCACAGGCTGCGGTCGGCTACGGCCACGAGGGCGGGAGGAGGCATGGTGAAGATCAGAATTACTCGCCCGTCGGGACCGATCTGGTCGTCGACGACCATCCCCGGCCCGAAGCTGCGCCCGCCGTCGGTCGAGGTGGTCACGACGATCGACCACTTCCCCTGCCACGTGGCGCCCTCGAGGCCCTGGTAGTCGACCGCGTCGCCGCCCAGGTCGTAGTAGCCGACATGCACGGCATGATCCGGGCCCAGCGTGAGCGCAGGGCCGACCACCCGCCGACGGGCCGGATCGCTCACCCGGACGGGCTTCGAGAAGCTTCGCCCGCCGTCGTCGGAGTACGCCGCCAGGATGGGGTTGGACGAGGGTGAAAACCCGCCCGCGGGCGCGTCGGCAGCCTGGATCCAGACCATGTGGATGCGGCCAAGGTCACCCTGGGAGCGGTCGATCGCCATGCGCACGCCGAAGTTCTGGGCGCCGAGCACCTGGTGGGGCGAGCTCCACGACCGGCCCCGATCGCGGGAGGTGGCGATGAACGCCCCCATGGGTTGATTGCCGGACCCGTGGAGTCCGACGAAGAGGTAGTAGAGCGTACGGTTGCGGTCGAATGCCGCCTCGGGCGCATAGCACTTCTCGGCACCGGTGGGCAGATCGGGCACGGGTTCGACGGGCAACCAGGTCCGGCCGTGGTCACCCGAGACCTGGAGCGAGCAGCTGAAGTCGGGGGCGTCGATCCGGTTGGCCATGACCACGAAGCGGCCGTCGGCGGGATCCTCCACGATCGATGGTGAGTTGCTGGCGACCCCGGCGCCCGCGTTCATGGTGGTGACCGGCACCTCCTCGGCCACGCGCACCGGGCCGCCGACCCGCGGCGTGGCTCGTCCGGCGTTGGGGCCGATGAGGCCAATGAGGAGCGCGGCGCCGACCACCACTGCAGCCAACCCAACGGCCACGATGCCCAGACGCGACGTCACCGCCCTCATGCAGATTGTCTGCGTTCGAGCGGTGACGTGCGCCTGATGTGATCGATCAGAAAGGTCGGATCAGATCATCGCAATGGGCGCCATGTTTATAGGCGGCGGCCCACACATACAGCTCCCGGGTCCGGTACGGCGGACGCTGACTCCGGCATAGGTGCCGGCCGGTGTCGGGTAGGCCCCGAAGGGAACCCGGAAGGTGGCGGGCGGAGCGACGTTACCGACCACCGACATGGTGCCGACCAGCGTGCCGTAGTCCGTCACGCCGTCTGAGTAGAAGCAGCTCCCCTTGGTCTGAAGGGCCATGGGCGGGGACCCCGCCGCGAAGGCCGGTTGACCGTCCTGGCCTTGGCAGAAGTACACCTCATACGTGCCGTCGACGAACTTGTTGGGCGTCGTGGTATTCGTAATCCATGGGCTCTTGGCGTTCTTCTGGAGGAACTGGCAGTCCGTCGGCGGTAGTCCCAGCTCCACGGTGAAGTGACCCCGGTTCTGGGTAGCGGTGTCGGCGAACGACGTGGCATCCGCCGTGAGGTACTTGCCTGGCTTGCAATAGATGTAGTTCCCGGGGCCGGCCCCGGGATGGTGGCCGTTGCCCACCGCAGTGGAGACGCCACCATTGTCACCGGTCACCGTGATCTTGCCCCGGGACTGGACGCAGGCGTAGGCCACGCTGGAAAGAGCCAGCACGGCCGCGACCACCGAGGTGCCGAACACCACTGATTTACGACGATCAAGTGCGAGTTTTGCCATTCGACACCTTTCTCTATCCAGGTCGGCTCGATGCCCCCTGATTGGTACGAACTGCCCATAGTCCCCCTACGGGTCGGAAGTCGCCACACTCCGACCTACCTCACCAGCTTCTTCAGGGACGCTAATACTTCAGTGTTGTGATAGCAAGTATTGCTTACTTGGACATCTAGATTTTACGTAGCTAGATATGCGATGCTACTAGCCTCGGTCTTTCACGTTTGGGGTTCGTGAGGATTCGACGATCCGCGAAAGTGCCTGTCCCGTAAGGGAAGATGAGGGTGTTCGAGGTCCTGATCACCCTCACGGGAAGGCACTTTGCGA
>JALYXV010000213.1 GCA_030947025.1 Actinomycetota bacterium | reverse complement strand
GCCCAGGCCGCTCGGCGGCGCCGGCCCCTCAGCAGTGGGCGGAAGCGCCGATCGCCTTGAGGCCCGCCCGGTCCCCGGCTTGGTAGTCGGTGGGGGAACCCCGCCCGACCGACCCGTACATGATCTCGTTGGGCGCACTGGCGTGGCCCAGCCCGAGCGCGTGGCCCAGTTCGTGACGGAGAGCGGTGGCCAGGTAGGGCTGGCCCTGCTGGCTGATGACGATCCCCGCCTGGGAGAGCCAACCGTTGACGGCCCGCCACGTGGTCAGGCCGATCTCGCCCCCGCTCCCAGGAACGGCGCCCCAACCGACGGTGATGTCGGAGGTCCCACTCACTATCTGTAGCTGCAACCCCGTGATCGAGGCCAGTTCGTTGACGATGCCGGCGACGTCGGGCCCGGAACTGGAGACCGTCACCACGTGGCACAGGGCCCACCGGTAGCCGAGGAGGGTGAAGTCGGCGGCGCCTGCGCCCCCCACCGGCGGGGCCGGGATGGGCGGGGCCGGGCTGGGAGGGGTCGTGGCCGCGGGCCGGGCTGGGGTTGAAGGCATCGTGCGCGGGACCGGAGGCGTGGTGGCGGCCGGGGTCTGCGGCGCCGTGGCCAAGGTGGTCCTGGGGGTCACCGTGGTCGCGGGCGCGGCGGTCGTAGGGGCGGTCGTCCAGCTGGCGGTCTCGTCGCGGACGGGGGACAGTGGGGCGTCGGCGGAGCGGCTGTTGGCCGCCACCGCGGGCCGTGACGCGACCAACGATAGGGGCCAGGCGGTGTTGGCGCCGCCGTTGAGGGTGGCGACAACCGCCGCGATGGTCATGAGAACTACCGCCCCAGTGGCGGCGAAAGCAAGACGCAAGCGACGAACCATGGCCAGGCACTCGTCGTGGTCGGCGTCGCGGTTGAGCCCTCTCCACCAGATTTAGCGTGGGCTTCAGGTTCTCGGCCTCTTCGCCCGTTTTGCGGAAGTTCTCGCCCGGGGGAACCTGCACTGTCTTCACCCTCGGTCAGGGATCGGCCGGTCGGGAAAGTACAACGACCTGGTCGGTGTCCGCCGTTCAGGCCAGATCCTGGCCGTCAACAACGACCAGCGCGTCACCGATTCGCCGGGCGACGCAGCCCCTCCGGCTGGGCCGCCTCCGACCTGAGCGAGACAGGCTTCGTCCCCGACCCCGAGGAACAGGCCCCGGCCGAGCACGTTCCCAATGCCGCGGCGGGGGCAAGCCTCGGCAAGACCACTCGCCGCGATCGGTTCCGCGCCATGAAATGGCTGTCGGCGGGCCGGGCCAGGCTCCAAAATGCCATTGGGCCTCAGAATTCATTAAGTTCTCCTATTCCAGGAGCAGGAACCCATGGACCTGGCGGCGAATCTGAGAAGGCTTTGCGAAGGACGCATTCCAACAGGGAGGGGCAAAGGGAACCCGAGGGGGGGTTGTTGCAGCGCCACGCGTCCGGAGCCCGCCTCCTGGCTCGGGTCCTCCTGGCGATGACCCTGACCGCCACCCTGACCGCGGCCATGGTCATCCGGCAATCCCGGCGGGGCACCGCGGCTAACCCCACTGCCCTGAGCGCCGCCGACCATCGGTCCGCCGGCCGTCGGTCCGCGCTGGTACCGAAGCTGAAGAATCCGCCGCCGCCTTCGACAACGACGACCACTACCAGGCCGGTCGGGTTTGCGCCGGTCGGGCAGCTCCGCGCCCCGACGGCCATAGTGACCCTGCCCGCACCCCTGTCGGGCCCCCAGTTGCGGGCCATCAAGGGGCTGCGGGGCGTCGACGCAGTCGAAGTCGTCGACACCGGCACGGTCGGGTTGCTCGGGGCGCCCGCTGTCACCGTCGGGGTCGATCCGGGCACATTCCGCAACTTCACCCCGGCCGTGACGGCCAACACCGACCAGTTGTGGCAGTACATCTCGGCGGGAACCTTGGCCTCGTCATTCGAGATGTCCCGCGACCGCAAGTTGGGCTTGGGCGTGGAGGTCCCGGTGGTGGCGACGGCTTCCGGGCCGACCAGCAAGCATTGGCTGGGCGCATTCATGTCGGTCGGCCTGCCGGGCATCGACCTGGTCGTCACCCGCAGGATCAGCGGGGCGCTCGGGTTGTCACCGAACTCGGGCTTGGTGTTGAGCGCGCCCTCGGCCGATCCCTTCGTGTTGCAATCGGCGATCAAGGCCGCCGCTCCCGGGGCCTCGGTCGTGCTCATGCGCCCCGGCCTGGCCCTGGGCAGTGCACCCGGGAGCGGGGGAGGGAAGGTTGTTGCCGCCGCCCAGGTGTCGACGGCCCTCACCGCCGCCCTCAGCCAAGTGGGCAAGCCCTACGTGTGGGGGGGCACCACTCCCAGTGGATTCGACTGCTCCGGCCTGGTGGGCTGGTCCTTCTCGGTGGCCGGGGTGAGCCTGCCCCGGACCGCGGCCGAGCAGGCGCTCGCCGGACCGAGGGTTCCCCTCAATCAATTGCAGCCCGGGGATCTCCTATTCTGGAACTACGACCCAGCCGACCCCGCCTTCATCGACCATGTGGCGATCTATCTCGGCCGGGGCCAGATGATCGAGTCTCCGCAGACGGGATTTACCGTTCATGTTCTCCCGCTCCAGAGCGGTCATCTGGTGGGCGCGATCCGCATCAACCCGAGCCTGTCGGCCCGCCTGGGCGGTCCTTGGCACCGGTAGCGGGTGAAGGTCCCGCGTTCGGCGTCAGAAGCCCAGCGCCTCGCCGCTGACGGACTCGACCCGGTAGCCCCGGGATCGCCACATGGCGGCCTCGGAGACAGAGTCCCGGCCCACCAGGATGACGACGACCTGACCGCTCGGGCGGCGCACGACCTGGACCGGACGAGCCGGTGCCGTTGCCGCACCTGCTTGCACCGCCAAGACACTCGCTGTTGCCACCGCTGGCCTCCTCAGTCGTGATTCCTCATGACAGAGTCGGCAGATTCACTCCTGATACTTGAGCCCACCGTGACTATTCGATGTGTTCCTGCTTCTCCACCCGCTCGGTAGAGTCCCGCCCATGGCAGTCGACGATCGGGACCGGTTGTATATCGACGGGCAATGGGTGCCGCCCAGCGGGACGGGGACCATAGACGTCATCAACGCCACAACCGAGGAAGTCATGGGCCGGGTTCCCGACGGCAGCGGAGCGGATGTCGACCGAGCGGTGAACGCAGCCCGGGGCGCCTTCGGGCCGTGGTCGGCCACCGACCGCGATGAGCGGGCCAAGTCCCTCCGGCGGATCACCGAAGGCCTCCAGGCCCGGATGATGGACATCGCCACGGTCATTGCCCAGGAAGTGGGCATGCCGATCAACCTGGCCATGTTCATCCAGGCGGGGCTGCCCATGGCGACCTTCGGCTCCATGGGCGACCTCCTCGAGAGCTTCGCGTTCGAGGAGCAGCTGGGCAACTCCCTCGTCGTCCGTGAGGCGGTCGGAGTGGTTGGGGCCATCACCCCGTGGAACTATCCGCTCCACCAGATGGCGGCCAAGGTCGCCCCTGCCCTGGCGGCCGGATGCACGGTGGTGGTCAAGCCGTCCGAGGTGGCGCCGCTCAGCGCCTTCATCCTGGCCGAGGTCATCGACGGCGCCGGCCTTCCCCCTGGTGTGTTCAACCTGGTCACCGGGTCCGGCCCGGTAGCCGGCGAGGCCCTGGCCGGACACCCCGGTGTCGACCTGGTGAGCTTCACTGGCTCGACCCGAGCGGGGCGCCGGGTGAGCGAGCTGGCCTCGGCCTCGGTGAAGCGGGTGACCCTCGAACTGGGCGGTAAGAGCCCCAATGTCATCCTCGACGACGCCGACCTGGCCCACGCCGTGCGCGACGGCGTGGCCAAGGCGTTCCTCAACTCGGGCCAGACCTGTTCCGCCCTGACCAGGATGATCGTGCCCCGGTCCCGCTTGGCCGAGGTGGAGCGACTAGCAGTGGAGGCGGCCGGCAGCTACACCCCGGGCGACCCCCTGATCCCGGGGACGCGGCTCGGCCCCCTGGCCAGCGCGGCCCAACTCGAGCGCGTGCGGGGGTACATCCGAGCCGGAGTCGAGAGCGGGGCCAAGTTGCTGTGCGGGGGCGTCGAGGCGCCCGACGGTCTCGACCGCGGGTACTTCGTGCGGCCCACGGTGTTCTCCGAGGTGGACCCGGATTCGGTCATCGCCCAGGAGGAGATCTTCGGCCCGGTGCTGTCGATCATGGCGTTCGGCACCGAGGCCGAGGCGGTGGAGATCGCCAACAACTCCGTCTACGGCCTGGCCGGCGCGGTATGGGCGGGCGACCGCGAGCGAGCGCTCGCCCTGGCCCGCCAGCTGAGGACCGGCCAAGTGGACGTCAACGGGGGGTCGTTCAACCCCCTTGCCCCCTTCGGCGGTTACAAGCAGTCGGGCCATGGCCGCGAGCTGGGCCGCTTCGGGCTCGAAGAATTCCTGGAGGTCAAGTCGCTCCAGCTGTGACGGTTCTCGTCGCGCTCGGGTCAGTGATCGTGGGTCAGTGATCGTGGGTCAGCGATCGTGGGTCAGCGATCGTGGCGGTGATGCCCGACGACGAGCGGAGCGCCCACTCGGTCCTCGTAGCCCGGGAGGGCGACGCGGTAGGCGCAGCAGTCGCAGTTCATCCGCACGTCGCCCTGGCGTGCCTCCCGGTAGCGCTCCAGCACCAGCTGGGCCAGCCGGGGGTCTGGACCGAGTTCAGGAGCGGTGCGCACATCGATCTCGGGGTGGGCGGCGGCCCAAAGCTCAGCGTGGGTGCCGATGCGTTCGACCAACACACCAGGGAACAGGAAGTAGGGGACGACCGCGATCCGGCTGGCCCCGAGGCGTCGGCAACGCTCCAAGGCGTCGGCCACCGAGGGCGGGGCAAGAGACACGAACGCCGCCTCCACCCCCTGCGCGGCATGGCTGTCCCAGAGCAACCGGCTGACCTTGAACAGATCGGCGTTGGCGTCGGGATCGCTCGAGCCCCGGCTGACCACCACCACCGCCGTTCCCTCTGCGGGCCAGCCGGCCGTGGTGGCGGCGATGCGCTCGGCCGCCACCTTCAGCGGGGCGGGGTGGATGCCCAGATCCCGGGCATAGGCGAACTCCACCCCGCCGTGACGGCGGCGGGCACGGGCCAGGGTGGCCGGACCGTCGTTCTTCATGTGGCCCGCGCCCAGCAGGACCAGGGGAACGGCGACCACGCTGGTCGCCCCCGACTCCACCATCTGGGCGATGGCGGTATCCAGGTCGGGCTGGGCCAGTTCGATGAAGCCGCAGCCCAGCCTTAGCTCGGGCGCCTCGGCTCGGACGACATCGGCGAACTGCCAGTACGCCGACACTCCTTGGGCCGAGCGGCTCCCGTGGCCGACCAGCAGCAGCGCCGGGCCTTCAGCCACGGGCCAGCCTCACGATGGCGTTGCAGGCGGCCCCAGCCGCGGCCGAGCCACCCTTGTCGCCGGTGTTGGTGATCACCGGGAGGCCGCTTCGTCGCGCGGCCTCCTTGGCCGACGCGGCACCGACGAAGCCGACGGGCATGGCGATGACCGCGGCGGGGGAGAAGCGTCCCGCGGCCGCCAGGCTGAGCGTTTCGTACAGGGCGGTAGGGGCGCAGCCGATGACCAGCACCACCCCCGCCGGGTGGCGCTCGGCGATCAGGCGGATGGCGGCCGCGCTGCGGGTGCACGTGCCGTCGGCGACCGCCTCGGCCAGGTAGCAGCGGGCCTCGACGCCGGTGATGCCCACTCGGGTCATCTCGACGTCGGTGACAACCGGGCTGCCGCCCGCGATGGCCCGGACCGCCGCGTCGACCGCGGCCGCGGGCGCCACGACGGTGTCCGCGTACTCGAGGTCGGCGGTGGCGTGGATTACCCGCTCGACCACAGCACGGGGGCCGGGACTCAGGTGGGACAGATCGATCCTTGTGGCCAGGATCCGGTAGCTCTCGACCTCGATGGGGTGAATCAGGCTGTCCCCATTTCGATTTCAGCGCCTCATTTCGATTGGTAGCCCCGCGGCGTGACCATACGTCCGTTGACCACCCTGGTCGTGCGGGCGCCCACGATGACGCAGGTCGTCATCCCCACCAGGACAGGGTCGAGGTCGGTGAGGGTGGTCACGATGGCAGTCTGGCCAGCCCGGCCGGCGTCGGTCACGATGCCCACCGGGGTGGTCGGCGGCCGGTGCTCGAGCAGGATCTGGCGGGCGGCGTCGAGTTGCCAGGTCCGTCCGCGCGAGCGCGGATTGTACAAGCTCACCACCAGGTCGGCTTCGGCCGCGGCTCGAAGCCGCCGCTCGATGACATCCCAGCTGGTGAGCAGATCGGACAGGCTGATGGCGGCGTGATCATGGCCCAAGGGCGCCCCGAGTACGGCCGCGCTGGCCAGGGCGGCCGTCACGCCCGGGATGACCTCGACGTCGACGCCGCCGTCCGCCCACTCCATGACGATGGATGCCATCCCGTAGGTCCCGGCGTCGCCCGAGCACACCAGGGCGACCCGTCGCCCGGCCCCGGCTTCGGCCAGGGCCTGCTTGGCCCGGACCACCTCTGCGCCGATGGGCGAGATGACACATTGCTGGGCCGGGCCGATGAGATCGGCGCACTGTTCGAGGTAGGCCCGGTAGCCGATCACGACATCAGCCCGGCGAACCGCGTGCTCGGCGGCCGGCGTGCGGTGCTGAGCTTGCCCGGGCCCCAGCCCGACCACGGCCAGGTGGCCTCGGGGGCCGCGGCGCCGGGCGATGGCCACGGTGGCGGTGCGACCGGACCGCTTGGCGACGACCAACTCGGCGCCTGGACCGGCCGCGAGGAGCGCGGCCGCTTCACACACGCTGGGCGTCCCCACCGCCGCCTGGACCGCGGCGCTGGGCGTGGGCACGGAGATCCCCGCCAGCTGGCGGGCGGGGTAGGACCGTATGGGATAGCCCAGCGCCACGATGGCCGCCTGGGACTCCCGACGGTCGATGGTCGCCACTTCGGCTACCGACTCCGGGGCCAGCCCTGCCTCAGCCAATGTCTGGGCCAGTAGCGCGGCGACATCCTCCGGTGGCGCATTGGTGGAGGTTCCGATGCCCGCCACCAGCGACGGTGGGTGGAGCACCGCCTGCCCAGGCCGGTGGCCCAGGCGACGGTCGGTCACGATCACCGTGACCAGGCCGGCCCGGTCGTGCGTCAGGGGGACGGGCCAGTCCAGGGGATTGTCGACCTGGATGGGCCGTCCGTCGAGCCGCGCCGCGGTGACGGCCGCCGTGTCCCCCGCCGCGGCCAACCCGGGGAGCTGATCAAGCCCGGCCTGGCCGATGGAGTCGGTCGCCGTGGTGACCACCGCCTCGGCTCCCAGGTGGCCGGCCACGGTCCGAGCCAGGTCGTTGGCCCCGGCCCCGTGCCCGCCGCACAGGACGACCGCGAACCGGCCCGCCTCGTCGACACAGACCACCGCCGGGTCGCAGTGCTTGCCGGCCAGAAGGGGGGCGATGATCCGCACTGCCGCTCCGGTGGCCAGAAACAGCACCAGTCCGTCCACGTCACCCCACCGCGCCTGGACCGTCTCGGCCGCCCGGCCGTGGCGATGCTCCCAGGGGAGGCGCCGGGCCATGGCCCGGCCCCGTTCAGTCACGGAAATGGCCAAAATTGGCCGAACCGTGGCAGGTTCAGCGTTCCTAGGCGAGTTATCGGCGGTGGTCACGATAAGTCGCCGCGGAACGTTGAACCTGCCACAGTTCGCCGCCCCGGGCCCCAGACGATGAACACCGGGTTGGTCGCGGCCAGCCGCCATCCCCCGCCGGGGAGTCGCTCGCCCCGGCTGGCCGCGATCTGGACCAAGTGGCCCAGCCGTTCGGCTGCGGCTGCTGCCCGGTCCAGCGCGGCGAAGGTGGCCACCACCACGCCTCCGGCCCGGACCCGTCCCATCGCTGCGTCCAGGACGTCGAGCCCGCCCCCACCGACGAAGACCCGGTCGGGATCGGGGAGGGCGGCCAGGGCGGGAGGGGCGCTCCCCTCGACCACGGTCACGGCCGCGCCCAGTTGGCGGGCGTTTGCCTCGATCCGGCGGGCGTCGTCGGGGCGCCGCTCGACCGCGAAGACGCGCAGTCCCGGGCAGAGGAGGGCCGATTCGATGGCGGCGCTGCCGCTGCCCGCCCCCACGTCCCAGAGCACGCCGTGGCTGGGCAGCGCCAGTTTCCCCAGGGCGATGGCCCGCACCTCCGACTTGGTGATCATGCCCGCCCGATGGTCGAATGTCACCTCGGGCCGTCCCCAGTCCAGCTGTGCGTCGGCCGGGACCGGAATGCCCCGGGCGAGCACCACGACCGACAGCGGGTCCCATGTTCCCGCCGCCAGCCCGTCCAGGTCGGTCCGGACCACCACTTCGTCGGCCTGCCCCAGGCGCGTGCAGATCGCCACCTCGGACGGGCGGGCGCCCAGGGCCAGCAACTCCTTGCCCAGAGCCTCGGGTGGGCTGTCGGGCGAGACGAGGACGGCGGCCTTGGCCGCGTCGGCCACAGCCGCCGCGGCGGCGCCCAACGGGCGGCCGTGGGCCGACACCACCATGGCGTCGTCCCACGGCAGCCCGAGTCGGGCGAAGGCCAGGCTGACCGACGACGGCGCAGGCCGGACCTCCAGCGAGTCGGGACCGAAGCGCTGGGCCAGGACCCGCACGATGCCGAAGAATCCAGGATCCCCCGAGGCCAGGACGCAGACCACTCCCGGCTCGCCCGCGAGGGCGGCCAGAACGGGCTCGAGATCGCCCCCAATCGTGAGCGTCGGGACACCCGACGGAATCTCGACACTGGCCAAATGGCGCCTACCCCCGACGAGCAGCGCGGCCGCAGGGAGCGGCTCGGTGGCCGGAAGCCCAACCACGATGATGCGGCTAGCCACGGGCGACCACCGCCTCGCCCTCGAAGTCGACCATGATCACCTCGACCGCCAGGGCGCCCCCGACATGGCGGCGGCAGGCGTCGGCCGCCTGGCAGCACAGCGCCGCGAGGGGCTCGAGGTAGCCCGCGGCCAGGCAGGAATCGAAGAAATGGCGGGCCGTCTCGGTCTCGGTGGCGGCGGCGACGACGCTGGCCGGGGCGCCCGATTGCGCCGCCACCCGAGCCAGCAGGGCGGTGTCGACCTTGGAACGGTGGAAATGGGTCATCATGACCCCGGCCGCCAGCTTGGCGATCTTGCCGGCCATGCCCACGAAGGTGGCGCGGGCCATGCCCCGCTCGGCCGCCCGCCGTAGGCAGACGCCGGTGAAGTCCCCGACCTCCACGACGCACACGCCGGCGATGTCGGGGAGAAGCCGCTGGGCCGCACGTTCCGACCGGCTGCCGGTGGCGAGGACCATGTGGGTCTGTCCCTGGGCCGCGGCCACGTCCACCTGCTGCACCACCGACGCCCGATAGGCGGCGGTGGAAAACGGCCGCACGATCCCGGTCGTCCCGAGTATCGAGATCCCGCCCACGATGCCGAGCCGGGCATTGGAGGTCTTCTCCGCCATTGCCTGGCCACCGGGGACGGAGAAGCGGATCTGGACGGGCCGGTCCACCGCCTCGGCCAAGGCGGCCAGGATCACCCGGCGGGGAACGGGATTGACGGCGGGTGCCCCGACGGGCAGGCCCAACCCGGGGAGGGTGATGGTTCCGACGCCCGGCCCGGCCAGCAGGAGCGGGTTTTTTTCCCCCCCTTGGTGCCAGGAAGCGGTGGCGGTCATGCGGGCGCCGTCAGTGCAGTCCGGGTCGTCGCCCGCATCCTTCACCACCACGCACGTCGTCGGCCCTTCTGCCTCGACCGGGAAGGTGACTCGGCGGCCGCCGGGGAGGGCCACCTCCACGTCGAGCGGGCTCATCCCCGTCGCCAGGGCGATGGCGGCCGCCTTGGCCGCGGCCGAGGCGCACGTCCCGGTGGTCCACCCGGTGCGCAGCCCGGCCCCGATCGTGGCCGTCATCAGGCCGGGCGCCCGGCAGTGGTGCCCGGTTGGGACCGGCGCCGGAAGCCGTGGGCGAAGTCGGGCGAATAGAGGTGGCTGCGGTCGGCCAGGCCGGTCAGAGCTGGTCCCACCAGGACCAGCACCGTAGTGGTGGCACCGGTGGCGGCCAGGTCCCGGGCCAGGTGACCGACGGTGGTGACCGCGACGTGCTCGTCGGGCCAGCTGGCCCGCACGACGATGGCGGCCGGTGTGTCGGCGGTGTAGGAGCTGGTCGGGCCGAGCAGTTGAGCCTGGAGCTCCCGGGGCCGGGCGGCGGACAGGAAGATGGCGGTGGTGGCGCCGATGGCCGCGAAGGCGGCGACCGACTCCCCGGTTGGCATGGACGCCTTGGTCCGCCCGGCCAGGCGGGTCACCACGACGCTCTGCGCCACCTTGGGGACCGTGAGTTCCCGCCCGATGGCCGCGGCCGCGGCCGCCAGCGAGCTCACGCCCGGGACGATCTCGAAGTCGCGCGCTCGGGCCAGGCACCAGTCGATCTGTTCCTGGATGGCGCCATAGATGGCCGGGTCACCGGAGTGGAGCCGCACGACGGCGGCGTCGGGGTGGCGGTGGTAGGTGGCCAGGACATCCTCGAGGGTCATGCCGGCCGAGTCATGGATCTCGGCGCCCGGGTGGGCGTGGGCCAGGAGAGCCTCGGGCACGAGCGACGACGCCCAGATCACGACGTCCGCGGTCGCCAGGCGCCGCGCCCCTCGCAGGGTTATGAGGTCGGCTGCGCCCGGGCCGGCGCCGACGAAGGAGATCACGGGCGGGGGGGGCCCGGTTGGGGTTCGGGTTGGGGGGTCCGGCCGGACGGGGCCACGATGACCGTGGCCAGGTACGAGGCGGGCTGGTCGGGCCACTCGCGGGCGGGCGCCACCCGCTCCCCGGGCAGGCCCAGCAATTCGCCGATGAGGGCGTCGTCGATCCGCCCGGCGTTGGCCAGGGCCTTCAGGAGGGCGGGGAGGTGGCGACCACCCTTGTACACGATGACGGCCTGGTCTTCGTTGGCCAGCGCAGCCTCGAGCTGGCCCGGTCCGTCCAGGGCGGTGACCAGCTGGAGTGTTTCCGTGCCGTCCAGCAGGACGGTCGCGGTCCGGGCGGCCAGGTCCTGGAAGGCCATGATGCCGGCCACGGTGCGGATCTCGGTGGCGGGGCGGGCCTGGGTCACGGCGGCCGCCACGGAGGAGAAGGTGCTGTAGATGTTCGGGTCGCCCAGGGTCACGAACGCCACCTCTTCGCCCCCGTCCAGGTAGGGGGTGATGGTGGCCGCGGCGGTCCGGTGAGACGCCAGGCGGTCCTGCGCGGCGGTGGACATGTCGAACACCAGCCGCTCCACGGTTACATCCGGGGCCACCTGGCGGACGATCGACTCGGCCCGTCCCACCGCGTCGAAGGCGAGCGAGGGCGCAACCACCCGGTCGGCCCGGTGCAGGGCCCGCACCGCCTGCAAGGTCACGGCTTCGGGATCGCCGGGGCCGACGCCAATGCCGACGAGGACTCCTGCTGGGGGCGGTGGCGAGGGCGAGGGCGAGGGCGGTGGCGAAGGCGAGGGCGGTGGCGGTGGCGGTGGCGCGGAC
>JALYXV010000106.1 GCA_030947025.1 Actinomycetota bacterium | reverse complement strand
GATCCAGCGGTGCAGCGTGGAAGGTGCTAAAGGCCGCGGCGCTGCTGCTCATCTGCGCCGGCGACCGCCCCGATCGCAAGCGAAGCGAGGTCGCCTGGACGCACATGTGCGCCACCGCCCCATCCCCGAGTCATCAGGCAAGACCACCGGCCGCTACCGCTTCAACCCTGGCGGTGACCGCCAAGCCAACCACGCCCTGTGGCGGATCGTGATCACCCGTATGAGCTCCGATGCCCGCACCCGCGACTACGTCGAGCGGCGCACCAAAGAAGGCCTCTCCAAGGCTGAGATCATCCGCTGCATGAAGCGTTGCGTCGCCCGTCGGCAACTATCACCCAGCCCCCGCGACCGCCGCCGCCAACCACCCAAACAATCCGTTATTAGGATTAGGCCTCGACAACCATAGGAGTATCGTTCCGGGGCGGTCTCGCCATTCCCGCCATGTCGGGTTCGGCAGCATGCCCGGCCCGTGACGTAGTGCGGTGCCGCCCTTTGGCTGTGGTTTTGCCTGCGCCGCCTTCATGGGTGCCACCTTTGTTTTCCACTCTGAACAATCCATGCGAAGCCCCGGGGTGGACCACGACCGGCGAGTCTCTGTCGGCGGACTCGATACGAGGAGAATCTCGCCTCGGTGCTGCTAGGCGGTGAGCCAGGCCTTCGCCGCCTCGAGGTCATGCTCTTCGAAGGCGCGAATCTCGCCCGGCATCATCCACGAGAAGAACCCCGTCGCTCGGCGCACCCAGCTGATGTCCGAGACGACCGCTTCGCGCTCCCACGCCTGTCGATGACGGACGCCGAGCTCGACATCGAGCGTGAGAGCTTCCCAGACGGCGTCGGCCCCCTCTTGAAACGGGCCGACTGCAACCAGGACGCGCAGTTTCTCCCCGGCATCGACCGCTGCGCGCAGCGGAGGCAGGACCACGTCGCGGTAGTCCTGCGCCGTGATATCGCCGAAGGCCCGGAAGCCGTAGGTGCCCGGCGGCATGTCAGGCACGGTCTCGATCATGAGTCAATGTTTAGCCCAAACACCGCCATACCCGCACTCATGATCGGGTAGATGACCAAATGCCGATGCCGTCGTCGCGAAACCAGACCGCCTTTGCGCTCGCTGGGCGCGGCTGTCAATGGCCACGGCGATCATCTGGAACATACCCAGATCCGCGACGCCGTCGAGCCCGCGGCGATCGGGGGCGAGGTGGTCCACAGGCGGCCGGGTCAGATCCGAATCCGGGGGCGTCAAGGGCAGCAAACCGTCCGATGACGCCCCGTTACGTGTCGCCGGCCCCTCCGTACCCGGCAACTTCCGCGTGATGGGTCGGCGGGATAGCTTCGCAAGGACAGCGAATCCCGGCGGCGGCACGAGCGGCGCCGACCGACGAGCTAACCGAAAACGAGCGCGGCGATCAGAATCACAGTCCCGAGCAACCCTGTTGCGATCGCGAAGACCGTCCGTCCCCACCCGTGCTTTGACGGGTGGCGGTGTAGGTCCAGCGCGGCCAGCAGACCGAGGACGAGTGCCAACGGCGCGGGCAGCACGATCAGGGCGAACAGTCCGGCGTAGCCCGCGGCGATCGCGAGACCGGACCGACCCACCGGCAAGAGCCATCGCATGCCTGCGCTGTCGTAGGCGCTCGCGGAGCTGTCGACCAGTTGCTGTCCATGCACAGCGACCCGGCCCGTCCATCGGTAACCGTCCCAGAACCGGTATTGAAAGCGGCCGCTTGGGTCCGGTAACCACTGAGGTCCGAGCGAGACGGATCGGACATCGAGTGTGCCTGCCATGCCCGATGAATCGACCGGATAGGGGCTTGGCTGAAGTACTCCTGTCCTTAGTGGTTACTTCGTAGGAAGAAGGTAACGCAGTACGAAAATGGACATCAACGTTGGTCGTTGCCGCAGAGGCCGGACTGGCCGAAAGGGATGTCGTCGATTATGGCCACCGTGGACAGGCGTCGCGCCACGGTGGACGCGGCCCGTCCATGGGCTTCCATGTCCCGGGCCCACAGCTCGAGACGACCGCAGGGGACGGCGAAGGGCGGAAGATGGTTCTGGTGGCACCAGGTAAACCATGGCCGAAGGTCGCAGGCGTAGCTCACCCTGGTTGGCCAGTCGCAGTTATCGACGCCCAAAGCTCGCGCGATCTCACGGTCCCTTTTGCGATGACGGTTGAGGGATCACTGATCTTCGAGTGAGCGGTCTCGCCAGGCGGCGGCTCGCCGAACGGCTTGGGTTGACTGGGTCGCAACGCCGTTTCGTTCTGAAGAACTCCCACCGGCGGGAAGACCGTCGGTAACGCTCCCTCCGAGTGCTCGGCCTTTCGGTCGGCTGAGCTTCAGCGGCGACCGAAGAGCCAATAGACGAACGAGTTGCCAGGGTTCAACACGATGAATACTCGCCAGGCCTTCTTGTTGCCCCGGACCTGGTTATCGCTTCTGTGGGCGAGGTCACGCGATGCGAGCGCCGCAGACACTACCGATGTCGCAACGAGTCCTCCCAGCAGCAGCTTGTTCGGCTTCCGTTTCATAGTGTAGGTATACAGCTTGAGGAGTGCATCACGCAGCACCGACCTGCTGGCCGGCCGGTCCCCCGTCTGGGCGAATCCAGGACGAACGCTCCGTCTCCAGTCGTGTGCCGACCGCTCGTCAGGCAGCGGAGGCCGACTAACGCAATGCCTCGTTGACGCCGATCAGGAGCATGGGGAGAGCCCCGGTTCCCGCCGCCATCGAAGCCATTTTGAACCGAACTGCCCTTGTATAGGTGAAGATGTGCATGACCACCCACGCTCTGTGTCAGATAGCGGGCGGCCGGGTCCGTTCCGAAGTACACGAGCAACGGGAGAGCGACGCCGACCACGACAGCACAGGTGAGGACGAAGCGCCACCGGACGTGTGGGAGTCCCGATCCTCTGTCGAGCGCTCAGGATCCCTGATCGTGTCGATAGGCCGATCAGAAATGGATAACGGTGCCGATCAATGGTGTCCAAGTCACGTCCAACCCGCGGCGGGTGCCCAGAGGGACGGATCCGAAATCCACAGCTCCCGTGTCGTCGTGAGGTGCGGCACCGAAGGTGGATTGGGCGATGAGGGAGAAACGGCTTGTCAGGTGGACCTCCGCCTGTGTCTGGAGGCCTCCGGACAATGCGCCCGACGATGAGGCCTGCAACGTCGGCGACACGCTCAACTCGATCAGTTCCCGGCCGTGCCAACGTAGGTGGAGGTTCACCAGGGCGACGGCGGCCTGGTAGACCTGCGCGTTCTTCAGGTCGGGGGAGAATTGCACGCTGAAATTTGGTTCCTTCAGGACATCGACTGCGATGGCGGTCCCGTCTGGTCCGGCTAGGAGACTGGCGTTTCTCCAGATGATGGTGACGGTATAGGTCGTCGGGGAAACGCCAGGCGGGGCCATGGCAGTATTTCCAGTGCTGGCATCCAACGCAGGGTGCGACGTCGAGTCTTCAGGCAGACGCGAATGTTGAATCAGTCCCGCCAATCCCTGCTCCAACTCCTGAGCTGGCGAGATCGGACCCGTGGGGCGGACCCCGACCGGGAACAAGTTGGGTGCCGCCGGCCCACCGGGGGGGAGGCGCCTAGGAAACAGGTTGATCCGACGGGCGACATCCACGGGCAGCGGGGAGCCGCGCATCGGACCGCGAGGTTCGAAATGTACCTGGACCCACTCTGATTTGGCGCTCGCGTCCGCGAGCATCGGCTCGGAGGTCTCAGTGACAATGCTACCCTCCGCCACGCCGGCGCCAATGAGCTCCTTGCGAACGGCCTCGGCCCGACGGCTGGCTAACCCTGACGCCTGGTCTGATACTGATTGACGGGTCACCCGGACGATGGACCTGGGGCGTTGAGACAGGAGGAGTACGATGTCCTGCGCCGTGCGGTGAAGCAGCACGCGGTCGGCGGCACTTAGTTCTGCCTGACCCGCGGCGAATCGAGCCAGCGTCACCGACGCTATTACGGGTGTGGCCGGAGCGGGTGAGGGCGAGGCGTTCTGAGGGACGTCACCACCAGCCCCGGGTGACGATGCTGCCGGGACTGGCTGGCGCTGAAGAACAGCCACACCCGGTGACCCCGGCGCGGTGCGACCCACTGGTGGGACAATGCCACCGGGCACATGCCCCGAAGGGGCGGCGTGGCCGGCCACCGTTTCCGCTTCACTCTCAAGGGGATCCCCCAGACCGCCGATCGAGAAGTTCATCGCGTGCCCCTTCCCGACAGGTGGGGACACTCTTTGTTGCACAACGTGGGTCAGCTCATGGGCCAGGGTGCGCCGGCCCGCATTCGTGGCAGGCAAGTATCCCCCGCCCCCGAAAACAATGTCCCGGCCGACCGTGTACGCCACGGCGCCCACGGCTCGAGCCGAAGCGGCCGCCGATGCCCCAGTGTGGATGCGGACGTTGCTGAAATCCTGAGCGAAGCGCGTTTCCATCGGGTCGCGGATTGACCTCTCCAGCGGCTGACCTGGCGACGACAGGACCTCCTGAACCAACGACGCCGCGTACGGTTCCACCGCCACCGCCACCGCCTCCGCATCCCTTTCCCGCATTGGAGAGGAACCCAAGGAGCGACGCTGTGGGGAGGCCTGGGTAGGCAATCCTCGGGTCATCGGCTGCTTCGTTGGCTCTGCGAAATGCATTGCCCGCCCTCCCATTGTCTTGTCGGCTACAGCCTGGCGGTTTACCGGGAACGAGTCAAGGGGACCACTCCGACCATTTCGACCCCCTCGCAGGAGTGTCAGCTGCCATCCGGGTAGCCGCCCCGATGCGATATGACGGGATGGTGCGGCAGCAACTCGGGTGTCGCCATTTTGGCCCTCCATCCCGTGCGTCGCGGTTGGATCGCCGCGCTGAGCTGCGAGCGGGCCAGCACCGGGTGACCGACGACGGCTTCCAACGCGCGTCGTAGCTCATCGGTTGCGGGTCCGAAACGGGAGCGCCATTCACGTTCGATTGCTTCGACCCGCTTGGCGTAATTGTTTTCGGCCGCCTGCCCGGCTTGGGTCAGGCGGGCGGTCTTGGTTCGGCCGTCTTGATGGAAGACGAGTTGACCCGAACGCTCAAGGCCGCCGAGCATGACCTTCAGCGTGTCCTTGGCTACACCCGTGAGGCGTGGGAGGGCGGCGAGAGCGATCGGCTCGGCGCCAAGGACACGGACGGGATTGGCGCTCATTACCAACGACAACGGCGCGTCGCGCTCGAAGTCGATCGTGAAAGCCAGCAGCGTCTTGGCCAGCAACGCCGAGAGATCAGCAGGTTCGGCGGGCTTGCCGGTCGCGGCTCGGGCCTCGATCTCGACCCGTCCGCCGTGAGCGCCGTTCGTGGGCAGATAGTCGGGAAGCTCGACGTCAAGCTGGTCGACGATCGCAGTGAGCGAGTCTCGGAGGTCGACCATCACCTTGTCTCCGTACCGGTCGGCCCAACGTCGCTCGACTGAAGCCGGAAGCGACGCCCAGATGACCTGGGCGTACCGGCCCGCCTGTGTCGGCCGCACCAACCAGTCCCGGACCGGCGGCTTTGGGCGGGGATCGGCAGGGTCGGGACTGAGGCTCACGTATCCCCACCGAACCATCCCGGGATTGCGACCCCGCAGATCAGTGTCGCCGAATGCCCGGTGATCCAACTCGTTGACCGTGATCCCGTCGGCTGGGACGAACCGCATGAAGGTTGACCACATCGGTAGCGACACCAACCACGGACCCGGTGCGGGCTCGCCTAAGCGACGCCCCATGGCCGTCGTGTGCGGCATCGCCCACTCGAACTGGTTGTCCACCTCGATTGTGAATGCGACCAGCACCCACGACAGCAACGTTGACAGAGGCATCGATTTCTGCACCCGCCCAGTCTGCAACAACAGCGCCGGCCCACCGCGTTGCCGAACGGTGGAATGCCGTCGGCTCGGGCCCCGCCACCTTCACTGGAAACGACTCGCCGACGCACGGAGTCGACGCGGCCGTCTTTTCCCGCCTTTTCCTCGCAGCATCATTCGGTGTCCCTCGCCTAGGCTGCTGGAGACTGTGAGCCGGCGCCGGGTTTGACTCCTGATCGCCAATATCGTTCGGAGTCGAGAGTGAGAGGACAACGTGTTCAATCAGGCGGAATCTGACGCCCGGTCCGGTCGCGGCGGAATGATCAGCCGTGACGCAGGCGATCACAATGAAGCAGACCGCCACAATCCTGGAGTCATCAAGGGCCGGAAATGACCAAGCGCTTCACGAACGTGGTGCGGTCGGGCCTGCGCACAATGGCGCGGCGATCGCTCGCGGGGGTCGTTCTCGTGGCGGCATTGACCGCCTGCAATAACAGCCCTTCGCCGAAATCGGCCCCCACTTCGGTCGGCACGACGTCCACCACATCCACGGTGGCGCCAGCCAACAGCCCTGCCCCGACGGTCCCATCCTTGACGCCGTCCACCACCACGCCCGCTACACCCTCCACGCCCGCTACACCCTCCACGTCCGCAACCCTGTCACGGTGCCCCACCTCGGAGCTGGCGGCGACTGACGACGGCGGCCAAGGCGCGGGCGGCACGTATTTCGGGAGGATCGTCTTCCGGAACATTTCCCAACACACCTGCATCCTCGAGGGCTTCCCTGGCCTCCTCCGTCTCGACGCAGCCGGGAAACCTCTACCCACGACCGTCGTTCGTCACGGCGCCGCAGGTGTTGTCACCCTGGCGCCTCAGGGTTATGCCTCGGTTGCGTACTCCACCAGCGACCAGGGGTCGGGGCAGCCGGGGAGTTGCATCGGCCCTGTTCGCATGGAAGTCACACCTCCGAACGCCTATGACTTCATCGTGGTCGTCGAACAGATGCCCAACTGCTTCGCCGGCGTCACGGTCAGCGCCGTCCTCCCGGGCAGGATCAGCGACTACGTCCAACCCCTCTCTTAGCCTCGATCCTCCCGCCGCCGCGCCCCAAGCGCGCTGGGCGGCACCTGGGCGCGGCTGGCAACTTTGCAATGCAAAGTCAGGTTGCTAGGGTGGGCGTTGTGTCCGATGGGTCGGAGGAGTCGAGCCTCCTCACCGAGATGGCTGAACTTCGCCGGGCCACGCGTGCGTCAACGGCCTCATGGTGGTACCCAATGGTCCTCTTCGGAGTGGTGGCCGTTGGCGGCGGCGTGGTGAGCCTGACCAACGACGTCCTGCAGATGGCGTGGTGGGTAGCCGCTGTGGCGGTTGCCCTTCTGTTCACCGCCCGCTTCTATCAGCGGCGTGCCGTCTCCCTCTCAGTCGTCGCCAAGCACCGTCGCTACTGGGTGTTGTGGCTGCTGATCGCCGCTGGCGCGTTCGCTGCGCCGATCCTCGCCCCGGCGGGCGCAGAGGCGCCGGCGGCATGGATCGTCCTGGCCGTTGGTTACCTGGCCGCGGCCGGAATGGGCCGATCCGTCCGGCTGGCTGTCCTGGCCGCCATGCTCGGCGCCACCAGCGCAATTGTCGCGCTTAGCTCGGCCACCGCATTTTCCGCCGATGTCGCCTGTGGATGCGTCCTCATTGGCAGCGGGCTGGCAGCTCGCGGCGCCGAACGGACGCCGTGACCGACCGTCAGGGGGCGCCTCCGACGGCCGAGGAGACGGCCGTGACGGACGACCCCCACCCCGCTCTTGGCCTGGACGACGTGGTCCACCAACGTGTCCGCCTCGGCATTCTTTCCGTGCTGGGCGAGGTCGACAAGGCCGAGTTCACCTATCTCCGCCAGCTGTTGGAGCTCTCCGACGGCAACCTGGCCCGGCACCTGAGCGTTCTCGTGGAGGCCGGCCACGTCGCGTTGACGAAGACCCGCCCGGGGTCTCGCAGTCGGACATGGGTGACGCTGACACCCGACGGGAGGCGGGCGCTCCGCCGCGAGGTCGAAAGCCTGGACCGCATTGTCCGAGCTCACCGTCGACACCACCCGTCCGACGACAGCGTCGCAAACCGCCACCGCGAGCCGCTCGGGCCCGCGGCCGCAATCGAACAGCCCCCACCCGATCATGGAAGGAACCCCGAATGCGAATGAACTTGTCGATACGAAGCAACCTCATCGCGGGCGTCATCGCCACCGTGATCTACATCGCAATCGCACTGGCGACGGGAGCAGACGCCGGGGGCGCCATCATCGTCGGCTTGGCATTGGGCGTGCTCACATTCGTGGTCTCGTTCATCATCACGAGAGCAATCGAGAGCCGTAAGAAATAGGCGTGTCCACGAATTGCCCGTCGACCACACTCAGCGCCGACGGCCGAGTAGGTGGAATAGCCGGCTCAGCTGGCGATCGGGTCCGGCCCCGCGGCCGGATTCCTCGCGACTCAGATCCTGATTGGCCGAATGGGGGCGGAGCGCGGATACGCCGGGCCGGGACGGCCGAGCGGTTCGGTTTGGGCAACCGTGGCAGTTTTTGGGTGTGGGGGACCTGCCAGTTGACGCGAAACGCCAACTATTCAGCTGAAAAAGGAACCGATGGTGTCGACGATCTCATTTCTCACCAGCGTCCGGTAGGTGACGGCATCGAGCAGCGGCCTTCTGACCCATGACGGAGCCGGCGGCGAAGCGAATCGACGCCACCGCCGGACGCGAGTCTCTAAACCAAATCAGGCTCTTGTGACACATCCGTGGGTGGTTTTTGGGACCATCCGCGGTTGCACGCCGCTCCCTTCCTAGGTTTCTGGGCTGTTCGAAGGTCCAGGACCAGTGAGAGGAACGGCGTGCAGAACGCGA
>JALYXV010000103.1 GCA_030947025.1 Actinomycetota bacterium | reverse complement strand
GGTGGTCGGTGGCCGGGGGCGGGTGGTCGGTGGCAGGGGCGGCCGGTCGGTGGCCAGGGGCGGGTGGTCAGTGGTGGCCACTGCCGGCGCCGGTCAGCCCTGGCGGTCGGGTCCGGCCCGCTCGATGGTCACCTGGATCATGCAGCGCCGCTCCCGGACCATGGCCTCTCGGTACTCGTCCCAGTCGGGGTGGTCGCCTCGGAGCAGCCGGTAGTAGTCGAGCAGGAGGTCCATGGCGTCGGGCAGGGAGACGATGGTCGCGATCCCGTCCACCTGGATCCACGGGCCGAACCAACCGTCGGCCACCGCGCACAGCGAGGCGCGCCCGTCGCGCCGGAGGTTGCGGACCTTGTACGCCGTCTCCCGGCTGGAGATCAGAACCCGGCCGTCGTCGCCGACGGCATGGGTGACGGGGGAGAGCTGGGGGTTGCCGTCCCTGCGATGGGTGGCCAGGACCGAGCGCGGGTGCTCGCGCAGGAAGGTACGGGCGGCGTCGAGGTCCATGGTTGCGTTCTAGTCGTATTGCGAGGCAAGCGCCGTAATCACCTCGTCCTCCAACATGGTCAAGTAGTAGTAGAGGTGGTGAATCGGCGTGTCGAGGGGCTCCTCGTCCTCCTGGATGTCGAGCTGGGTGCCCAGCACCAGCCGGAGGTCGTTGAGCGAGCTCAACCAGGCCGTGATCTGCTCCTCGTCCAGCTCGGTCGCATCGACCGTCGCTTCCATGGTGGCCAGCGCCGCCTTGCGGCCCGCCAGGAGGTCGTCGCCCACCAGGCGCCGGTACTCCGCCTCGCCCTCGGGGTCGTCGACGTAGGCGGGCGGAAACAGCCGCTTGAGCGCGGGATCGTCCGTCTGCCCCAGCAGCTGGGTCATCTGGACCGGCAGGTCTCGCAGCAGTTCCCGCTCCTCCGATGGCAGGCGCAGTTGGTACTGGCCCGAGCGGACCCGTTTGACCCGGCGGCCGAACATCATTTCGGTATCGGCCCGCTCACGTGTCGTGCTGCATGGTGGCCCAGAGGCCGTGTTCGTGGAGGCGGAAGACGTCCAGCTCGGCTTTCTCGCGCGGCCCGCTCGACACCACCGCCCGACCCTTCTGGTGGACGTCGAGCATCAGCTTCTCGGCCTTGGCCTTGGTGTAGCCGAACAGCTTCTGGAACACGAAGGTGACGTAGGACATCAAGTTGATGGGGTCGTTCCAGACGATGACGATCCACGGGCGATCCTCTTCGACCGACTCGACGATGTCGGGTTTGTCGGTCCGGACCGGAGCCGGGGCGGAGGTGGGCATGCTTGTCGCTCCTGGCTACGCCGGTGCCAGCATCGAACCGGCCCCATCGGCGTCGGCACGGGCGCCCTCGGGCGCAGGCGCAGGTGTCAGGGACCGGCTATCCGGTCGGGTCGTGAGGCCGAGGGCGAACTGCACCGTCACGGCCCACAGCGCGGTCGCCAGCGTCACGTGGATGGCGACCAGCCAGGTGGGAACGCCGCTGAAGTACTGCAGGTAGCCCACCGCCCCCTGGGCCAGGAGCACGACCAGCAGGACCTCGCCCCGGCGGATCACCTCGGCCGGGACCCCGGCCTGCATCATCCGCCCCAAGGTGAGTACCGTGAAGGCAAGGAACAACAGCACCGCCACGCTGTGCAGCTGGGCCACGTCATGGAGCGAGAAGGCCAGCCGCCGGGCCCTGGGGTCGCCGCCGTGCGGGCCGGTCGAGGTGACCACGGTGCCGAGGAAGATGGCGACGGCGGCCGACACCATGAGCAAGCGGCCCATGATCAGCTGCTCCCTCAGCACCAGCGGGGTCGCCGGGCCCACGGGCCGGACTCGCCCCCGGTCGTCGGGTGGGCCGTCATCAAAGCCCGCCCGGTGGTAGAGGACAACCGCGTTACACAAAAGAACAAGAGAAAGCATAAAATGGCCCATGATGTAGGGCGGAGCCAGCTGGTGCCGGACCGATTCGCCGCCCAGGACGATCTGGCCCAGCAGCCCCCCTACCAGGCCCCACGAAAGCCAGGTGAGGTCGCGCCGCCGGGGCCGGCGAAAGGCGGAGCCGAGCACGGCGGCGATCACGGCGAAGGACACTGCGCCCGTGACGACCCGGTTCCCGAACTCGATCACGGCGTGGTATTGCCACGGGGCTACCAGGTGGTTGCGGGCACAGGTTGGCCAGTCGGGACAGCCCAGGCCGGAGCCGGTCAGGCGCACCGCCGCGCCGGTCACGATGATGAAGCCGAGGGCCCACACCCCGAACAGGCAGACACGCCGGTAGCCCGACGGCGACAGGCGCAGGTGGCGAAGGCGCCCGAAGCGCTGGTTTCCGGCCGCGGGATTCACTCAATTGATGCTACGGCGGCTGGTCCGCCACGACCAATGGGGGCCCCGGGTGGACGCTCACTTTGTCGCCACTCGCCCAGTCGCCATATTGTCGGACCCGATGCCCGAACCTGTCTCCTGGCACCAGTGGTCCGCGTGGCCGTAAGTGCCGCGGGCGCGACCGCGGTCGGGGGCCACGGGGTGCTGGAGACGGCCAAGGCGTACGTTGCCCTCACCAAGCCCCGCATCATCGAGCTGCTGCTGGTCACGACGGTCCCGACCATGGTCGTGGCCGCCCGCGGCCTTCCCAGCGGCTGGCTGATCTTGGCCACCTTGGCGGGCGGCACCCTGGCCGCGGGCGGGGCCAACGCCATCAACATGTACGTCGACCGGGATATCGACGCCATCATGCACCGCACCTCGCGGCGGCCGCTGGTGACGGGCGCGGTCACGCCCCGGGCCGCCCTCGTCTTCGCAGTGGGGCTCGAGGTGGCCGCCTTCGCCGAACTGGCGCTGCTGATCAACCTGCTGTCGGCGGTGCTGGCTGCGACCGCCACGCTCTTCTACGTCTTCGTCTACACCCTGTGGCTCAAGCGGACCTCGACGCAGAACATCGTGATCGGCGGGGCCGCGGGCGCCGTGCCCGTCCTGGTGGGTTGGGCGGCGGTGCGCAACTCGCTCAGCCTGGCACCGTTCGTCTTGTTCCTCGTCATCTTCGTGTGGACCCCGCCCCATTTCTGGGCCCTGGCCATCCGTTACCGGGCCGACTATGTGGCCGCCGAGGTGCCCATGTTGCCCGCGGTCACCTCGCTCGAGGCGACCGCCAGGCGCATCGTGGCCTACACCGTGGTGCTGTGGGCCACCTCCCTGCTGTTCGGGGCGGTCGGGGGAGTGGGCGTGATCTACTGGGCCGCGGCGCTCGTCCTCGGGGGCGTGTTCTTCGCCTACGCGGTGCGCCTGTACCGGGAGCCCACCGAGGCCCGGGCCATGCGCCTGTTCGGGTGGTCGATCACCTACGTGACCCTGCTGTTCGCCGCCATCGCCATCGATCAACTGGTCCGCCATGGGTGAGGTCCGCCGGTTTTTCGGCCGCCGGTTTTTCGGCCGCCCGGTGCCGCTGTGTAGAGTCCCCCCGCCCATTCCCCTGACCACCGGAGGGTCCGGACGGCGATGACGGTCCTCCAAGAACGCCCCACTGCCGAAGCCGAGGCCGAGGGGCATACCCCCACGTCGGCCGCCCCGCCGGTCGCCACCGACGTCTGGTTCAACACCGCCGACCACAAGCGGCTGGGCCTCATGTTCATCTACGCCGCCTTCTTCTTCCTGGTCGCCAGCGGCGTGGCCGCCTTGGTGATCGACGCCCAGCAGGTGTCGCCCAGCCTGGGCCTGGCCGCCAGCCGCTTGGCCCGCTTGTACGGGTTGCACTCCCAGAGCGGCGTTCTCTTGTTCCTCACCGCCATCTGGATCGGGGTGGCCACCTACATCGTGCCCCTCCAGATCGGGGCGGGCCGGCTGGCCCTGCCCCGTTTGACGGCCATGGGGTTCTGGACCTACCTCATCGGCGGCGTCTGTTTCCTCGTGAGCTACCTGGCGGGCCAGGTCAACGGGTTCGGCCTGACCCAGTCGACGCCCATCGCACCCCTTCCAGGCGGGGCCGACACGGCCACCATCCTGTGGATCGTCAGCCTGGCGATGGTGGCGGTGGGCTTCCTCCTGGCATCGGCCTCCCTGCTGGTCACCGTGTCCGGGCTACGCACCGACGGCATGACGTTCCTCCGGCTCCCGGCCTTCAGCTGGGCCGTCCTGGTGGCCAGCACCGTCACCCTGGTCGCCACGCCGGTCTTCCTCGGGGGACTGCTGCTGCTCGGGCTCGACCAGCGCTTCGGCGGCCATCTGCTGGCTCCGACCACCGCGGGCAGCATGGCCATCTGGCAGCGCACGCTGTGGCTGTACGGCCGGCCCGACCTCTATCTCATCACCATCGTCGCCCTGGGCGCGGCCAGCGACATCGTGGCCACCCACGCCCGGCGACCGCTGCTCGAACACCGCGTGGCCCTGATCCTGCTGGCGCTCATGGGGGTGCTGAGCCTGGGTTCGTGGGCCGCGGGTACGAGTGTGACCAGTGCCGTCGTGGTCCCCACTTACAGCATCCTCACCGCCGCCTTCGCGGTCCCGCTCGGGCTGACAGTTCTCATGTGGTTGGGTACGGCGGCCAAGGGCGAAACCCGGTTCCACGTCAGCCTGCTGTTCGTGGTCGGTGCGATCGGGCTGTGGGCCATCGGCGCGGCCAACGCCCTGGGCGCCGCCCTCCAGGACGTGAACGGCCTCAAGGGCATGAGCTCGTGGATCGCGGGCAACGTCCATACCGTGGTGGCCGGCCCCCCGACCCTCCTGGCCGTCGGTGCCCTGTACCACTGGGCCCCCAAGATCTGGGGTAGGGCGCTGCGCCCTTCAATAGGGGGCCTGGTCTTCCTCACCCTGTTCGGGGGCTTCGCCGCCACCGGCCTGGCGTACTACCTCCTCGGCTACAACGGGGCACGCTTGGCCCAGACCGCCAACATCACCTCGTACCAGAAGAGCCTGTAC
>JALYXV010000383.1 GCA_030947025.1 Actinomycetota bacterium | reverse complement strand
CAGAATCGTTGCTGGGATGCCAGCCACGCCCTGACCGGCGTCGAGGCGGCTGGGGTCACGGTCGAGGCTCTCGTCGTAGGCGACGGCTGTTCCTGGGGCGACGCCCGCGCAGCTGGTCGTGCCGGGGGGCAGCAGCGCGCGGTTGTAGCTGACGTCGTAGTAGATCCCGGTGCTGGACGGGTTCCCGCCGGTCACCTGGGCGACCAGACCGGGGAAGGAGTCCGAGGGGAAGGGGGTGCTCGCCCTGGTGTAGTCGACGCCGTGGGCCACCAGGGCCGCCATCGTGGACGAGGCGTGGGTCGAGACGTACCAGTCCACGTCACTTTGGTGGAGGCCGTCCACCGAGATCAGCAGCACATGCGCCTCCCGGCGATCGTGGTCACCAGCGCCATGGTCATGACCGCCTTGGTCGTCACCCTCATGGTTAATGGATCCCTTAGGGGTCCCCGCTGCGGCGGGGCCGGCCCCAGCGACAGCGACGGCGACGGCGAGAGCAACCCCGACGGCGAAACGGGGTTGGGGGGGACGGTTCATCAGGGCTCCTTCGACGGTGGGTGATCGGGCCCAGTCGACCGCCTCAGGCTGGGAGGGGCCTCGGATATCGGCTAACTCCAAACAAACTCGCTGCGGCAAGGAGGCGGCACCCTGACGACGTGAGAGTGTCCGCCGGCGCACTCACGGGGCCGACAGCATGGACTGCACGACGGCGCGGCCAGCCATGACACGTCGTCACAGATTCACAGGCCGGCGCCGGGCGGCAGGTCGACCGTGACCGCCACTAGGCGCTTGCGCATAGAGGATCGACAATTTGTTGTCTATGCGGCGGCGGCCTGATCGGTGCTGATGCCGAGGTGTTCGAAGAGGGTGCACATCTCGACGCGTAGGTGTTCGTAGTCCCGGTCGACGGCGGTGAGGTGTTTCGGTGGCCGGCCCTGCCGGGGGACGCGGATTCCGGCGAGGATCGGGGCGATGACGTGGTCACGCACGGCGAGGAGAGCGGCGATGGTGCGGGCGGACGTCTGTGGGACCAGGTAGCGGCGGGAGCGTCCGGGTTTGAAGATCAACTCTTTGCCACGGAGCTTGCGTAAGTCGTAGGCGGCCTGCCGGACGGTGTAGGCCTCGTTGGTCTGTCCGGTGATGGCTCGCACCTTGGCGGTGAAGTCGGCGACGGTGAACCCGTCGGGGGCGAGGGCCAGAGCCAGCGCGGCGTCCAGCGCCGCCCGGATCCTGGGCTTGTTCACGTCCACCCCGCCGACCCGGGTGGCGCCAACCCGGGAGCCGGTCGGTAGATCGTCGAGCATGCCGTCGGGTAGGAAACCGATGTCGACGCAGTCGAGCATGGTGGTGAACCGGTCGACCATGCCGGTCAGCCGTGCGACCACGTCGGGGAACTTCTCCAGCACCCGGCCGGTGTGCAACGTCTTGGTGTTGTGCACGATGGCCTCGAACCGCAGTACGTGTTCGCCTTTGGTGTAGCCCTTCATCGTCAAGAGTCCGAAGTGGACCTTGAACAAAGTGAGATTCCACCGCGGTCTCTCGATCACGACTGCCTGTCGTGGGGACAGGTCACCGCCACGGTTGCGTGGACGCTGGCCAACCCCGAACAGGGTGCGCAGCCTGGGCACATCCAGGCGGGCACGGGTCCGGTCCACGACGGTGTCGAACGCTCGCTCCATCAGCGCACCGTCGGCGAAGATCAGGTTGCGGGAGTACTCGACCTGGTAGATCGAGTAGGCGTAGCCGAAGCTGCTGCGTTGCTGCTCGGCCAGATCCAGACCGAAGCATAGGCACGCGGTGTAGATCCAGGAATCGATGACCTGGCTCAGGCGCCCTATAGCCGCTTGCTGCGACAAGGTGTCTGCGACCTGAGCCAGGCGCTCGGGTTCACCGATCCGAGTGAAACAGTTGCCCTCCTTGGTGAAGCTGATGCCAGCCGTCTGAGCCTGGCAGGCGACATACTCGTGGCCGTTGAGGATGACCTGGGCACCGAACGGCGGGTGCCCGCTCATCTTGATCGTCAGATGTCCCCAGGTCGGGTCCATGATGTGGAAGGAGTAGTGGTTGACGTACTGCCGGGTCTTCTCCAGGTTGCGGATCACCCCAGCACTCGACCGGCTGACTTTCCACACCGTCGTCGGCGCCTTGGCGACCAGGACCAGGAACACCCCGATACCGACCGTGTGCTTGGCCAGGTAGTCCTCAGCGATCAGGTGCTTGCGTTCCCCGGCCTTGCAGAAGACCACCGGAACGTCGTGGGCCGCGCCCCAGGCCTTGACCCGGCGGGCAAACCGGCCCGCCAGCCGGATCAGGTGCGCGTTGTCGAGAGTCTCGTCCCCGTCGTCGTGCCAGCGCCGCCACCAGGTCCGGAACCCGCCCGGGTTGTGTCCCAGCGGATAGTAGGCGTTGAGCACGATCCGGTCCACGCAGTCGTAGCTGCCCGTCAACAGATCGGCATACCGTGCGGTGAACTCGTCAACCTGGCCCATCTACGAACCGTAAGGATCCCGGCGCACGGTGACCAAAGCTGCCCCGAAGGGGCCACCGCTCCCGGGCGAAGTCCCGGGAGCGGCGTAGCGATCCTTGGTTCCCGAAACTGTGACGTTGATCTTGGGTTTTAGGCGGCGGTTCCCAGTCGGGCGGTGTCGATGCGGCTGCGGACGTGCTGGTCGATGGTGGCCAGTGCGTGACGGATCTCGGTGGGTGCGGGTGGTTGGTCGGCGGCGATGAGCGGCCGCAGGAGCCGGTCGTGGACCTTGGTGTAGAAGATCGCTACCCGTTGCCCGTCGGCGGTCAGGAGGTAGGTGTTGGTGTGTGGGCGGCGTTCGATGAGGTCGTTGAGCCGGAGTCGGGCCAGGTCGTAGCTCATCTGGTTGACCGTGTAGCCGGTGGGGTCGGTCAGGCCGAGCAGGTGGGACACCTGGGCGCGAAGGGCTCCGGTTGGTGAACCCGACGGCGTTGAGGCCGACACACAGGGCGCCGAGCAGGGCCATGACCCGAGGATCTCCGAACCGAAGTGCGGGCGACCTCCTGCCATCCTCGGTGAGGGTGGACTGTGCGACCCGCTCAAAGGCTGGGCTCGCAAGGACGCAACCCTGCCCGACACGTTCAGTATCGAGCAGGCGGTGGTTGACGTCACGGGCCTTGGCCTGCAGCTCATCCAGGTGCTGCAGGCGTCGCTTGCAGATCAGGTCGCCGGGGTTGTTGATCACGGTCTCGATCCGCAGTGCCCGGCCGTCTTTGAGGTACTGCTTGATCCGGGAGTGCTTGTCGTCGGCGTTCACGGTCACCCCGATGGTGTCGCGGGTGTCGATGCGGGTCTTATAGGTCGGTTCCACCTTCGGCGGTCGTCCCCACCGGCGGGGATGTCCGGCGAAGATGACCTCGACGTGGTCGGGCCGGCCGATGTCGAGGTTGTCGGCCACCAGAGCCTCGAAGAAGGTCCGGGCATGGCGGGGCGCGTCGAAGACCAGGGTGCGGGAGGTCTCGACCTGTCGCATCGACAGCTCCCACCAGTAGCCGGCGTCGCGGTCGGCCGAGGTCAAGGGCAGCGGCAGGATGCTCATCCACCGTTCGAAGAACACCCCGATGGTGCCCGGGCCGAGCCGGTCACAGATGGCCTGCAACCCGACCTGGTCGTCGCAGGTGGCGAACCCGTTGGACAGCTCGGTGAAACCGATCCCGGTGTGGACCGCCTGACGTTTGGCCCACTCGTGACCGTTGACCCACACCTTCATCGGATACGGGAAGTAGGCGCAGACCTTGATGAACGCCGGTCCGAAGTCCTCATCCCACAGGTAGAAGTAGAAGCAGGTGACCCGCCGGTCCGCCTTGGTGAAGGAGAACCACACCGCGTTCCCGTTGCGGTGTTGGGTTGCGGCGAACACGTTCTGGTACTCCTGGGCAACCCCGATCGCCGCCACCCCCGGGCGGCCCGTCCGCCGTTGGGAAGTCACATACGGGCGCATCACGTCAATCTTGCGGTCGTCCTTGCCGAACCGGACCACCGGAATGTGGTTGGTATCGGCGTAGTCTCCGACGGCCCGGCGGAACGCTGTACCGATCCTCTCCATGATCGCCGGCGAGGGAATCGGGTAGCCCAAGTGCCGAGTCATGAACCCCGCAACCTGGCCGCCGACCTGCAGGTTCGGCACGTAGCCGTTGAGGTAGATACGGTCCATGCACTCGATGTCCAGCCCGACATGACCCTGGAGCAGATCGTTCGCGGTCAGCATGCCCATCGCCACAGCGTGGCCCCAGCCCGCAGACCAACGCCACCACAGACTCGGCAGTCAGAGGCGAAGCCTCACTGGTACTACAGCCGTAGATCGTGATCATTGTGTTGCTCTCGTCGTCGGTAGTGGCTGGCGCTGGCGCGGGCTTGGTGTCGTCGACGCCAGGTGGACCAGGCCATCAGGGTGGTGATGGTGTGTGCGGCGGCCAGGAGGAGGGCGTCGAAGAGGCGGCGGAACTCGTTGACGGTCAACGGGATCAGCCCCGGCGGGGTGGGGTTGTGCTCGCGTTCGAGGGCGGTGGCCACGGCCAGGAAGGCGTGGGCGAGCATGGCCAGGGTGGTCCACCGATGCCAGGAGGTCCAGCCCCGCACCTGGTGCTGGTCGAGCCCGACCAGGCCCTTGCCGGTTTGGAAGGATTCCTCGATCCGCCACCGTTGCCCGGCCACCTTCACCAGGGTGGCCAGGGTGGTCGGTCCTGGGCTGTAGCAGCGTAGGTAGGCCAGCTCGCCGGTGGCCCGGTTGCGGCGGATGAGCAGGTGGTGGTGACCGTGCGACCCCGGCCCGGCCGGGTCGGGGTCGCCGGGTTCGGGCCGCAGCTGGATCCAGGCCCAGGCGTACTCGCGGTGGCCCTTGCTGCCGCGGCCGCAGGAGTAGGTCTGCCAGCCGGATTCAGGAACCAGCGCCGGTAGCCTGTCGACCCGCCGGAGCCCGGCGTGGGTGGGCACCCGCCGGTTCGCCGCGACCTGCAGCACGTAGCCGAGCCCGTGCTCACGCACCGTCTTGCGCAGGTTGGGGTCGGCGCCGTAGACCTCGTCGCCGGCCACCCAGCCGGCGGGGACACCGGCCTGCACCGCGCGGCTGATCATCGCCGCAGCCAGCGCCGGCTTGGTGGCGAACGCCGCGTCGGCGGGCACCCCGGCAGCGTCACGGCGCGGCTGGTCCTCGGCCCACGACCGGGGCAGGTACAAGGCCCGGTCGATGAACGCGTGTCCACGGGGCGCGGCGTAGGTCAGGTACACGGCCACCTGGGCGTTCTCGATGCGCCCGGCGGTGCCGGTGTACTGGCGTTGCACCCCCACCGACTTCTCGCCCTTCTTCAGGTCCCCGGTCTCGTCCACCACCAGCACCGCCGCCTCGTCGCCGAACGCGTCGACCACGTACCCGCGCAGGTCGTCACGCACCGCGTCGGCGTCCCAGCGGGCCCGAGCCAGCAGATGCTGCAACCCGTCCGGAGACCGCTGCCCGCGCTGCTCGGCGATCGTCCAACAGTTCTTCCGCTCCAGCCCCGACAGCAGGCCCAGCATCAGGGCCGCCGCATGCCGCAGCGGCTCATACCGGGCGAACCGCGGCGCGATCCGATCAACCACCGCACTGAACCCTCGCTGCCACCGGAGCGGATCTACGCTGTGAGCCGCGGCCACCGCGGCGAGACTGTTGTTCCACACAAACACCGGATGCTCGCCCGGTGGCCGTGCCACCCCGCGGCGGCACGCCGCGCGAGCTCAAACCTCCGTCAAACCACCCAGGTCACGAACTACGGCTGTAGTACTAGATGCCGCTTTGGCAAACCGGGCGCTAGTGGACGAACATCCCCCGAGGCTTAGCGCGGTCATGATGACAATGGTGCCGACGGTTATTCGCTGCTTCATCGTGGTCCTTCCGCGCGAACCAGCGTCACCCGGCGAAGCCGACAGAGGTCTGCGCACCAAACGTGCCAGCGTGGCCGCGCCGTGGCTCAACCGGACCTTGAGACCATGCTTCCATTCGCTGGGAGCTGTTGTCAAGGAATCCAAATCACACAGAAGGCAAACGTCCGATTGACTGCAATCGTCCCTTTCGCCGGCAACGTGACACCGCCTTATGTGCGCAGGGTGCGGTGGCCAGGAGAGGCGCAAGGGGCTACGCGCTGCGTCACTCCAGCCGGGAGTGGCGACGCCCACCTAACGAGTTCGAATCGTCCTCACCAGCGCGTGGAGCGCGGATACGCCCTGCCGACCCAGCTTGATGGGGTCGTCGGCCTTGCTGGGTGTGGAACTCGTCTCCTTGAGGATGTGGTCAGGTTGGAGCGGAAACCGCTCCTCGTAGTGAGTACCATCCGGCCCAAAGTACGACAGTGTCACGGTGAGTGGTCCAACGGATCCTGTCCCGCGCGAATGACGTTGCTTGTTGACCAGCCAGGGGGCCAATTCGAGACATCTGCGTGGAACCGCTGGTAAAGCCATTTCGTCATGTCGCTGTCGGGTAACCCCGACACGTCTTGGCTGTCTGGTGCGGGCGGATCGAAGGCGACGCGAACATTAGTCGCGCTCGAGGGCCCGAAGTTCTCGATGACCAACAGGATGGCGCCGTGGGAGAGGAGTTCGCGCTCAAGATACGCCGCAAGTGCCGGTCTCGTACGTGCGCGACTATCGTCCTTGGCCGCGACAAGCGTACGCTTCGCGTAGACTGCGGTCACGATGATGGCAAGCGCCATGGCCGCCGTGAATAGCGCGGTCACGACAGCAGCTACGGACCCAAGCGCCACCCATCCCGAGTCCGTCACGACACGAAGGCTAGCGGCATGTCAGCCAGCCACGAGGCATTGGGCCGTTGTGGTGGTCCGCAGCGCCCCATGGATTCGACCCGGAAAGAGCGGCGCGTCCTACCGCCACGTTGGCGCTCTTGGCATAGGGATCAAGTCGCCTGCGCGTCTG
>JALYXV010000063.1 GCA_030947025.1 Actinomycetota bacterium | reverse complement strand
CCGGCCCGGCCGGCCCGGCCGGCCCGGAGACGGCCCGTCCCCATCCGGACCATGCTGGCCGTGGTCGCCTCGGTGATCATCACCGTCGTGGTGGTCGACATCATGATCCGGCTGCACCAGGTCGTGGTCTGGACCGTGATCTCGGCCTTCTTCGCCGCCGTCCTGCATGCGCCGGTCAGCTTCCTGATGCGCACCATGAAGCTCCGGCGGTCGGTGGCGGCCCTCTTGGTGTTCCTGGCCGGGATCGCCCTGGTGGCGGGCCTGGGCTACCAGTTCGTCCGACCGCTGGCCAGCCAGGTCAACGTGGCCGTGAACGCCTTCCCGGGCTACGTGGCCGACGCCCGGGCGGGCCGGGGAACCATCGGCCAACTGGTGAAGCGGTACCAGATCGACGCCTACGTCGAGCGCAACCAGCCCAACTTGAAGAACGCCCTCAAGACGGCGGAGAAACCGGCCGTTCAGTTCGCCAAGGATCTCCTGAACACCCTGACCGCGCTGGCGACGATCACGGTCATGACCTTCCTCCTCCTGATCGACGGGCCCCGCATGCTGGCCGGCGGCCTGGCGGTGCTGTCACCACCCGCCCAGGACAAGGTGGGGACGGTGGTCCGAGACGTGACCCAAGCCCTGGCCGGGTACATGGGCGGCGTACTGGCAACCAGCGTCCTGGCGGGCGTGGTGGCCTACTTCGCCCTGTGGGCCCTGGGGGTTCCCTTCCGGGGTGTGCTGGCGCTGTGGATCGGCTTCACGACCTTGATCCCCCTGCTCGGGATCTTCCTCGGTGTGCTCCCCGCCGCGGCCGTCGCCTTCATCCACTCCCCCGCGGTCGGGCTGGCCACGGTGGTGATCCTGTTCGGGTTCTACCTGCTCCAGAACCGGACGTTGGGGAAGTGGATCAACGCCCGGACCATCGCCCTCAGCCCCTTGGCCGTGGCCGTCAGCGTGCTGGCCGGATTACAGCTGCTGGGCTTCCTCGGCGCCCTGCTGGCCATCCCCCTGGCGGGCGTGATCCACGTGGTGATCCGGGACCTGTGGGCGTTCCGGTCGCCCCGAGTGGGCGAAACCACGCCCGGGGTGGAGGGTTAGCGCCGTGGCCAGCGAGATCGTCGAGATCGAGGGTCACATCATCGACTCGCTCATCCTGGCCAAGGTCATGGACCTGATCCTGGCGGCCCGGGCGGACTACCGGGTGATCGACGTCGAGATCGGCAAGACCAACGTGGACATGTCGAGGGCCCGGCTCGAGGTCAGCGCCCCCGACCCCGACGCCCTCCAGTCGCTGCTGGACGAGCTCCAGGTCCACGGGGCCAATCGCCTCGTGACCGTCGACGCCGAACTGGTGGCCGTGGACCGTGACGGCGTCCTGCCCGCCGGCTTCTACTCGACCACCAACCTGCCCACCGCGGTCCGCATCGGCGGACGCTGGGTCGACGTGATCCAGCCCGAGATGGACTGCGGCCTGGTATACCACGGTCCGGGGAACGACGGCGAGGACCGGCTGACGTCGGTCCCCATGCACCGCATACGGGTCGGCGATCTGGTCGTGGTCGGCACCGAGGGCGTCCGGGTGTCGCCGCCGTCGCGCCCGCGGGGCGTCCATCCCTTCGAGTTCATGAACTCCGAGGTCTCCTCCGAGAAACCCAAGGCCGTGTTGGTCCAGCAGGTGGCGGAACGGATCCGCCGGGCCAAGGCTCGGGGTGCCAAGGTGCTGGCCGTGTGCGGTCCGGCCGTGATCCACACCGGCGCGGGCCCGTCGGTGGCGGCACTGGTGCGGGGGGGCTGGATTGACGTCCTGTTCGCGGGCAACGGGTTCGCCACCCACGACCTCGAGTCCAATGTCATGGGCACGTCGCTGGGCGTGTCGGTGTACGAGGGGACCGCGGCCGAAGGGGGCCACAGCAACCACCTGCGGGTCATCAACGAGATCCGGCGCTACGGGTCCATCAGCGCCGCGGTGGACGCGGGCTACATCGACGGGGGCGTGATGTACGAGTGCGTACGCCGGGGGGTCCCGTTCGTGCTGGGTGGGTCGGTGCGCGACGACGGGCCCCTTCCCGACGTCTATACCGACGTGGTGGAGGCGGCCGACGCCATGCGGTACCTGGTCCCCGGCGTCGGCGTGGCCCTCATGCTGGCCTCGACCCTGCACGCCATCGCCACCGGCAACCTCCTGCCCGCCGGGGTCGAGACGTTCTGCGTGGACATCAACCCGGCGGTGGCCACCAAACTGGCCGACCGGGGCAGCCACCAGGCCCTGGGCATCGTGACCGATGTCGGGCTGTTCACCTCCGGCCTGGTGGAGCGGCTCGTCGCCCCCACGTGACCGACGGGTTGGGGTGGGGGCGGCGGTACCTCATGTGCCCGCCGCATTACTTCCGGGTGGCGTATCAGATCAACCCGTGGATGATCAAAGAAGTGGTGGCCGACGCCGACCGGGCCCAGGCCCAGTGGGACAACCTGGTCGCCACCTTGCGGGCGGCCGGGGCCACCATCGAAGTCCAGCCCGCCGAGGAGGACTGGCCCGACCTGGTCTTCACTGCCAACGCGGGAATCGTCAATGGCCGTCAGTTCGTGCCCGCCCGGTTCCGCCACCCCGAGCGTCAGGGGGAGACGGCCCATGATGTGGCCTGGTTCTCGAGTCATGGCTTCGAGGTCACCCACCTGCCGGTTGGCGTGTGCCAGGAGGGCGCGGGCGACGCCCTGCCGGTTGGCTCCACCCTGGTGGCGGCCTACCGGTTCCGCTCCGATGCCGCCTCCCACGCCTACCTCTCCCACCTGACCGGGGCGGCGGTCCGCTCCATCGAGTTGATGGACGAGCGCTTCTACCATCTCGATCTGACGTTGTGCCCCCTCGACAGCCGCCACGCCATCGTCGCCCCGCGGGGCTGGGACCGGTACGGCTGCGCCGTCATGGAGGCGCTGATCCCCGAGCCGCTGGTGCTCGAACCGGAGGAGGCGCTGCGTTTCTGCGCCAACTCCGTGGTCGTGGGCTCGACAGTGGTGATGCCCGCGTGCCCGCCCCGGGTGGGCCGCCAGCTGGAGGCCTGGGGCTTCGACGTGGCGGTCTGCGACGTGAGCGAGTTCCTGAAGGCCGGGGGTGGGTGCCGCTGCCTGACCCTGGCCCTCGATGTGACCCTCGGCGTTGATACTTCGCAGGCGCCGATCGCGTAAATCGATGGGAGATCCGTCGGCCCGTCGCCTGGAGGTATGGCGAATCAGCCGGTCGTGACTTGGGGAGCGGGACCGTCAAGCCTGCCGAGGAGGTCTCGGAGGTCTTCGGTCAATTGCGCGGCCGGCACGCGCACCCCGACGGTCATGGTCCACGTTGAGACGCCGATGGCTAGCTCGTCTGGAAGATCGAGTCGCATCGTGAACACGTTCATAACGGCGTGAGTCAGCCGCATGGAGGCGGGTTTGGTCGCCCGCGGGCGGGTCGTTGTGGCAAGGAGGGTGATCTCCTGCCAGGCCAGGACGAGGACCGGGTGGGCGGCGGCGGGGGTGAAGAGTCCCTGGGGGGCGATGGCGACGGTGAGGCCGTCGTTGTCGAAGTGCAGCTCGACCTTGTTGAGTACCCGAGACCCGAGGGTCGGGCAGCCGCCGAGATATTCGCAACCAAGGAGATCGATGTGTGCGCTCAAATGTGCACCCCTGCCCCTCAATCAAAGCGGTGCCCACGACCAGCCCGGTTACCGATTGGTGACGATCATGTGACGGTGGTATGAACGGCCGTTTCAAACCTCTAGGCTGCGGTGCTGTGACCTCGTGGCCCAACACGCCTGGGAACACCACGTCGTCGCCGGGGCGGAGATCGTCCGACGGATCAGCGACGTGTGGCCGTTGGAGGCGATCGGGGGCCGTCCCGAGGACCCGGCGCCCGCCGACCGATATCGTTTCTTCGGCGCCCCCGACGGCGCCGACGACCTGACCACGCTGTTCCGCGCCGCGGTGTGGACCAAGCTGCCCGGCCACTGCGTCAGCGAACCCAGCTTGATCAAGCCGGTGCCGCCCAGGTCACGCATCGGCGGATGACCGACACGGCCGACACCTCCAAGCCGCTTGAGGCGGCGTCCACGCTGTACGGGCGCGTCGGCGGCGACGCCTGGTTCGAGACCCTCACCGCCAGCTTCTACGCCGCCGTCGCCGCCGACCCGGTCCTGCGGCCCCTCTATCCGGCAGACCTCGACGCCGCCGCCGCCCGGCTGTGCGGGTTCCTCATCCAATACTGGGGAGGTCCGGCCGACTACAGCGCCCAGCGCGGGCATCCCCGCCTGATGATGCGCCACCAGCCCTTCCCGATCGGCATGGCGGAGCGCGAGGCCTGGTATCGGCACATGGCGGCCGCCGTCAAAGCCGGAGGGCTGACCGGCGATGACGAGCTCGCCATGCTCCGCCATTTTGCCGCTACGTCCATCCAGCTCGTCAACCGACCCTGACGATCCGACCCGCCGATGACGTTGCCTGGTTGGTTGCCGAAACCCTGCCTGCATGGCTGAAACATGAACCGTCACGACCGAACCGGCGGCGCCCGATCGCGCACCGCCGCCTGGTTGGTGATCGGCGCGGCCCTGCCCGCGGGGTCGTCGGCCGCCCTGATGTCGGTGCGCGGCACGGTCCCCAACACCGACATCGCCTTGCTCATCACCGGCGCCGTCCTCGTCGTCGCCACCTCCGGTCGCCGCTCCGCGGCCGCCATGGCCGCCCTGTCGGCCGCGGTGTCCTTCGACTACTTCCACACCCTGCCCTATCACTCACTCACCATCGCCAACCGAAACGACGCCCTCGCCACCTTGGTCCTCGGGCTCCTCGCCCTCGCCGTCGGCGAGATCGCCGTGCGCGCGTCGGACAGCCACGTCGAACTGGTTCTCATCGCCGGCGCCGCCGTGCTCAGCCAGGCCGTCCCCCAGCCGGCCCGGTTCCTGGTCGACCACCGCGGCCTGGACGTCGCCCTCGCGGTCCTCGTCTTCACTACCGCTCTCGCCATCCCCCCCAGAACGTTCCGGGGGCTCACCGCCCACGCCGGCCGCCTCGGCGCCGCTGTCACCTCCAGCGCCTTGGTCCTGCCCGCGCTCGCCTGGGTGGCCTCGCGGATCGTCCACACCCTGGCGTTGCGCCGCGGGGTGCTGACCGTCGGCCTCGCCCCCGCCGAGATCGCCTCCGTCGCCACCACATCCCTGGCGGGCGGCGACACCGCGGTCGCGGCCGGGATGCTCGTGGCGTCTACCCTCATCGCCGTTGTCACCGCCGGCGTCGGCCTACGCCTCCTCGGCGGCGGCGGCACCGTCCACCTCGTCCCCCTACTCGCCAACCTCGGGCTCGTCGTGGGGGCACCCCTGGCGGCCGGCATCGCCATCCGAGCCGCGCTTACGCTCTCCGAGCGCCAAGAAGCCGCGGCGGAACATCTCAGCGTGGCCGTCGTGACCCTTCTGGTATGGCTCGTCGCCTCCCAGGTCCGCCTCTCCGCCTCCTATCTCGGCGTGGCCGGGGCGCTGGCCGTGTTCCTGGCAGGCTCCGCCCTCCTCGGAGCCGCCCTCGGCTTCCGGGCTCCCGCCCCCGTGGCGAAAGCTCTCCTCCTCACCACCTCCATGCGGGACTTCGCCATCGCGGCCGGGATCGCCGTCGCCGCCTTCGGAGCTGCGTCCGCCGCCCCCCTCGGGCTCTACGGCGTCATGGCCATCGGATGGGGCATGGCCATCGCCACCCTACGACCCACCCAACCCGCAACCGCGCCCGCCGGTCCCAACCTCGTTCACCCCACCATCTCGCCCATCTCGCCCGCCCCCCACCCCTCATCCCCGCCCCCGCCCCGCTCAGCGCCGCTATAACCCGACCACCAGCGGCCGAACCACCCGTCGTCAGACGCGAAGTGCGCATAATCCAAACTGCTCACGGGGAGGCGATTGCGGCCCCCTTCAATGTCACCCTCACCCGCTCCACCCCAAACCCGACCTCTCGATTTGTCGGCTGGTCAGGGCCGATCAGTCTGTCCGGACGTCTGGGTCAGGATTTGGTGGCGACGCCTTCGAACATGTAGCCGAAGGGTCGCGGGCCCTTGGCGTAGTAGTTGTCCAGTCGGATCAGCTCGAGTCCCGACTGGAGTATCAACTGGTCCATGGGGCGGTTGAGGTGGCAGCCTCCGGCGACTCGCCGTTGGAGCGGGGTCAGCCGGTCCTGCCAACCGGCGACCTTGTCGTCGGGAGAGTGGCCGTGTTCCACGAAATGGAACGAGCCGCCAGGACGAAGCACCCTCCGGATCTCGCTGAGGGCGCGGTCGACGTCGGGGATGCTGCACAGCGTCCAGGTCGAGAGCACATGGTCGACGCTCGAAGACTCCAGCGGAAGGACTTGGCCGTCGAGGCCGACATACTCCACCGGCACCGGGCTCGACGCCAACCTCTTGGCTGCCAGTTTGCGCCCCGCCGTAGCCGGGTCGACCGCCAGGACCCGGGTGACCATGGGTGGATAGTGGGCGACGTTGAGGCCCGAGCCAAAACCCACCTCCAGCACGTCGCCGTTGAGCGATGCGGTGACGCGGGCACGGATAGGCGTCAGCTCTCGGCGGCTCATGACCAAGTCGGTAAAGCGAGGGACGACCTGGTCGTTGTAGAACCCCATCTCCTCAGTGTGGTCGACTGCGGCGGCCGCCGCCGTTAACCGGCTTGTGGGCCCCATTGGGCCGGGGTGTCGGCAGGGCGGCGTTGGCGCCGTTGCATTGTGCGAGGCCGGGCTGAGCAGAGCCCCGGACGCCCGTTCTCATCCCATTCAGATCGCCGTGGCGAGCTCGTCGAAGGCAGCCACCAGTCGGAGCTTCGGTGATGCCTCGATACCGAGCCCGTAGTGACCACGTCGTAGGTTCTGTACCAACGCATGGCCCGGAATGATGATCCGGGCGGAGCGGTCCTGTTTCAGACCTCGCATCGGCCGCAGCCGTGCCTTTAGCCGGCCGTGATCGGTCTCGATCCCATTATTGGCATGCTTCTTCGTGTTGTGGAACGCCCCGGGCAGGAGCGCGTCAACGACACCCGGATAGGCGCTGGCCACGTCGGTCACGACCTCGGCCAGCTCGGTCCCCGTCGCTCTGATCGCCTTGGCGAAGAACCGCCGGGCGGCGCCGGCGTCGCGGCGAGGCGAGACGTACACGTCGATGACCTGGCCGAACTGGTCGATGGCCCGGTATACGTAACGCCATTCCCCGGAAACTTTCACGTAGGTCTCGTCGACCTGCCAGCGGTCACCGACACTGTGCCGGCACGGCCGGGCCGCGTCGATCAGCAACGGCGTGAACCGCTGCACCCAACGGTAAATGCTGACGTGGTCGACCTCGACGCCCCGTTCGGCGAGGAGCTCCTCGACGTCTCGGTACGAGAGACTGAACCGCAGGTACCAGCGGACGGCCAGCATGATGACCGAGGGCGGGAACCTGAACCCTGAGAACGCTGACAGCTCAACGACGACCGGAAGCCGAGCACGCTTCATCGTCCAACTCTGACCCACCGCCCGGTCGATCGCAGTAGGGTGGCGGGGAGGAACTTCCCCTCCCCGCTCCCGTCAAACCGGACGTGAGCCTCTCAACTCATCCGGCTTCCTGCTCGAGATATTGTCAAGAGTTGTGGATGAGATTTTTGGGGCGGCGTCCCTTCCGGGCATCAGCTGCTGAGTTTCACCTCCTTCTGCTCGGCGTCTTCAAAAGCGGCTTTTGACGGAGTTGTCCGGGCGACAGAAGGTCCGAAATTGCGATCGGCTCGTCGCAGCATGGGCACGTAGCCCCGGGGCCCAGACGGCGGCACCATGTGTTGCAGGCGTCGCATCTCTGCTGGCCGAGGTATCGGGTGTCGCACTCCGGGCAGGCGTAGACGGTGTCGGAGCGGGCGACGACCGGTTCGACGGGAGCGGCCTGCTTGGCCCTCCAGGCGGCCTGGCGGCATCCGGTGGAGCAGAACCGCTGCCGTCCCGCCGGCTCGAAGCCGGTGGCGCACACCGGGCACGCGAGGGTCGTCGCGGGGTCGTCGCGCACGGCCTTCACGCCGCCACCGCCTTCTCGGGTGCTGCTTCCTTCTCGGGTGCGGCTTCGTCGATGACGGCGGGGGCGGGGCGCTCCACGAGCTTGCCGGCCTGGAAGACGGCGCCCGCCCGGACCAGGGCGACGAGGTGGGCGGCGTTGAGGGCCCGCCAGCGGTCCTGGGCCG
>JALYXV010000045.1 GCA_030947025.1 Actinomycetota bacterium | reverse complement strand
GCCGGCGGGCGGCGGGCGGCCGGCGGCCGGCGGCGGGATATCGTGTGCCCGGTTTTTCAGCCGCCGAGGCCACCCGGGAGCCTCTGAGGGTTCGGGTTGAGGCCTTTGTGGGGTTTCAAACGTTTGTGTGCAGTTGCCATCGCTATTTCAATCCAGCCCCCACAAACACGTAAATCCCCACAAACGCCCCCCGGCGTTGCCCTGTGTTGAGCGCGGCGGCGTTGCTCAACAGCGGGACCGCAGCTGGCGTTCAGGCTGCTCCTGGGACCCGCAATGTTCGCGGAAATCCTTGGTTTCCAGGGGCGTGAGCGCGGTACGGATACGGCACACTGGCTCTGGTTACCGCGACGTCGACGGAGGTGGGGGGTGATCGCCCTACTGCTCTTTATTCCGGTCCTTGGGTTCGGCTGCGCCTGGTGGGCGTGGGGCTACCACCAACGTGCCTTGCGCGTGCTCCGCGTCCGGTCGTCGCTCGTGCAACCGAGAGCCAACCCGGTCCCCGCCGATCCCCGCCGGGAAGCCCGGGTGCCGCAGGAGCCGGAAACCGCGACCGCTCGGGCCGCAGTCCAACAGCTGGAGCGGGCCGTGGCGGCGCCGGCCTCCGAGCCCTGCTCGGTCCTCGGGTGGGAGGCGTTCTCGCTGTTTTCCACGCTGGTGCTTGACGGGACGGTTCTGCTCGGCTGCCGGCGACAGCCCGACGAGTTCTTTGCGGGCGGGCGCACGCGACGCCGGGCCAATCTCTCCCGACCGACCGCGGAAGAAAGCGGGACGCTGGTGCTGCTCATCGGCGAGGACGAGCTGGCCGTCAGGGCGGTCGAGATTCTGGAGCAATGGCGTACCGCCAGCGTCACGTTGCGCCTCCGCCCGACCGCTGTTGCGGGCGCCATCGAGGTATTCGACGGGCGGCGGAGCGCCATTCGCGCCGCCCTGCTGGCCACCTGAGCGAGGAGGATCCGCCGGGCGGGGGCGAGCCCGACCGAGCGACTACGGTGGGCCGGCCGTAGCGCCACTAGGCCACCACTAGGCCCTTCTTGACCATCGGGGGCAGGTTCGCTTCCTGGGCGATGGTGTCGTAATAGGGTGGGCCGTCGACCGTGGTGATCGGGTCCAGGGTGAGAGCAGGCAACGGACCGGGGGGCGGGCCGGCGGAGACGGGCACGACGGCGGGGTGGGCCATTCCGGGTACTCCCGGACCCGTCGGCACGTTGGGGGCCGGTGAGGCGGCCGTTGAGGGGGAGATGGTGGCGAGGAGACATCGGACCCAAGCGCAAACTTGACCTTGTGGTTGATGGCCCCGATGTTGGCGGTCTCCCCGTAGAGCAGGAGATTCGAGAAGGGCGACCACCCCATGGCGCCGCCGTGATCGGCCAGAACACCGAAGTCGGCATCGGTGACGGCGGCGCAGGGGATTCCGATCAAGTTGGGCATGATGGCCCACGTGCCTGGTTTGATCTGCAACGCGGCAACATGATCGTCGGCGGCGGTATCGGTCCTTTCGGCCAGGTGAAGGAAGGTCTTTTGCCGGCCGAGCGCGGCGAGGAACTTCCCCGCGTCCGTGCCCCGCGACATCGGCGATGTGGGTGGCGGCGGCCGCGAGGCTAGGGGCGTCCGGGCCTCCACGTTGCGTACCAGGCCGCGGAAATGAGTCACCAGGGGATCGGAGACCGAGCTGGGCCGGCTGATCGACATCGGCGACGCGCTCGGCCGCCCTATCGCCACCTACTCGGGCGCCATGAAGGGCCGGCTCGATCTGGCCGCCGCCCTGGTCCACAACCCCGAGGTGCGCTTCCTCGACGCGCCGACCAGCGGGCTTGATCCCGTCCGCCGGGCCCGGAGGTGGGACGAGATCCGCCGGCTCAATCGCGAGCTCAACATGACGATCTTCCTCACGACCCAGTACCTCGAGGAGGCCGACGAGCTAGCCGACCGGGTCGGCATCGTCAACGACGGTCGACCGGTCGCCCAGGGCACCCCCAATGAACTCAAGAGGAGTGTCGGCAACGACGTCATCGTCGCCCGCCTGGATGGCAGCGCCAGGGGCGCCTGCCGGGCGGTGGAAGGATTGCCCGGCGTATGCAGCGTCGAGCCGCACGGCGACGAGCCAATCGTCACGTCGGTCGACGGGGCGGCGACGATCGGGGCGGTTGCCGTCGCCCTCAGCACGGTGACACCGGTGCGGCACCTCACGTTGCGCACGCCGACACTCGACGACGTGTTCCTCAAGCTGACCGGAAACCACATCGAGTCCGACGAACATCCATCCGAAGGGACCGGCTCAGTCGAGGCCGCCCGCGGCCACCTTGCGGAGGTGGGACGATGACAACCCTCGATATCACCGCTGGCCGCCAGGCCGAAGCCGGGGCCGGAGCCGAGGCCGGCGCCCGGGAGGTCCAGGCCCGGCCTTCCCCGGTCCTGCGAGACGTGCCTCGATCGCGGGGCGGGCTCTGCGTGCCGTCCCACGCGAACTTGAGGCGTCGTCCCGCCTATCTTCATCGCCTTGTTCTTCTTCATCGTCAACATCGGGACGCTGGAAGCGCCTTACCGAGAGCCACAAGGGCTTCGACATCACGGCGTTCATGGTGCCCACGGCCATTTTGATCGGCGTCACCGGTGTCTCGCGGGTAGGAGCGCTCGTTCTGGACATCCAAGACGGCTATTTCGACCGGCTCCTGCTCACTCCTGTCCGCCGGGTCGCGATCCTCATCGGGCACATGGTCGACGATGTCGTCATCGCCTGCCTCCTCACCGTGCCGATCCTGGTGCTCGCCCTTGCGCTCGGCGTCTGTCTCGAGTCGGGCCGAGTCGGCCTTCTGGTGTTCATAGCCATGGCCGGCCTGTGGAGCCTGGCCTTCGCCGGATTTGGCTATGCCATTGCGCTCAAGACGGGCAACCCCGCGGCGGTCAACTCCAGCTTCATGCTCTCCTTGCCGTTCCTGTTCCTGACCTCCTCCTATGTGCCCCGTGGCCAGCTCACCGGATGGTTGAACTCCCGTCGCAGCATAGAACCCGGTGACCTACGTGCTGGAGGGACAACGGTCGCTGGTCACCCACGGCTGGCAGGGACCGGCTCGGCCAGGCTCTCCTCGCCATAGCGCTGGTCGGCTTGGCGACATCTCGCTGTGCTTCGCCGCCCTGAGGGAACGAACACGACGGGGCTGACCGCTGACCGCTGACCGCTAGAGCAGCGGCCCCCCCGAATAGCCCTCGGTATCCGACTTGGTCTCCAAGGAATCCGAATACTCGCGGAGCAACTCCTGGTGCCGCTCGTACACGGCCCGCCCGATCCAGTCGAACTGTTCGTTGGCCAGGGCGCTCACCAGCGGTAGAAGGTGGTCCTCCTCCCACCGGGCATGGGTCATCACGATGCCTTCCAGCCGGGCCATATAGTGCTTGACCACATGGTTCGTCATGTAGTCCAGTTCGTTGAACCGGTCCACCAACGCCTTGGCTCGTGCGTGGGCCGCGTCGGCCTCGTCGGCCATGGCCGGGTTGATGGCGCGGGCGAAGGGATACACGATCTCCTCTTCCAGGCGACTGTGCACCGTGACCAGGTCGCAGATGGCATACGCCCGGTCGGCGGCCGACTGATGGGTTTCCAGCCGGGGCACCTGCTTGAACAACCGGCGCAGCTGATTGTGCTGCTCGACAAGCTGTCTTACCGGGTCCGACAATCTGGCCTCCTTTTGCCGGCCACAACTCCCCCGCACAACAGTAGGTCTGGTTGGCGGCCGATGCCCATAACCTGTCCCGATGAACAGCCACGAACACCATCGGGAAGGGGCTGCGCCCGATGCCATGGACGAGGCCTTCTGGGACGAGCGCTACCGGTCCAGCGGCACACTGTGGAGCGGGCGCCCCAACCCACACCTTGTCACCGAAGCGGCCGATGTGGCTCCGGGCGTGGCGGCCGATGTCGGATGGCGAAGGCGCGGATGCCATCTGGCTGTCCGAGCACGCCTGGCGAGTCACGGCCGTCGACCTGTCCACCGTCGCCATCGGACGGGGGAAAGCCCGGGCGCTCGAGCTGGGCCCCGAGGTGGCGCAGCGCATCACCTGGCTGCACGCCGACCTCACCGACTGGGCCCCTGCAATCGCGACCTACGACCTGGTGTCGGCGCAGTTCATGCACCTGCCCACAGATCAGCGCGAGCGGCTCCACCGGCGGCTGGCGCAGTCGGTGGCCCCGGGCGGCATCCTCCTGGTCGTCGGCCACCACCCCTCCGACCTGCAAACGAACATCCCCCGACCGGCGGTGCCCGAGTTGTTCTTCACCGGCTCCGATGTCGCCGCCTCACTCCCCCCCGAGGATTGGGTCATCCTCGTCGATGAGGCACGAGCGCGTACCACCCTCGACCCCGACGGCCGCAGGGCCACCATCCACGACGCGGTGTTGAAGGCCCGGCGGTCAGCCGGCCCCGCTCGGGTGCATGAACGGGGTCGTGATGGCCAGATCCACGAAACCGAGCCGCTGGAGAATCGGTCGGCTGGGGGGCGGGGCGTCGACCTCTAGGTAGCGGAAACCGCGGGCCGACGCCTCGGCGCCCCGATGGGCAACCAGGGCACGGAACACACCAGGGCCCCGCCACGCCGGCAATGTCCCGCCGCCCCACAGCCCGGCGAAATCGGTGGCCCGGTGGAACTCCACCCGTCCGGCTGCGACCGCAGTTGGCCCCGCCCAGGCGATCACGCCGGCGGGAGAGTCGGGTGGCAACGGCAGCGGGCCTGGATACTGGATGGCGTCACCGTGCAGCACCCGCCATGCCGTGGCCGGCGAGATGGCCGCTACCACCGACCTGGCTACCAGTTCCGCGGCCAGCTCAGCGCAACTCCACCGAGACAAGGGCACCCCACTGGTCGCGGCAGCTCACAGGCCAGCTCTTAGATCTCAACTCTCTCCAGAGGGGGAAAACGTCGGGGTCGACCCGCTGGAGATGTCGACCGCTTCCGCTCCCTCAAGCCCTTCATTCCTTCCTTCGAAGAAACGCTTACGCCATTTGATCATCGTGTTCAACGCCACCCCGAGATGCTCCGCGATGCGGGCGTTGTCCACGCAGTCGGCCGCCTCCAACACAATCCAGGCCCAAGTGACCCGCTGCTCGGCGGTCTGGTGGCGGACCAGCAACTCCAGCTCATGGCGATCCCCGCCGCAGAGATCGTTACCGAACGGCCCGGGCATCGCACATCCAGTGGCGACCCGCCCGCCACCTGCTCCTGCCCGCACCCATCAGCTTACACTCGTGTAGTTCCGCTCAGGACCACTTAGCATTGAGATATGCACGTCGTTGGCTTGTGGCGCTACCCAGTGAAGTCCATGCAAGGCGAGGCCCTCAAGGCAGTTGAGGTAGGGGTCTTCGGTATCGCCGGCGACCGCCGCTTTGGTGTACAAGTCGAAGAGTCCGGGCGGATCCTGACGGCCAAGCGCGATGGGCGCCTCCTCACGGCTGGGGCGGCGACCACCGACCCAGTGCGGATCTCCCTGCCGAACGGTGACATCCTTGACCGCCCGGGGCCGTCCACAGACAGCGCCCTCAGCTCTTGGCTGCAGCGATCGGTGCGCCTGGTCGAGGCTGGCGACGACGAGGGCCCGACCTTCGAGAGCCAGGTCAACGACCTCGACGACGCCTCGGCCAGCGCCACCTGGCAGGGGCGCCCCGGGCCTCTCGTCGACTCAAGTCCGGTGCACCTGTTAACGACGGCCAGCCTAAGGGCCATGGCCCTTCAACGGCCCGACCTCGACTGGTGCGCGGCCCGCTTTCGACCAAATGTTCTCGTCGAAGCCGCCGGCGATGAGCGGGTCGAGGATGCCTGGGTGGGGAGGCGCTGCTCCGTCGGCAACGTGCAGCTCGAAATCATCAAGCTTTGCGAACGCTGCGTCATGATCACCCGCCCCCAGCCGGGAGGTCTCGGACGTCAGCTCGGCGCCCTAACCCATCTGTCACAGGTGGCGGACAGCTGTCTCGGCGTATTGGCGCGAGTAGAACGCCCGGGAACCGTCGCCCTCGGCGCGCTCGTGTCGCTCGAGTGATGGACGCTCTCATCTATCGTTAAAAGTTCTCATCTATCTTTACAAATCACCCGTTGCTCAATGGGAAGATTGGATATTCCTCCGAAGCACCTTAGGGACGCCCGGACCGGGCCGGGGCCCATGAACGTGGCACCACCCCCGACGGGCGGCAACGGCGTGTCCGTCCCGCCGCGCGCACCACTTCGCCCGACCTGGTGCGCCGGACCTCCGTTGCGCTCGTCAGCTGGCTCCCGACCGGTCAGGTTTGGCCCCACCGGGTTCGTTGGCCGGGCGATTGGAGAGCTGGCGGTACCCGGGGTGCACGCCGGAGATGAGACCCTGGTCATCGGCGATGCGCTGTAGCAGCCCCGCCAGGGTTCGATGTTCCTCCTCGCTCAACGCTTTGGTGATCTCGGCGTCGTGTTGTTGCGACGCAATCTGAAGGCGCTCGAAGAGCGACCTCCCTGACGCGGTGAGTTGTAGCTCGTATTGGCGCCGGTCAGTGGCGCTGCGCACTCGCCGGACCAGCCCCTGCTGCTCAAGGCCGTCGACGAAAGTCACCACGCGGCTGGGCAGAAGCCCCAGCCGGCTCGCCAGCTGCTGCTGGTTGCTGCCCGGGTTAAGAACCATCTGGCGCAGCAGACCTGCCTGAGGTGGGCTGAGCGAGAGCTCGGCAAGGCGCTCGGCGTATCGGGTGGCGCCATGGTTCCCCAACTGGGCCAGAAGGAACGCCACCGACGTCCAGCGCCGCTCGTCGCGCTGGTCAGGGGGCGGAGGTGTCGGCGCGAGGGACTGATTCATGTCGAAACTTTATCCCATCGGAAAATGATTTCCTAGTCGAATGATTCATAGGTAGCATCATCTCATCGCCACCGGCAAGCAGGCAGACAGACGGGGAGAACAGACATGACCGTCACAACTGACTGGACCAACGGCATTTCGACCGAGCCGCGCCGTCGCGGCGGCAATGGCACCGGAAGCGCCCAAGGTCCACCCCTGATCGTGCTGGCGGTGATCTTCAGCGCCCTGTTCGCCGCCAGCGTGGCCGGCGTCGGTGTGGCGGCGGGCGGGGGCCACTTCCCCTCCCCCTACGACCCGATCGCCACCCTGACGGCGTACCTGACCACCCACCACGGTGCTCTCGTCATCGCGGCCCTGTTGCAGTTCGCCGCCGCCATCCCGCTGGCCATCTTTGCCGCCACCGCCTCGGCCCGGTTGCACCACCTCGGGATTCGCGCTCCTGGGGCCACGATCGCCCTGGTGGGCGGCGTTGTGGCTTCCACCATGTTGATCATGTCCGCCAGCTGCCAGTGGGTGCTGGCCCAACCCGGGATCCGAGACAACCCCGGCGTAGTCCGCGCCCTCCAAGACCTGGCGTTCTTGACCGGTGGCCCGGGCCATGTCGTCCCGCTCGGTTTGCTGATTGCCGGCATCGCGGTGGTGGCGGCGTTCGGTCACCTCCTCCCCCGCCCTTTGGCGTTGGCAGGCGTCGCCATTGCCTTGGTGGCCGAGGTATCGACGCTCAGCGTCGCCATCCACGCCTCGATGATCGCCCGGAGGGGGGGGTCATCATCACGATGTCGTCCGCCGCGGCCCGCCAACCGGCCCGGTCCTCGGCCGCCTACGCGGCTGCCAAAGCCGGTGTCGTGGCCTTCAGCCGCCACCTGGCCAACGAGGTCGCCCGAGACGGGATAATGGTGAACTGCCTTGCCCCTTCGGCGGTGGAGAACGACAAGCTCCGGGCCGGGACGACCCCCGACGCACGGGCCGCAATCGGCGCCTCCTTCCCGCTCGGACGCATCGGACAACCCGGGGACGTGGCGGCCGCGGCGGTGTTCCTGGCCTCGTCGGAGGCGTCCTGGATCACTGGGGTCACCCTGGATGTTGCGGGCGGAAAAATCATGGTCTGACCGAGGCAGATGGCATCAGTCAGAGAGCGAACCCAGGCGGCCACTGGCGATCGGGCGGGCGCAGCGCCCGGGGCGGTCAGCTCGAGGACAAGATCAGGTTCAGCCCGACTGCCAGCACGACCAGCCAGGCCAGGATCCAGGTGGCCAGGATCACGACCGCGCCGAGCGAGAACGGCCGGACGATAGAGGAGAGAGAGGAGACCGCCCTGGTGGACGAGCGGCCGGAGCGGTCGGAGCTGGGCAGCAGCCCAGAACGGTCGAGCAGGGCCGCCACGCCAATACCGATCACAGCGCAGGGGATGACAATGAAGAGCAGCTGCATCAGGGATGGGGCACGCGGGTGGTCGTCGTCGGCCGAGTGGTAGGCGGCACGTAGGTCGGCGGCACGTAGGTCGGCGGCACGTATGGCACGGGCACGTAGGGCGTCGTGGTGTCGGTGGTCGGGATGGGAAAGGAGGTCGAGGTGGTCGGCGGCGGCGGCACGTACACGGGAGCGGTATACGCCGTGGTGGGCGGGACGATCGGAACCGGCACGGCAAAGTCCTCGGCCGGCGTACCCGCCAGCGCCGCGGTCATGAAGTCATGCCACGTCTGGGCGGGCAAGGTTCCGCCGAAGACCTGAGGCAGCCCTTTGATGTTGACGAGTGGCTGGCGCCCCTTGGTGTAGCCCATCCAGACGGACGTGACGAGCTGGGGGGTGTAGCCGACAAACCAGGCGTCGCTGTAGGACTCGCTGGTGCCGGTCTTGCCCGCCGTGCCGTTGGGACGGCCGATGTTGGCCGCCACACCGGTGCCGTAGCCGATGACATCCTTGAGAACATCGGTCACCCCGTCGGCCACGGAAGTGGCGATGACTCGGGTACCGGCGCGGGAACGGTTGTCCTCCAACACCGACCCGTCGGCTGCCACCACTCGGGTCACGGGCGTGGCGGGAAACTGCATGCCCCGGGCCGCGAAGACCCCGTAGGCCGCGGCCATGTCGAGGGGCGAGACATCGGGGGTGCCCAGGGTCAGGCCTGGTCCATAGGACTGCCCCGAGGGGTCTTTGCCGTTGGGGTTGATCGAGGTCACCCCGAGGCGGTGGGCCATCTCCGCCGTCTTGGCCACACCCACATCCTGGATCAGCTGGGCGAAGACAGTGTTGACCGAGAACGCGGTTGCTTGCCGAAGGGTGATCGGCCCGAAACTACCGCTCTCCACGTTGTGGATGGTGCAACCGTTGCCCCGGCACTTCGGGGCCGGGAAGGTGTAGGTACTGGGACCGTCGTAGACCTTGTTGGCGTCGATTCCCTCCTCGAACGCCTTGGCCAACGTGAACGGCTTGAAGGACGAACCGGGCTGCCTGCCGCTACCACCGCCCGCGATGCAGATGGGCCCGTTGTCGGGGGGAGGGCCGGTGACGGGCGGGCAACTGCCCAACGCCAGGTTGACCTGGGATTGCGTGAAGTCCCGGCCGCCCACCATGGCCTTGACCTCTCCGGTCTTGGGGTCGAGGACGACCATGGCCATGTCCAGCGGAGGCTGGGTCCCCTTGAGCGTGGCGCCGACCGAAGCCTCGGCCTGCGCTTGCAGGGCGGGATCGAGCGAGGTTTCGATCCTGACGCCAGCGGACAGCACTCCCTCGCCAAAGCGAGCCACGAGATAGCGCCGGACATAGTCCGCGAACCACGGGTACCGAGACTGCTGAGACCGAGGAGGGTAGACGACGGTCACATGGTCGTCGGGCCCGGCGGCGCTGTCCGAAGTGACAACTCGCTGGGCGCTGGCGGTCGCCAACTGGTCGGCGGTGATCATCCCCTGGTCGGCCATCTTGGTCAGGACATCGCGCCTCCGGAGGTCGGCGCCGGAGGGGTCCACCCGTGGATCGAAATGACTGGGAGCGGGCAGGATGCTCGCCAGAAGGGCCGCTTCGGACAGGGTCAGGTCACGCACCGACTTACGGAAGTAGGTGTCGGCTGCAGCACCTACCCCGTACGCCCCGCCGCCCAGGTAGACCCGGGACAGGTAGCCGTACAGGATGTCGTCCTTGGACAGTTCGGAGTCCACCCGGCCGGCCAGGATCGCCTCGTGGACCTTGCGGTTCAGGGAGCGGGTGTTGCTGCCGTAGACCAGACGGACGTACTGCTGGTCGATGGTCGAGGCGCCCTGGGCGTAGTGGTGGCTGGTGAGATCGGCCCAGAGTGCTCGCAGCACGCTTTTCGAGTCGATGCCTCGGTGGTCGTAGAAACGCCGGTCCTCCGACGCCACGACCGCCTGCTTCAGCACCTTGGGAATGTCGCCCGACGCCACGGGCAGGTTGGTGGAGAACTGCTGGTACGCGGCGATCTTGTTGCCATTGGCGTCGAAGACCTCGGTGATCTGCGATCCCGTCGTGGCCCGAGGCGGCGGCAGGGGCCCTGAGAGGGATACGGACATGACCGCGGCCGCCAGAACATCGAGAACCATGACCGGCACCAACACGCTGGCCACGGTCATGAGGGTGACCGAGGAGCGAAGACCGTCGGCAAACAGCCGAGGGCCCCAGGAGGGCTCGACCTCGGGATAGAAACGCCGGACGGCGGGGAAAGGAGCGGCGACGGTTACCGATCGATCAGCCTCGACATGCGGCAGCAAATCCTGGCGATCGAGCATGAAGACGGTCGTGACGCCAATGAGAACGCACGGCACAACGATGAGCAGGACCAGCATCAGCCCGTGATCTCCCAGGCAGGGGTTGAGATCAAACGCACAGGATCAACCTGTCCCGCGCCGATCCCATTGCCGTCGGGCAGCCTGACCAAGGCTCGGGCCGTGGCCACGGCTCTCAGCATAGGGATCCTGGGGCCTAGGAGGCACGCGGAGGTCACCTGGGCGCCGTCACGTCTCAGCGGCCGCCGCTGACGTCGAGGAGCGCCCCGGTCACGTAGGACGCCTCTTCTGAGCAGAGCCAAATGATGGCGTTGGCCACCTCGGTCGCCTCGCCTACGCGGCGCATGGGGATCGTGGGGGCCAGGCGACGCACCCGGTCGGGCTGGCCACCGCGGGCGTGGATCTCGGTATCGACCAACCCGGGCCGAACGGCGTTGACACGGATCCCCTCTTCCGCCACCTCGCGCGCCAGGCCGAGCGTCATGGTGTCGACGGCCCCCTTGGACGCGGCATAGTCGACGTACTCGCCCGGGCTGCCCAACCGGGAAGCCGCCGACGACACGTTGACGATCGTGCCTCCGACGCCGCCCCGGCGGGACGACATGCGACGGATCGCCTCCCGTGCGCACAGGAACGATCCAATGACGTTGACCGCGAACATACGGTCGAGCCGCGCGAACGTCATCGCCGCCACCGCCGCGGGTTGGTCGACGATCCCGGCCGAGTTCACCAGCGCCTCCGGTCGGCCCAGCGCCGCGTCGACCGCCTCGAAGAGCCCGACTACGTCAGCTTCGCGGCTCACGTCGACCGGCACCACAATGGCTCGCTGCCCGACGGCCCGGCAGCTGTCGGCCACTCGGTCGGCCGCCTCGGCATCGGCCCGGTAGCCGACGCAGACGTCCCATCCCCGCGCCGCCATCAGCGTCGCGGTGGCCGCACCGATGCCACGGCTGCCGCCCGTCACAACCGCCACCTTGGCCACAAGCGCAGGTTAGGAGGTGAGCCCCCGCGGCCCCCAATAGGCAGGGGTGATCTTCCGCCCCGCCCCCGGCGGCCAAGCCCCGGC
>JALYXV010000009.1 GCA_030947025.1 Actinomycetota bacterium | reverse complement strand
GCGATGGGCGGCTCCGGCGCGGCGGGCGGCTCAGGCGCGGCGGGCGGCCGGCGCTCGATCGGTTCGGACAGAGCCGGCCCGGCGCCGTGTTCCGCGGCCCGCTCAGCCCCCGCGAGGGGTCGGTGCTCGAGCGGCACAGTACCGAGCGGCACAGTACCGAGCGGCACGGCACCGAGCGGCACGGCACCGAGCGGCGCAGTACCGAGCGGCGCAGCACCGAGCGGCACAGCATGGCCCGGCCGGGGCGTTGGCGTCGCTGCGTCGGCCCGGCTCGGGTGGGTATCGGCCCAGTCACGTGGCCCCCCGGCGTCCCGGCTTGCCCCTGCACAATCGCAAGCGGATGGCTTGCCTCCTGCTCAGCATGACCGTCGTGTTCGTGGCCATCGGGGGCCGCCTGGTCGCCATCCAGGGCGTATCGGCCGACCACTATCTGGCCGTCGGCCTGTCCCAGCGATTGACCAAGACCACTTTGCCCGGCGTTCGCGGCGCCATCTTTGACCGCCAGGGCCAGGAACTGGCGGTCTCCATACCCCAGGCCACGATCTGGGCCGATCCCCAACTGGTCACCGACCCCCAGAAGGAGGCGGCCACCCTCGCCCCTGTCCTGGCCATGGATTCCACCACCCTGCAGTCCAGGCTCAGGAGCGCGGGCCGGTTCGTGTACCTGGCCCGCAAGGTGGACGACGCCTTAGCGGCCAAGGTCAGCGGCCTGCGGCTTCCGGGGGTCTTCGACCAGCCGGAGCCGAAGCGGTTCCTGCCCGCGGGCACTCTGGCATTGCCGCTCCTCGGGTCGGTCGGCTCGGAGGACACCGGCCTCTCCGGGCTCGAGCAGGAGTACAACCACGAGCTTTCCGGACAGCCGGGCCAGCTGATCGAGGAGCGGGATCCGAAGGGCAGCCAGATCCCCGGTGGGCGGCGCCAATACCGGGCGCCGGTCAATGGCCAGGACCTGGTCCTCACCATCGACGAGTCGTTGCAGGCGCAGACCGAACAGGCCTTGGCCGCCCAGATCGGGGCGGCCAAGGCCAAGAGCGGCACGGCGGCGGTCATGGATGCTCACACCGGGGAACTGCTGGCCGTGGCCAGCCTGACCAACGGGTCAGCCCCGGCCCCGCCCGCTCCGATCACGGCCAGCGCGACCACCGTTCCGGCCACGCCGGACTCGCGTCCGACCTGCCCGGCGAGCGTCGCTTCGACCGGGCCCGCCACGACCGCCACCAGCCGGGCGCGGTCGACGTCTCCGTCGGTGGCGTGCGCAGCGGTGCCTGCGACCTCGGCGGCCGCCTTCACCGGCGTGTTCGAGCCGGGCTCAGTCAGCAAGCTGGTAACGATCTCGGCCGCCCTCCAAACCGGCGTAGTGTCGCCCTCCGATCGATTCTCCGTCCCTGACTCCCTCCGGCTCGCCGATGCCGTCTTCCGGGACGCCGAGAGCCATCCAGTCGAGAACTGGACCGTGACAGACATCCTGGCCAACTCATCCAACGTCGGCACCATCACCATCGCCCAACGGCTGGGCAAGCAACGCCTAGCCGACGCCTTGGCCGCCTACGGGTTCGGCCAGGCGACCTCGGTGCGGTTCCCGGGTCAATCGGCCGGGCTGATGCCGCCCTTACCTCACTGGTCGGCTACGTCAATCGGGACGATTGCCATCGGCCAGGGGGTCGCCGTGACCGCGGTCCAGATGCTGGCCGCGTACAACAGCATCGCCAACGGCGGAGTGTATGTCGCACCCAAGCTGGTGGCGGCCACGGTCGACACGGGGGGGCGCACCCATCCCACCGCCGCGTCACCCGAACACCGGGTGGTTTCGCCCGAAGTGGCCCAGCAGATGACGACCATGTTGGGTGAAGTGGTCCGGGTCGGCACGGGGCAGACGGCCAAGGTCGACGGCTATACGGTGGCAGGCAAGACGGGCACGGCACGCATTCCCCTCCAGGGAGCCCGCGGTTATATGAACGGCGTGTACACCTCCAGCTTCGCCGGCTTCGTGCCCGCCGAGCACCCGGCTCTCACCAGCATCGTGGTGGTCGACCAGACCCCCTATTTCGGTGCGGTGGCTGCCGCCCCGGTGTTCAGCGCGGTCGCCGGCTACGGGCTCCGGGAGTTCCGGATCGCCCCGGTGCCCCCCCAACCGCCGCCTCCGGGCGTACCCCTGGCCACGCCCGCGACGGCCCAGGCCGCGGGCGAGACCCTCCCGCCCATCGGCTCCCCCGCCCAGGCGGCCGCAGGCAAGAACCCCAAAACCGGCACCGGCGCCCCGCCTCCTGCACCCTCCTCGCCCCCGACCACGCACCCCGCAACGACAGCATCCACCCTCCCGCGGCGCAGCGGGCCCGGGGCGGCGGCCACGACCAGCACGTCGCGGCCGGCGAAACGCTGAGGCTGGCCCGTGCGGCTCGACGCGTTGCTCGCCAATGCTGACCTGGCGGCAGCCGGTGTGCCGCCTCGCCTGGTAGTGGGCGACCTGGGCGCAGCCAATGTCACCGCCCTCACCCTCGACTCGAGGGCCGTGGTGCCGGGGGCGCTGTACTGCTGTCTCCCGGGTCAACGGTTCGACGGGCACGACTTCGCCCCGGCCGCGGTGGCCGCGGGGGCGTCCGCCCTCGTCTGCCAGCGCCCCCTCGGGTTGCCCGTGGCCCAGGTGGTGGTCGGACAGGTGCGCCCCGCGGTCGGGCCACTGGCCGCGGCCCTCTACGGCCATCCCTCCCGGGCTATGACGGTCGTCGGGGTGACGGGTACCAACGGCAAGACCACCACCACCTGGCTGTTGGCGGCCATCTTCCGAGCGGCTGGTCTCTCGGCCGCCACCATCGGTACGCTTTCGGGCACTCGGACCACCCCGGAGGCTCCGGAGCTGCAGGCGACGCTCGCGGCGTTCCAGGCAGAGGGACGGGTGGCGGTCGCCATGGAAGTCTCATCCCACGCCTTGGTCCAGCACCGAGTGGACGCGGTGTCATTTGCCGCCGCCATCTTCACCAATCTGAGCCAGGACCATCTCGACTACCACGCCACCATGGAGGAGTACTTCGAAGCCAAAGCCCGGCTGTTCGCCCCGGAACGAGCCGCCATCGCCGTGGTGAATTCCGACGATCCCTGGGGAGAGCGACTGCTGACGCGGTTGCGGGCGGGATGGGGAGGAGACGCCCGCAGCCAGCCGGCTGTCCCCTTTTCCCTCCATGATCTTGACCGCCTGGCCATCAGCCCCTCGGGAAGCAGCTTCCGCTGGCGGGGCGCCGACATCCGGCTTCGGCTCGGGGGCCGGTTCAACGTGCGCAACGCCCTGGCGGCCGCCACCGCGGCGGCCGCCCTCGGCCTCGACCGCGATGCCATCGTGGCCGGCCTCGAGCAGGTGGACGCGGTCCGGGGCCGGTTCGAACCGGTGCGAGCCGGGCAGCCGTTCACCGTGCTGGTGGATTACGCCCACACGCCTGACGGGTTGGAGCAGGCCCTGATCGCGGCCCGCGAGCTGGCCCACGCCACCGGGGGGCTGGGGCGCGGCCGGGTCATCGTGGTGTTCGGTGCGGGCGGGGATCGGGACCAGGCCAAGCGACCGCTGATGGGCGCGGCGGCGACCCGGCTGGCCGACCTTGCCGTCCTGACCTCGGACAATCCTCGCAGCGAGGACCCCCTGGCGATCATCGAACAAGTGCGTTCGGGAGCCAACGGTCAAGCTCAACTTGAGGTTGAGCCTGATCGGAGCGCCGGGATCCGAGTGGCGCTGGAGGCCGCCCAGCCTCATGACGTTGTGATCATCGCGGGCAAGGGGCACGAGCTGGTTCAGGAGGTAGCAGGCCGGTTCATCGCCTTCGACGACGCTGAGGTGGCCCGCCAGGCCCTGGTCCGGATCGGGTTGGACCGGGGCCAGTGGTGAGGTCGTGACCGCCGTCCTCATCGCGGCCGGGACCGCACTGCTGATTGCCATGACGGCGACACCGCTGCTCATCCGGTGGTTGCGGGCCCACGGAATCGGTCAGCAGATCCGGGAGGACGGGCCCAAAGGCCACTTCACCAAGGCCGGGACTCCCACCATGGGCGGCCTGGCGATCATGGCCGCGGCCCTGGTCGGCTACCTGGCCGCCCATATCAAGACGGTGTTCACCGAACGGGGCCTGCTGGCCATGCTGGTGATCGGCGCGGCCGCCCTGATCGGTTTCGCCGACGACTGGATCAAGGTGAGCCGGCAGCGCAGCCTGGGGCTCAACAAGCGGGCCAAGATCGCGGGGCAGGTTCTGGTCGGGTTCGCCTTCGCCGCCGCCTGCGCCTACTGGCAGCGGGTCGACACCCACCTGTCGTTCACCAGCGCCAAGCAGTTGCCCCTCAGCCTGGGGCGGGCCGGTTGGGTGATCTTCGCGGTGCTGGTCCTGGTCGGATGCACCAACGCGGTCAACCTGACCGACGGACTCGACGGGCTGGCCGCAGGGTCATCGGTGTTCGGCTTCGCCGCCTTCACCGTGATCGGCTTCTACCAGTTCAAGCATCTCAACCTGTATCACAACCCGGCGTCGCTGGACGAGGCGGTGATCGCGGCCGCCCTCCTGGGCGCCTGCGCCGGGTTCCTGTGGTGGAATGCCGCGCCCGCGGACATCTTCATGGGCGACACCGGGTCGCTCGGTATCGGCGCCGCCCTGGCTGCCCTGGCCCTGCTGCAGAACGTGGATCTGTTGCTGCCCGTCATCGGTGGACTGTTCGTGATCGAGACCCTGTCGGTGATGATCCAGGTGTTCACCTTCCGGGTGCTGCACCGCCGGGCGTTCCGGATGGCGCCGATCCACCACCACTTCGAGTTGCTGGGCTGGCCCGAGACGACCGTGATCGTGCGCTTCTGGATCCTGGCGGGCATGTGCACGGCGGTGGCGCTGGGGCTGTTCTACACCGACTTCCTCGCCCACGGGGGCACGGGATGAGCGACGTGGACAGCCCCCTCGGCGAGCGGGGGGACGGGTCGCACCCGCCCGTGCTGGTGGTCGGGTTCCGGGTCACCGGCCACGCCGTGGCCGCCTATCTGCGTGGGCGGGGCGAGGCGGTGGTCGTCGTCGAGGACGACCCCACCGACGAACGGCGCCAGCAGGCGGCGGCCCTCGGCGCCCACTTCCTCGGGCACCCGGACAAGGACGAGCTCGAGCGAGCGGTGCAGGCCAGCCGCCTGGTCGTGCCCAGTCCCGGTATCGCCGTCAGCCATCCCGTCTACCGCCTGGCCGCCGATGCCGCGGTCCCGGTGCACTCCGAGCTGGAACTCGGCTGGGAGCGGCTGGAGAGCCGGTGGGCAGCCCAGCGTGAGGGCGGTGAGGGCGGGGGTGAGGGCCGGGGTGAGGGCGGTGAGGGCGGGGGTGCGGCGGCGGGGGCCCGGCGACCGGCGTTGGTGGCGGTCACCGGGACCAACGGTAAGACCACGGTGACCAGCCTGGTCGCGGCCATGCTGGTGCAGTCGGGGTTGGTGGCGGTGGCGGCCGGCAACATCGGGCTGCCCTTCATCGATGCCGTCGAACTCGATGCCGACGTACTGGTGACCGAGGTGTCGTCGTTCCAGCTCGAGTACACGGAGCGCTTCCATCCGGCCGTGAGTTGCTGGCTCAACCTGGCCGAGGACCACCTTGATTGGCATCCGACCATGGCCCATTACGCCGCCGCCAAGGCCCGGGTCTGGGCGGCCCAGGGTGCGGGCGACGTGGCCGTGGTCAACGCCTGCGACGCCGCGGTGATGGCCGCCGCCCGCGACCCCGGACACGGCCTCCCCGGCGGGGTGGGGATGGTGACCTTCGCCGGGTCCCTGTCGGGGTCTGGGTCTGGCCCCGGCGATTTCCACGCGGACCCGGACGGGCTGCTGGTGGGTCCCGAGGGCCTCGAGCTGGTCTCCGTTGACGAGCTGACCCGATCGTTGCCCCTCGACGTGGCCAACGCCCTGGCCGCGGCGGCTACCGCCCGGGCCGCGGGCGCCTCGATCGAGGGCTGCCGGTCCGCGCTGCGCCAGTTCACCGGGTTGCCCCACCGCGTCCAGCTGGTGGGGGAGCAGGGCGGGGTGCGCTGGTACGACGACTCGAAGTCGACGACGCCGGCTTCGGTGCTGGCCGCGGTCGCGGGCTTGGGCTCGGTCGTACTCATCGCCGGGGGCCGCAACAAGGGGCTGGATCTGAGCGTGCTGGCCCACGCCGCACCCCCGGTGCGGGCCGTGGTCGCCATTGGCGAGGCAGCCGGCGAGGTGGAGGCAGCCTTCTCTGGGCGGGTGCCGGTGGTGCGGGCGGCAAGCATGGCCGCCGCTGTGGCGACGGCCGCGGAGGCTGTCGGCCCGGGTGAGGTGGTCCTGCTGTCGCCCGGGTGCGCCTCCTTTGATTGGTACCGCTCGTACGCCGAGCGGGGCGAGGACTTCACCGCCTTGGTGGCGGCGCGGCTGCAAAAAGAGCCCGAGGGGAACGAAGGGAGTTCGAGATGAACGACATGACCGGTGCCCGCCGGGGGGTCGAGGCGCACCGCGTCGTGGCCCATGGCGCCGGCAACCGCCGGTGGGCCGACTGCGACTTGGTGCTGATGGCGCTGATGACTGTGCTGTGCCTGATCGGGCTGGTCATGGTGCTCTCGGCCTCCTCGGTGCAGAGCCTGCGCCAGTACGGCTCGCCCTGGCACTACTTCGAGCGCCAGGCGCTGTGGCTGGCCTTCGGGGCGGCGGCGTTTGTCATAGCGGTCCGGGTTGACTACCGCCGCTGGCGGCGACTCGGCGTGGTGGCCGTGGCCGTCTCCTTTTTGTTGCTGCTGGCCGTGTTGGTGACCAGCGCCAGCGTCAGCGGGGGCGGCTCGGCCCGGTGGATCGGCGTGGGATCGTGGCGGCTGCAGCCGTCGGAGCTGGCCAAGTTGGCGCTGGTGATCTTTGCCGCCGACGTGCTCGACCGCCGGGCCGATCGCATCTGGGATTGGCGCTACAGCATGATGCCGGTCCTGTTGGCGTTGGGCGGGATGGCACTGCTGGTCATGGCCCAGCCCGACATGGGCACGACTATGATATTGGCCTGCATCGCGCTGACCGCCTTCTACGTCGCCGGCGTCGCGCTTCGTCCCCTGACCACCATGGTGGTGGTGGGCGCGGCCGCGGCCTTGTTGGCGGCCAAAAGGGCTCCGTACCGGTGGCGGCGCATGACGGCGTTCTGGCATCCGTTCTCCGACGCCGCCAACAGCGGGTATCAGTCCGCCCAGGGCGCGGTGGCGCTGGGCTCGGGGCGGTGGTTCGGGCTCGGGTTGGGGGCCACGCGGGCGGCCACCGGGTACCTGCCCAACCAGTACACCGACTTCATCTACGCCATCATCGGTGAGGAGACCGGGCTGCTGGGCAGCCTGTTGATCGTGGGTTTGTTCGTCGCCTTGGCGGTTGTGGGGGTCCGGGTAGCGTGCCGGGCGCCCGACCGCTTCGGCAGCATCCTGGCGGCCGGGATCACGGCGTGGTTGGTCGGCCAGGCGGTGATCAACATCGGAGCGGTGGTCGGGCTGGTGCCGGTGACGGGCGTGCCTTTGCCGTTCGTGTCGTTCGGAGGGTCGTCGCTGATCATCGCCATGGGCGCACTCGGCATCTGCTGCAACGTGGCCAAGCAAGGGCGGCAGCCCGCGGTGGTGGCGGAGGGTGGGCCGCGGTCGAGCCGGGTGGCCGGTGGTCGGGGCGGTTCGGGTCGGCCGGGCGCCAGGGTGGGCGCGAGGATGGGGCAGTGACCGCCACCGCCCCGATCGCCCCGACGGGCGACCCGCCCATCGAGCACCACCGGCCCTGGGCCATCATCTGCGGAGGCGGGACGGCGGGTCACGTGGTCCCCGCCATCGCGGTGGGCCGGGCCCTGGTCGATCGGGGGCACCCGGCGGCCAGCATCCATTTCGTGGGCGCCCGCCACGGCATCGAAGGGCGCCTGGTTCCCGCGGCCGGCTTCGGCGTGACCCTTCTGCCCGGGCGGGGGTTGGTGCGCCGGCTCACCGTGGGCAACATCCGCGCCGTCGTGGGCCTGGCGGTGGCCGCGGTCAAGGGGGTGGCCCTGGTGGCCCGGAGCCGCCCGGCGGTCATCGTCTCGGTTGGTGGGTACGCCAGTCTCCCCGGTGTGCTGGCATCGGTGGTGCTGCGGGTGCCGCTGGTGGTCGTGGAGCAGAACGCCGCCCCCGGCGCGGCCAACCGGTTGGCGGCCCGGGTGGCCCGGGCGGCGGCCATTTCGTTCCCCGGGACCCCGCTGCCGCGGGCTGTGCTCACCGGGAACCCGGTGCGCCAGGAGGTGCTGGCGGTCGACCGGAGCCCGGCCGGCCGGGCCGCGGCCCGCCAGGCCTTGGGCCTTCCCGCCGACGCCACCGTCGTGGTCGCCTTCGGCGGGTCACTCGGTGCTCGCACCATCAACCGTTCCGTGCTGGGGTTGGCCGAACGGTGGCGCCACCGATCGGGGTTGGCGATCTACCACGTGGTGGGGACGCGGGACTGGGACATGATCACCGCGGCTCGCCCCGATCTGGCCGATGACGGCCTGTGGTACCGGCAGGTGCGCTACGAGGACCAGATGGAGGTCGTCTACGCGGCCGCCGACATTGCGGTGTGCCGGGCGGGCGCCAGTACGGTGGCTGAGTTGGCCGCGGTGGGGCTGCCCGCCGTGCTCGTCCCCCTTCCCGGCGCGCCCAATGATCACCAGACCGCCAACGCCCGGGCCTTGGTCGACGTCGGGGCGGCCCGCCTGATCGCCGATGGCGAAGCCCGCGCCGATCGGTTGGGGGCCGAGCTGGACGGCCTGATGGACGGCGCGACGCTGGAGTCGATGGCCCGGGCCGCGGCCTCGGTCGCCCACCGGGACGCCGCCGCCTCGGTGGCCGAACTGGTCGAGCGGGTCAGCGGGGCGGCCCGTGCGTGACATGACGGACGAGCCCACTGCCCCGGTGAGCGACGGGATCGTCCCGACCGCGGTTCCTCTCGACCTGACCAGGCCGCACCGCATCCACGTGGTCGGAGTGGGCGGTGTCGGTATGAGCGCAGTGGCGAGCGTGCTGGCAGGCATGGGTCAGCGGGTCAGCGGGAGCGACCTGAAGCCGTCGGTGGAGCTTGAGCGGCTGGTATCGCTGGGGGTGGACGCCCAGGTCGGTCATGACACCCGCCACCTCGACGACGTCGACATCGTCACGATCTCGACCGCCATTCCCGCCAACAACATCGAGGTGGTGGAAGCGGAGCGTCGAGGAATCCCGGTTCTTCGCCGAGCCGACGTGCTGGCTGCCATCGCGGCCACGCGTAGTTCCGTGGCCGTCGCGGGTACCCATGGGAAGACAACGACGGCATCCATGCTGGCGCTGGTGATGGTGGAAGCCGGGCTGCGGCCCTCGTTCATCATCGGCGGCGACATCAATGAGGTCGGCAGCGGCGCGGCGTGGGGGGCGGGGGAGTGGCTGGTCGTCGAGGCCGATGAGAGCGACGGGACCTTTCTCGCCCTTGCGCCCCAGATCGGGGTGGTGACCAGCGTCGAGGCCGACCACCTTGACTACTACGGCAGCCTGGCCGCCATGGAGGAGGCGTTCGAGCGGTTCCTGGCCCGGGCACCGACCACAGTGGTGTGTGCCGACGACCCCACCGCCGCCCGCTTGGGACGGGCGCGGGGCGCGGTCACCTACGGTACGAGCGAGGGCGCGGACTATCAGATGGTGAATCTCACCACCGCCCGCAGCAGCAGCCGGTTCACCGTTGTCCAGAGGGGCGTGAACCTGGGCGAATTCCGGCTGGTCGTACCGGGACTCCACAACGCCCGCAATGCCTGCGGGGCGTTGGTCGCCGGCCTGTTGGTCGGGGCCAGCATCGACGCGGGCCGCCGGGCCCTCGGGCGCTATGGCGGCGTGGCCCGCCGGTTCGAGTTCCGGGGGGAACGGGATGGAATCACCTTCGTCGACGACTACGCCCACCTGCCCAGCGAGGTCAAGGCGGCCCTGGCGGCGGCGCGGGACGGCGGCTGGGACCGGGTCATCGCGGTGTTCCAACCGCATCGCTACAGCCGGACGGCGTCGCTGTGGCAGGACTTCGCCGACGCGTTCGGCCACGCCGACCTGCTGATCGTCACCGACGTGTACGGGGCAGGCGAGTCTCCCCGGCCGGGGGTCTCAGGCCGGCTCGTCCTGGACGCCGTGACCGCGGCCCACCCCGAGACCGAAGGCCGGTACCTGTCGGGCCACCACGAACTGGTCGCCTTCCTCCGGGCCACGCTCCGCCCCGGCGATCTCTGCCTCACCCTGGGGGCGGGCGATCTGACGGTGCTGCCGGACGAGTTGTTGGAGGACCCGGCCTGACCGTCGCTGACCGGCGCCCGCCTCCGCCCGAGCGCGGGGCCTTGGACGCCGTGGCCGCGGCGCTGGGCGCGCGGTGCCAGCGCGATGTGGCGATCGGTCCCCGCACGACCTACCGGGTGGGGGGCCGAGCTGCGCTGTTCCTCGACGCCACCGCCATCGACGACCTGCGGGGCTTGGCCCCGGTCCTGGCGGCCACAGGCGTGCCCGTGCTGGTGCTGGGCCGGGGCTCGAACGTCCTGGTCTCCGACGCCGGCTTCCCGGGTCTCGTCATTACGCTGGCCAGCGAGCCGTTCGGGACCGTCAGCATGGCGCCGGGCGGCAATGACCGGCCAGGGGGCGGTGGGGGCGGGGAGGAGGCGTACCGGGTCCGGGCGGGCGGAGCGGTGCCCCTCCCCGTGCTCGCCCGCCAGACCGCGGCGGCGGGGTTGACCGGGCTGGAATGGGCGGTCGGGGTTCCCGGTTCGGTGGGGGGTGCCGTCCGAATGAACGCGGGCGGACACGGCGCGGACACGGGTGCCACCCTGCGCCACTGCCGGCTGGTCGATCTCACCACGGGGCGAGCCGAGACCTTCTCGGTCGGCGACCTGGCCCTGGGCTACCGGTGCTCGTCGGTCACCGCCACCCAGGTGGTGGTGGAGGCCGAGTACCAGCTCGGGCCCGGGGACCGGGCCGAGTCGGAGGCAACCATCCGCGAGATCGCGCGGTGGCGGCGCGAGCATCAACCCGGTGGTCAGAACGCGGGCTCGGTGTTCGTCAACCCCTTGGGGGAGCCGCCCGGCAATTCGGCCGGCTGGCTGGTCGACGCGGCCGGCCTCAAAGGCCACCGTCATGGCAGTGCGGCCGTGTCGACCAAGCACGCCAACTTCATCCTGGCCGACCCGGACGGTCGGGCCGACGACGTGGTGGCGCTCATGCTCGAGGTGCAGGAGCTGGTGAATCAACGGCTCGGTGTGGAGCTCAGAGCCGAGGTCCGCCTGCTGGGGTTCCCCGAACACTTACTCTCAAGGTTAGGTTCAGGCGGCGAGCGCAGCCCGGGCGAGGCGTCATGAGCGGCGTGCAGATGAGGGATCGCCCCAACTCCCCGCATGCTCATCTGCCCATCGATCCGCGCATGGCCGAGCGGTGGGTCTCGGTGCGGCGGGACCACATCCGCCGTCGGCAGCGGACGGCGATCGGCGTCATGGTGGCGGTCTCGGCCGTGGCCGGGGCCTGGGTCCTGGCCCACTCGCAGGTGTTGGCGGTACACCAGGTCGTGGTCCGGGGGACGGGCCACACCAGCCGGAGCGGCGTGCTGGTGGCGGCGGGGGGGCTTGATGGCCGGACCCCGATGCTTGACGTTGACCGGGGCGGCATCGAGCGACGGGTGGCGGCCTTGCCGTGGGTGGCGCGGGTCCGGGTCCGGCGCCACTGGCCGACCACGGTGACGATCGACATCACCGAGCGTGGCGCCGTCGCCCAAGTGGCGGCAACCGCAGGTCAGCCCGCCGTGGTGGACACCGACGGCCGGGTCTTGGCCGTGGGCGGGGACGCTTCCACGGTGCTCGGCGGGGCCCATCCGGCGTTGCCGATTCTGCAAGGTGGGCCGTTGGTCGGGCCGCCCGGCACGCCGATGGCGGGGGCTGCCCGAGCCGCCCTGCGAGTCCTGTTGGCGCTGCGGGCGCCACCCCCCGGTCACCTCCGGGGTGGAGAGGCGGTCACGGTCACCTCGGTGACGCAGGCCGACGGCGGCATGGTGAGCGCATCGCTGGCCCCCGGCTCCATCAGCGTCATCTTCGGGTCCACCGACGAACTGGACGCCAAGGTGATCGCCCTGCGCTCGGTGCTGACCCAGCTCGCCCCCGGGGCGGTAGCCGGGATCGATGTGCGGGTTGCTGATGCTCCGGTCTTGACCGGCGGCAGTAAGAGCAGTATCGTCTCGACCACTCAACGAGGTTGACATAACTATAGACCTCAACTACAGCTTCAGTTTGGTGGCCGAGGATGACCCGGTTGGGCGTCTTCGGTCACGTCTTGTCCACCGGTGGGGGGTCAGTGCCCCACCGCCGTGCCCGGGAGGGTTCCAAGATGGCCGGTGCCGCTCAGAATTACATAGCTGTGATCAAGGTCGTGGGTATCGGTGGGGGCGGAGTCAACGCCGTCAACCGGATGATCGACGCGGGCCTGAAGGGAGTCGAGTTCATTGCTGTGAATACCGACGCCCAGGCACTGCTCATGAGCGACGCCGACGTCAAGCTGGACATCGGCCGCCAACTCACCCGTGGTCTGGGCGCCGGGAGTGATCCCGAGGTCGGGCGGCAAGCCGCCGAGGAGCATCGGGAGGAGATCGAAGAGGTCCTGAAAGGTGCCGACATGGTCTTCATCACCGCCGGCAAGGGAGGCGGGACCGGGACCGGGGGCGCCCCGGTGATCGCCGAGATCTCCAAGGCCCTCGGCGCCCTGACCATCGGCGTAGTGACGCGACCGTTCAGCTTCGAGGGCCGCCGCCGGGCCCTCCAGGCCGACGCCGGCATCTTGAAGCTGAAGGATGAGGTCGACGCCCTCATCGTCATCCCCAACGAGCGGCTGCTCACGGTGTCCAACGACAAGACGTCGATGGTCAACGCCTTCAAGATGGCCGACGAGGTGCTGCTCCAGGGCGTACAAGGCATCACCGACCTCATCACCACGCCTGGTCTGATAAACACCGACTTCGCCGACGTCAAGATGGTCATGCACGACGCAGGGACCGCGGTCATGGGCATCGGCACGGCATCGGGCGACGGCCGGGCAGTGACCGCGGCCAAGCTGGCCATAACCAGCCCGCTGCTGGAAGCTTCGATCGAGGGTGCCCGGGGGATCCTGCTCAACATTGCCGGGGGCAGCGACCTGGGGTTGTTCGAGGTCAACGAGGCGGCCGAGATTATCCACGGCGTCGCCCATCCCGATGCCAACATCATCTTTGGCCAGGTGATCGACGACGCCATGGGTGACGAGGTCCGGGTGACGGTGATTGCGGCCGGTTTCGACCGCTGGGACGAGTCCCGGGAACGGGAACGGGAGCGCCCCGAGCATCCCGGCCTCGGATTGGGCAGCCCGGCTGCCCGGCAGTTCGGGGCGCCCCCGATCGGCCTGGCCGATGATGACGACGACTTCGACGTCCCGTCATTCCTGAAGTAGCGCCGGACGCAGTGGTCGTGACCCAGATTCCGTCCCCGTCCGGGGCCGTCCCGGCGTCGGGCCGGCCCGGTGCCGCCCCAGGCATCGCCGCCCTCGGGCCGGCGATGGTCCGCTGGACGGGGAAACGTGACGGCGACATGGGCGACCCCACCGGAGTGGACGCCGTGGTTCAGGGCCGCCGCCGATCGGTGATCGACCTCCCATGGACCTGGCTGACCCAGGTGCACGGAGCTGGCGTGGCCGTGGTCGATGGGCCGGGCGGCTCGGCCGGAGTGGCCGCCGACGCGGCCGTGAGCGCCGCTCCCGGTGTGGCTCTGGCCGTCATCACGGCGGACTGCGCTCCCGTTGCTTTTGCCAGCCCCGAGGGTGTGATCGGCGTGGCCCATGCGGGCTGGCGGGGACTGGTCGGCGGTGTCATCGAGGAGACGGTCTTGGCCATGCGAGGTCTGGGCGCCCGGTCGGTGCTGGCTGCCCTGGGCCCATGCATCCATCCCGAGTGCTACGCGTTCGGGCCGGCCGACCTGGACGCCGCGGCCGACCATTTTGGGCCGACTGTCCGGGCGTTGACCTCGGAGGGGCACCCTGCCTTCGACATTCCCGGTGCGGTCCGGGTCGCGCTCGAGCGAGCCGGAGCAGCACTGGTGGTCGACGCCGGCGTCTGCACGTCGTGCTCAGGCGAGCATTGGTCGTGGCGGGCTCGCCGGGACCGACCACGCCAGGCGACGGTGGTATGGCAGTCATGACTGAGCACCGGCCCGACCGGCCCGGCCCGCGCGATAGTTCGGTGCCCGCCCACGACGCCGCCGCAGCGTTGTCGGTGGCTGCCAACGTGGCGGCGTTGTCGGTGGCTGCCAACGTGGCGGCGGTGCGGGGGCGCATCGAGGCCGCCGGTGGCGACCCGGACCGGATAACGGTGGTGGCCGTCACCAAGGGTTTCGGCCTCGACGCGGCCCGGGCCGCGGT
>JALYXV010000004.1 GCA_030947025.1 Actinomycetota bacterium | reverse complement strand
GCCTCTTGGACGCTCAGATGGCTCGACGAGGTGACCATGGCCGCGCTCTGGATGTTCAATGCGTCGACCAGGGCGGCGATGGTGCCGAGCCCGCCTTGGGTGGCCGCGGCGCCGGCCCGGCCGGTGGCCGCGGAACCTTTGGCCGCCACCACGGCGGCGTGGAGGCGGGTCAAGACCCCGGCGATGGTGCCGATGCCTGACAGCGCCGACGCGGCGGTGACGCTCAATGCGCTCAGCTGTTGAGCCGGGCGGTGATCCGCTCATTCGCGGCCACGATCGCCTGTGACTCGGTCGCGGTTTGGCGGTTCGCCCGGTCCTGGGCCGAGAGCCGGCGGTTGAGCCGGCCCAGGGTGACGGCGACAACAACGAGGGCGCACAGGGCGACCAAGGCCAGGCTGAGGCGGACCAGCCCGCCCCGGCGATGCGATCTGGTCACGGGCCGACCGCGTTGGCGGCCGCGGTGTGGCCGGCCTGGCGGGCCCGGCCCTCCTTGAAATACTGCTTCAGCCTCGAGCTCTTGTAGTAGCACGACAGCTGCGGGTCGACGCCGCGGGTGACGACCTTGGTGCGAAAGGTTCCCGGCGTCCGCGACGTGACCTGGCGGTCGAAGACCAAGCTCACCTGATCGGGCCGTCCCACATCGAGGTGGTCGCGGATGACACCCTCGAAGAACGCCCGCCCCGACGCGGGGCGGTCGAACACCACAGTGTCGGACACCTCGAACTGGCGGAACGCCAACTCGTAGCCGTACCCGGCCCGCACATCGTCATGGGTCAACGGGCAGGGAAGGCGGTTGAACCAGCGCCAGTAGAAGTTGCGGACCGGCTCAGGGCCGAGACGGTCACAGATCCGCTGCAACGCCTCCGGGTCGTCGCAGGAGGCGAACCCGTTGTCCAACGCCTCATAGCCGATCCCCCCCTTGTCGCACTGACGCTTCGCCCATTCATGCCCGTTGAGGTATATCCAGATCGGCCAGGGGGCGTACGCGTTGGTCTTGATGAACGCCGGCCCCCAGTCGGGATCCCACAGGTAGTGGTAGTAGTGGTTCACGAACCCGTTCTGGCGGGCCCACTCCATGTGCGGGTGCGGTTTGTTCTCCTGGCCCTTGGCCGGCCACGACCGCCACACCGGGGTCCTCTCCTGGGCCACACCGATCAACACCACCGCCCCATCACCACCTGCCCTGGAGGCGGCGTCGATCAGCGGCCGGGCCATCTGCTCCTTGTTCTCACCCTTCTTGAAATGCACCAGCGGGACATCATTGACCTTCGCGAAGGCCTGTATGTCCTTCACGTAGGCGTCGCCGATCTTGCCGAACGCCGCCGACGACGGGATCGGGATGCGGCGCTGCCACCGCAAGAACTTGCACACCTGGCCCACGGTCTGCAGCTGCGGGACGTAGCCCTGCAGGAAGAACCGGTCCACGGAGCGCACCGTCAAGCTCACATGGTCCCGCAGTAGGGTCGCGTAGTCGGCCATGACAACCTCCTCGGTCTCAGCAACCACGAGGCTACGACCGGCCGCGACAGGGGCGCCCGGTCGGGCGCCCCTCAGCGCGAAGCGCTCAAGTTCTTCTCGGCGGTATGAGGCTCGCTCGCTACAGCTAGATAATCGGCAGCATCGATCTTTGGTCAGCTCGCCCACCTCGGCCAGGCTGAGGTATAGGGCCGCCGGCGGTCATCGGTTCAGCATCTGAATCCTCACGTGCGCCCATCGATCACGCCGCCCTATCAACAGCCGTTCGCGACATAGCAGTTGGCGCCAGGCCCGTCACATCAGAACTGTCGCCGCCAGCCGGCCAGGCTCAACGCAACGGTGCCACTTCGCGACGCCGACCACCAACTCCAGTAACAGACAGGCCAGCTTCGCCTCCCTGGCGCCGGGTCCATGGCGTCATCCGGGCCCGTCACAAGAGTAGACTCGCGTCCGCTTGGTATGGTCTGTCAGCCAAGGACTATTTCGTTGAACCCTCCGATGGAGACACCCGCGAATCTTGACACCGTGGCCGGACTCCCGCCGCGTCCGTCCGACAGTCTCTAACCACCGCGTGCGGGACGTTACGGATCGATCTGATCGACGGCGTCCAATACCGCCTGGCTCGGCCGGTTTCGCACGACAACGGGCACGTTACCGAGATGTTCCGAACCGATTGGGGCCTGACCGAGGCGCCCGTTCGTCAGGTAAATCTAACGGTTACATTTCCCGGCCGGGTTCGGGCATGGGGAATTCACCGTATCACCACCGACCGGTTGTTCGCCGCGACTGGTTCGTTGTGTATCGTCTGCTACGACGGTCGCCGTGACTCCCCGACCTTTGGCACGCTCAACGAATTCTTGCTCGGTGCCCGGAATCCCGGCCTGGTTGTCATTCCCCCGGGCCTGTACCACGGCTGGAAGAACGTAGGCGACGACGAGGCGGCAATGGGTGTGCGACGCGGATGTAGGGGATGTCGCGTTTCCCTTCTGCTCTCGGGCTAGTCTGGAGGGTGCTAACCCTCCAGACAAGATGGGAGAGCCTGGTGTCGTCCTCACTTCCCCAATACGAACAACGCCGCGCCGAGCTGTACGAACAGCTCGCCAACACAGGCGACTTCCGAAGAGGCACCATCAACGC
>JALYXV010000003.1 GCA_030947025.1 Actinomycetota bacterium | reverse complement strand
GGCGTGGGAACTGAGCGCCCGCCGCCGCACCGCTCCCCTTTTCCCCATCGAGGTTTCGGTCACCGCGGGTGACAACATCCTCCTGTCACCGGCCCAGGGCCGGCCGTCGGTGTACATCGGCGGGATCGCCGGGCTGGACGGGCGGCCTCAGTGGGGTAGCGCCCACGGCCTGTCGGCTGCCTCGCTGCGGGCCCGTTATCCCCGCTGGGACGACTGGCAGGCGGTCCGGGACCGGATCGACCCCGACCGCCGGTTCGCTCAGACCAGGGGCCAGGGGTAGGGCCGGCCCTCGCCCGGGTCGGGGAACACCGCGCTGGCCGCCACCCGCTCGGCTCGTTTCAGGAAGGCGTCGGTCTCGTCCTGGTTGAGCAGCGACTCGAGCGAGGCGGGGGGCTCGAGCACCAGGCGGCGCAGGTCGGCCAGGAGGGGCTCGGCGATCGCTTCGCCCGCGAAGTCCCAGATGACGGTGCGCAGCTTGGGCGCCACGTTGAAGCACAGGCCGTGGTCGATGCCCCAGATCCGGTTGTCCTGGTCGATCAGGCAGTGGCCGCCCTTGCGGTCGGCGTTGTTGGCCACCAGGTCGAAGGCCGACATGGCCTGCAGGGCGGCCCGGTGGTTGGGCTCCTCGAGCAGGGTGAAGTAGTGCTGGTCGAAGTCGGCCTCGACGAAACGCTGGAGCGAGCCCACGCCGAACGGGGCGCTCGGGCGGACAATGGTCTCGGGGATCAGGGGCCAACCCAGCGCCTGGGCCAGCTGGTAGGCGGCCACCTCACGCCGGTACAGCCCGTCGGGGAAGTCCCACAGCAGGCGCTCGCCCCGGTGGGGCTTGTAGATGGCCTGCAGCTGGGCGCCGTCGAGGGTCACCAACACGAGGAAGGTGGCATTCGAACTCCACGGCATGCGCCCCAGGACCTCGATCGTCCCCTCGGCCAGGACCGTCAGAGCGTCGGCGACCGGTTGCCGTTCGTCCGTGGGCATGAATGGCCGTCGGAGTCCAGCGGGAAGCCGCACAGCGGGCACAAGGGGCGGCCCGCTTCGACCAGCTCCATGCCCCGCCGGGCCAGGGCCGCGATCTGGGCCCGGGTGGCGCCGAAGCGGGCCAGTCCGCCGGTCGCCAGCGGTTCGCCCTCCTCGTCGATCTCGGCGATCTCCTCGGCCATGAGGACGATCTGGTCGCTGTCCCGGTCGTCGAGAATGCGCAGGGCGCCGATCGGCCACTCGGCCAGGACCGGTTCCGACAGCTCCGGGGCGGAGGGGGCGATGGCGAGGCTGTCCCTCACCAGCTCCAGCAGTTGTTCGGCCAGCGCCCGTACCTGCTGCTTCTCGATCTTGAGGGTGACCAGTTGGTCGTCCTGACGAGCCTGCAGGTAGAAGGTGCGATGGCCGGGCTCGCCCACCGTGCCGACGGTGAGGTGTTGGACACTCGGGAGATCGAAGCTGCTGCTCATCTGCTCATCTGCTCATCTGCTCAGTTGCTCACGCGGGGTGGAGATCTCCGAGCCAGCCCGTCGAATTGACCGCCAGGACGACCGGTCCAGTCGCTGAGTAGCTGATCGCGGTCACCGAGCAGGGCGAGACGACGATGCGTTGGAACAGGTCGAGGTGGGTGCCCAGGGCATCGGAAACGGCGGCTTTGATGGTGTCGGCGTGGGAGACGGCGACGATCGTCTGTCCGGGGTGGCGCTGGCACAGCTGGGCGACCGTGGCCGCGATCCGGGCCCGCATGGCGCTGAACGCTTCGCCCCCGGGGAACTGGAAGCCGCTCGGGTAGTGCTGGATGGCGTTCCATTCCGGCCGCTTGCGCAGCACGCTCAGTTGGGCGCCCGTCCATTCGCCGAAGTCCATCTCGATCAAGCCTCGCTCGACGGTGACCTTGAGGCCCAGTCGCTGGCCGATTGGGGCGGCCGTCTCCCGGGCCCGTTCCAGCGGGGAGGTATAGATGGCGGCCACCGTGAGGCCGGGTTTCGTTTTGGCCCGATGGGCGTTGGCGCCGTTGGCGCTGGTCCCCGGCCGGTCGGCGGAGTGGGCTGGTTGGGCTGGTTGGGCCGGTTGGGCTGGTTGGGCCGGTTGGGCTTGCCGGCCCAGGCGCTCGGCCACCGCTTCGGCCTCGGCCCGGCCGGTGTCGGCCAGGTGAAGCCCCCGGGCCCGACCGGGCAGAACCTGGCCGGTGGTGGGAGTGGTGCCGTGCCGGACGAAGAAGATGAGCGTGGAGGGGGGCACTTTGGCCCTGGCGCTAGCCTTGGGCTTGCGGGCCGAGGCTGAACTGGCGTTCTCCCCGGGTGTGGTGGGCGCCCCGTCCACGGTTGCTGCTCCCTTCGCCATTCGTCCGTCAACCTACCGTGTCGGCTGTGCAAGTCCTCCCCGATCGCCCGGACACGCTCGAGCGGGTGACCGCCGAGATCGTGGCGTGCACCGCCTGTCCCCGACTGGTTGCCTGGCGGCGGCTGGTGGCGACCGAGAAGCGGGCGTCATTCGCCAACGAGGACTACTGGGGTCGGCCGGTCCCCGGGTTCGGCGATCCGTTGGCCCACCTTCTGGTGGCCGGTCTGGCGCCCGCGGCTCATGGTGGCAACCGGACCGGACGGGTATTCACCGGCGACCGTTCCGGTGACTGGCTCTTTGCCGCCCTGTGGCGGGCCGGGTATGCCAATCAGCCGACCAGCATCTGCGCCGACGACGGGCTGACCCTGGACGGGTGCTACGTGAGCGCGGCGGTGCGATGCGCGCCACCCGCCAACAAGCCGACGGTGGAGGAGCGGGACCGGTGCGTCCCCTACCTCCGGCGCGAGATCGACCTGCTGGGCCAGCTCCGGGTCGTCGCGGTCCTGGGCCAGTTCGCCTACGACGCCGTGGCCCGCCTGCTGGGAGTGGCTCGGCGGCCCCGATTCGGCCACCTGGTCGAGGTCCCCGTTCCTGGCCGGAGGCTAACGATGATCTGCTCGTTCCATCCCAGCCAGCAGAACACCTTCACCGGCAAGCTGACCGAGCCCATGCTCGACGCCGTTTTCACCCGGGCCCGGGCCCTCAGCGAGTAGACCCACCGCCAACCGGCGATTCCTCCGCCGCCCGAGGTTCCTATATGACCTCCAGCCGACGCGGTTGTGCAATCTGGCCGCAGGGGGGCCAGATTCCGGCCCGTTCTCTGGCGACTAATCGTTCCGTGGCGACCTATCCCGAATGGCGCCGGTAAGTCGCCAAGGAACGCTGAACCTGCCACGGATCACCCAGTCTGGCCCCGTGCGGTGGTCGTTAGGCGGGGGCGGGGGTTTTTGGGGCCTTGGCCTTGGGCTTGGGCGGGGGAACGCCCACCTTGGGGAACGGGAGCGCCTGCTCGGGCCAGCGCCGGCGCGAGACGATCGACAACTTCCGGAGCAACGCGATGGCGCCGGGGTCGTCGTCACCGGGCCGTCCTTCGATGGTGCCGTCCTCGAGCATCTTGATCATGATCTCGCGGCCGAGGTCGGTGCGGACGATGGTCAAGGTCCAGTCGTTGAACGCTCCGATCCCTCCGGTCGAGATGTCCGCATGCTCGGCCGCGAAGTCGGGGCAGGTCTTGCACCCGTCACGGGTCCAGGCGTGGCACTCCTTGAGGTTCACCTCGTGGTAGCTCCCGTCCCGCATCCAGATTTGGAACACACCCTTGATGTTCATCTTGACCATGTCCTGCTTGCGCAGGCCGTACTTGGCCTCGAACAGCTCCTCGAAGATTGCGTCGTCGAAGGTCTTGGAGCACAACAGCCCGATGTTGAGGGCGAAGCGGCGGGCCGCCTTACCGGCCTTGCGGGCTTTCATGGCGGGAGGCACGGAACTCTGGCAGCTCATCCCGACCAGGGCCAGCTTCTCGGCCCCGCCCTCGACCGCCTCGGCGTAGGCCATAGTGTTGGCCGAGTAGGTGTACCGGGACCCGGCCGCGGCCAGGATCTCCTGGCGCGTTCGGGCCACGCCGGGGATCGCCTTCCACGACGTGCCGTCGCCCTCCAGGTAGGAGACCAAGGCGGCGTCGATGTAGTCGTGGTCGAGGCACCACAAGAGGATGGCCGAGACCAAGCCTCCGTCCTGGCCCATCTGGTGGACCTCCTTGTCGGTCGCCCGGGCCAGGATGATGTCCTTGGAGACGCCATCCATCTCGTCGGGTTGGCGTTCCCGGCCGAACAGGAACGAGTCGAGCTCAGGCTCCCACGCCCGGAACCGTGGGCAGGCCCGGGTACAGCTGGTGCAGCCGCGGTCGCCGTGACCGCAGCCACCGGGGCCCCCTTCGGCCTCCAGGTGAAAGGGCTTGTAGACGCCGTTGCTGTCGTCATAGCCCAACACGTCGTAGGGGCAGGCGACGACACAGCCGGCGCAGCCGGTACACAAGCCGGTCGTGACCACCTCGTCATAGAGGTGGGCCCAATGGGCCTGCCAGCGTTGCTTGTCCGGCGACATGGGATCGAGCGTAGCGGCGGGTCGACGACACGGCGGTCGGGGCCGGTACGGTCAAGAGATGCCGGAGCTGGCCGAGGTGGAGGTGTACCGCCGGTTGGCCCAGGAACAGGCCCTCGACCGGCCCATCGCGGCCGTGTTCGCACCCGATGCCTGGTACCTCAAGGGAGGCCTGGCGGCCCCCGCCCTCACGTCGGTCTTGGTGGGGCGCCGGCTGGTGAGCGCCGGGCGGCAGGGGAAGCTGCTGATGCTCGCCACCAGCGATGACGGGCCGGTGCTGGGCTTGCGCTTCGGGATGAGCGGTCGTCTGATCGTGGACTCCACCATCGGGGTCCCCGACCTGCAATATGCCTCGAACCGGGACGACGCCCGCTGGGACCGCTTCGCCCTGGATTTCGCCGATGGGGGGCGGCTGGTGATGAGAGATCCCCGCCGCCTCGGCGGGGTCACCCTCGATCCGGGCCTCAGCCGTCTTGGACCGGATGCGCTCACCATCACGCTCGGCCAGTTCCGCCACGCGCTCGCCCCGGCCCGCCCGCAACGTCCCGCCCCAGCCGCCGCCTCAGCCGCCGCCTCAGCCGCCGCCTCAGCCGCCGC
>JALYXV010000391.1 GCA_030947025.1 Actinomycetota bacterium | reverse complement strand
CACCCCGGCCCCGCCGGTTCGCGCCCGCAAGGTCGGCGAGGACGACGGGTTGCGCGACGAGGCCAGGTGGCAGGCGGACCCACCCATCGGGGTGGCCGACATGGCGTCGGACCGCGAGTTCGACGTGCTGCGCGGGCCCCCCGGACCGCCCGGTCCGCAGTCCTCTCGCGGATGGTGGAAGCCCCATGCCGGGGACAACGGCGAGGAGGCCGGAGGGGCCGAAGACGAGGCGCCTGACCAGGGCCACGCCGGCCCGAGAGACCAGGGCGAGGGGGAAGGCGAGCCGTCGATGTCCCCGCACGGGACCGACACGAGCGACCGCGACCGCGACCGCGACCGCGACCGCGACCGCCAAGCCGACGCCGGCGACGAACCGCCCGTCGCCCTTGACCTCGAACCGGACACCGCCCCCCCGCCCGCGGGCGAGGCCGATGCCCCCCTTCCCTCGTCGCCCCATTCGGTCCCGCCGACCATACCGGCCGCGGTCGCCACCGGGATCTCCCCCGATGCCGAGGCGGTGATCGGCGCCATCCATGAGTCCCTGGCTGACCTCAGCATCAAGGCCGATCTGAGCCAGGAGCTCATCCGGCAGGCCCTCACGGCCGATCGGGACCTGGTCGAGCCGCTGGCCCGGAGGCTGTCCATCCGGCTGGGCGAGTCGCTGGGCCGTCCCGACGTCCGCGACTTCATCGACGCCGTCCTCCCCCTGATCCCCCGGCCGGGGGAGGTGGCCGAGGCGGTCACCTCCGACGTGACGGCGTTGCTGTCCGAGGTGCTGCTGCGCCGGCGCCCGGGCGAGCTGTCGGGCGGTATCGAGGGTCTGGCGATCATCGGCGCGGTCGAACAACTGCAGGTACAGCTCGATGGCATGAGCGACCAGCTCCGGAGGTCGACCGGGGTGCTCCAGTCGATCGACGAACGCATGGAGGTGAGTGACCGGCGAACGGCCGCGGCCGAGCGAATCGGCGCCTCCATCGAACAGGAGATGCAGCGGCTGGCACAGCGCATCGACGAACAGGTCGAGGCCCTGGCGGCCAGCGCAGGCGGAGGTTCGGAGCTGGCCGATGGCGTGGCCCGGCTCACCCGGAAACTCCGCCAGAGCGTCGCCCAACTCGACCGAGCCCTGGTCCGCCTGGACGACGTGGTGGAGCACCCGGTGGTGGGCCCAGGCCGCCCGTTGGGCGTCCGGGCCCGATTCAACGGGGAAGATACCTGAGTCGACTCGGACTTACCCCGTCCCGAGGTAGGCCTCACGAACGAGTGGGTGGTCACGCAGCTCCCGCCCGCTGCCGGCCAGGACGACCCGGCCGGTCTCGATGACGTAGGCCCGATCGGCCAGCTCGAGGGCCCGGCGGGCATTCTGCTCGACCAGCAGAATGGTGATGCCCTCGTCTCGCATGGTCGCGATGAGGGAGAACACCTCCTCGGCCAGTTGGGGCGCCAGTCCCAGGGACGGTTCGTCCAGCAGTACCAGGCGGGGCCCGGCGACGAGCGCCCGGGCGATGGCCAGCTGCTGTTGCTCTCCCCCCGAGAGCTGGCCCGCCGCCAACCGGCGCCGCTGGCGCAGGATCGGGAACTTCTCCATCATCTCCTCGACCGTCGCCGCCACCGCCGCCCGGTCGCGGCGGGCCCAGCCGCCCAGCAGCAGGTTCTCCTCCACCGTCAGCCGGGTCAAGATCTCCCGGCCCTCGGGTACCTGGACCAGACCGCCGGCCACGATGGCCTGCGACCGGGCCGACGTGAGGTCGAGCGCACCCATCCGGGCCCGGCCTCGGCGGGGCCGCAGCAGGCCCGAGAGGCAGTTGAGGACGGTCGACTTGCCCGCCCCATTGGCCCCGATCAGGGCCACGATCTCGCCCTCGGCCACCTCGAGGCTGACGTCGATGACCGCCTCCACGGCGCCGTAGTTGACGGCCAGGTGCTCGACCACGAGCAGTGGCTCGGTTGGGCGGCGGCCGACCCGCTCCCGGTCGGCGGGAGAACGTCGACCCTCCGCGGGCTCGGCCGTCGCCCTGACGGTTGCATTCGTGCCGAGGTAGGCCGTCACCACCGCCTCGTCGGCCGCGACCTGGATGGGGGACCCGGAGGCGATGCGCTTACCGAAGTTCAGGACCGTCACGTCGTCGCACGCTTGCAGTACGAGTTTGGTGTCGTGGTCGATCAGGACCACGGTCAACCCCTCGTCCCGGAGGCGGCCCAGCAACTCCGCCAGTTGCGACTTCTCGCCTGCGTTGAGGCCGGCCGCCGGTTCGTCCAGCAGGAGCAACTCGGGCCGCAGGGCCAGGGCCCGGGCGATCTCCAGACGGCGCTGGTCTCCGTAGGACAGGGTTCCCGACTGCCGGTGAGCCATTTTGGCCGGGTCAAGTCCGACCTGGGTCAGGAGGCGGAAGGCTTCTTCCTGGCGGGCCCGGTCGGGCGGCCGCGGCCTCCGGCTCGGGATCAGGTGGGCCCAACCGTCGGTCCGGCGGTGCAGATGCATCCCCGCCACCACGTTTTCCAGCGCCGACAGCGTCCGGTAGAGGCGGATGTTCTGGAACGTCCGGGCCACGCCTCGCGCTGCGACCTGGTGGGGATGCAACCCGCCGATGGCGCCGCCCGCCAGCAGAATGTCGCCCGTGTCGGGTCTGAGTTGGCCGGTGACCAGGTTCACGACGGTCGTCTTTCCCGCCCCGTTGGGCCCGATCAAACCGGCAACCGCACCCCGGCCCACGGCCATCGAGACGCCGTCGACCGCGTTGACGCCGCCGAATCGCTTGTGCACGTCCCGCAGTTCCAACAGGGGCGCCCCCTCGGCGGGGGTCACGGCGGGGCCGGCTGCGGGGGTCACGGCGGGGCCGGCTGCGGGGGCGGGACGGGTTGCGGGGGTGGGACTGGTTGCGGTCGCCGGGCCGGCCACCGGGGCAGGCGGAACCCAAGAGACCGTCCGCGGCCCTTGCGGCGGGTGATCAGCCCGTCGGGACGGAACAGGACGATGGCGATCAGGATGAACCCGTTGACCACCTGGCGGTAGCTCTGGGTGAAGCGCAGGACCTCGGGCAGGATGGTCAGCAGTACCGCCCCCACGATGGGCCCGATCACGAAGGCGGTGCCCCCCACCACCGCCCAGATCAGCATGTCGATGGCCTGGGTAAAGCTGTAGTCGTTGGAGTCGATCAGGAAGCTGAGATGGGCGCCCAGCGCCCCGGCGAGGGCCGCCACCATGGCCCCGAGCACGAAGGCGACCATCTTGTAACGGGCCACGTTGATGCCCTGGGCGGCCGCGGCCAGCTCGTCCTCCCGGATGGCGGCCCACGCATGGCCCGTCTTGGTGCCGGTCAGGCGCCAGGCGAGGAAGGCGAGCAGGGCGAGCCAGAGCCAGATCGGGGTGATGCCCGAGGTCACGGTGGCGTGGGGGTTGTTGAGGCCCTGGCCCTTGCCCGTGATCCCGAGGTTCAAGATGACGCCGAAACGCAGCGCCTCTCCGAACCCGATGGTGGCGATGGCCAGGAAGACCCCTTTCAGGCGCAGCACCGGCAGGCCGATCACCACCGCCACCGCCCCCGCCAGCACGATTCCCGCCGCCATGGCGACCGGCAGCGACAGGTGCACGCCGGCCGCGGCCGGGCCGGTGGTGGTCGTCCCGCCCGTCAGGATGACCGAGGAGTAGGCGCCGATGGCCATGAAGCCGGCGTTGGCCAGGGTCAGCTGGCCCGAGAACAGGGTCAGCCAGATGGACAGGGCCAGCAGCCCGTCGATGCCCATCTGACCGGCCAGCAGCTGATGGGCGTGGTACCAGGCGAAGGGGTGAAAAAGGAGCTGGGTGAGAAAGGCCATCGCGGTCAGACTCGCTCGACGGCCGGCCGGCCCAACAGCCCGGTGGGGCGCAGGATCAGCATCACGAAGAGGGCGATGAAGCCGACGGCCCGGACATCGGTGCCCAGGATGAGGATGGTGAGCGACTCCAGCAACCCCAGGGTGAATCCTCCGATGAACGTCCCCGGAATGCTGCCCATACCGCCGAGGACGATGACCGCCAACCCCCGCAGCTCGACCTGGTCCCGTCCCATGTAGGGGCTGATGTCATTGAGGGCGAGAGCAAACAGGATCCCGGCCAAGGCCGCCAGGGCCGAACTGACCACCAGCGTCAATGTGATGACCCGGTCGACATTTACCCCCAGGAGCCGCGCCGCCCGGGGATTCTCCGCCACCGCCCGCACCGCCCGCCCGGCTGGGGTTTTCACCATGACCCAGGCCAGCACGGCCACGAGCGCCACGGTGATGATGACGATGGCCACCTTGTTGGCCGGCAAGGTGAGCCCGGCCAGGTGCCAGATTCGGTCGGGGACCTTTCCGGGCGGGAACTGGACGTCGTTGGCCCCGTCCCGCCACAGCCACGCCATGACGCCGCCCGCCTTGGCCTGCTCGACCAGGGCCACCAGGATGAGCGCCAGCCCGATGGTCGAGATCAGGGCCGCGATCGGTGGTGCCCCCCGGCGGCGCAACGGGCGCAGGGCCACGAATTCGATGCCCAGGCCGAGCAGCCCACCGGCCCCGATGCCGAGGGGGACGGCGAGGAGGAACGGGACCTGGTGCAGGGCCACCAGCGAGTACGTCACCACAGCGCCCAGCATGAAGACCTCGGAGTGGGCCAGGTTGAGCACGTCGAGCAGGCCGAACACCAAGGTGTAGCCCAAGGCGAACAGGGCGTAGATAGACCCGATGAAGATGCCGTTCAGCAGCTGCTGGACTGTGTTGCGCACCAGGCCGAGCGGGGGCCGGTCAGCTGGGCTTGATCGAGGTCACCAGATTGAAGCCGCCCTGGCCATCCATGGAGATGATCCAGATCGTCTGGTGGACGTCATGGGTCGACGTGAACTGGAACGGCCCGAGCGGCGTCTGGATGTTGGTCGCCTCCAGGGCGGCGTGCAGCTTCTCGCGGTCGCCTGCCAGGTCGGTGTAGGTCAGCTTGGCCCGCTTGGCCGCGTCCACCAGGATCAGCACGCCGGTGTAGGCCTGGGCCGCGAACTGGTCAGGATCGGTCGCGTACTTGGCCTTGAACGCTTTGACGAACTCGGCGTTGGAGGGGAAGTCGTTGCCCAGGTACCAGGCGCTGGCGCTCTGCGCCCCCTTGCCGAAGTTGGCGGCCTGCTTGGAAACCGCGGCCGAGTTGAAGCCGTTGCCCCCGAGGAACTGGCCCGTGAAGCCCTGCTGGCGGGCCGCGGTCATGATCTTGGCCGGGATGCCGCCCAGCGAGGTGATGAAGATCACGTCGGGGTGCTTGGCCACCGCCTGGTTGACGAATTGGGTCAGGTCGGCGTCGGACTTGCTGAACTTGATGGTGGCCAGCAGCTGGATGGCGATCGAGGGGTCGGTCACCGTCTGCCCGACGATGGTGGCGCCGTCGACGGAGAACTTGTCGTCCTCGGGGTAGAGCAGCACTCCGGTCTTGGGCTTCGGGTTGGCCGAGGCCACGTACGTCTTGATGTTGGCCGGGATGGCGGTGGCCTCGCCCAGGCTGTCCCGGAAGATGTAGGTGCACGGGTACGGGCAGTCCCCCACGATGTGCAGCCCGGTTGTCGACACGGCCAGCATCGGCGTCTTGAAGCCGTTGGCCTTGGGGTGGGCCGAGACGGCGGAGTTGGACAGGGTGGGGCCGAGCAGGGCCACCACCTGGTTCTGCTGGATGAGTGTCTCGGTCTGCTGGGAGCTCTGGGTCGGGGTGGAGCCGTCATCGACGACGTCGAAGGAGACGGTGGCGCCGTTGACACCGCCCGTGGCGTTGATGGTGTCCACGGCCAGCTGGACCGCCTGCTTCTGCTGCGGTCCGTACACGCCGCCCCCACCGGTGAGCGAGAAGACCGCACCCAGCTTGAGCGTCTTGCCCTTGTCGCTGCCAGAGGCGGTGTTGGCCACCGTCGTGCTGGTCGTGGTGCTGCTCTTACCGCACGCCGCCACTGCCACCAGTGCCATAGCGGCAGCCCCGGCGGCCCACCAATGGATGCGGGATGCCTTTTGCATGGATGTCCTCCCCTGTGCCATCACGCGGCCCATTCCCGGGCCAAAGGGTAGCGGGGCGGGTCCTAGGCCCGGCGGACCAACAGGGTCACATCCACCGCGCCGAAGGAGGTGGTGGCGCCGGCCGTGAAGGTGGCCCGGACCAAGGGCTTCAGCTGAGCGAAGGGACCTCCAACAGGGAACTGCTGGTCGGACGGGTCGGTCACCAGCCACAGCCGCAGCACAGACGCCAGGCGACTCAAGAGTTCTGGCGCCGTGACTTCCCGGGCGTAGAGATCGTGTTGGAGATAGGCCTGGCCTTTGGCTGCCAGAGCGATGTCGGGCGGGAGGGTTTGGCGTGTTCCCGCCGATGGCCGCCCGGTGAGCGATGATTCCATCAAGGTCCTGAGGCCGCCGCCGGCGTAGACCACGGCATCGCCCGGCCGGCTGTGGGCCCGGATGAAGTCGACCGCGGCGGGAGCGTTGTCCACCTTGAAGGGCTGGGCCTCGAGGCGCGCCGTCCCCTGGCCGGCCAGCAGCAGGAGGACGGCGAGGATGGTCAAGGTGACGATCCGGCCCGCCCCGGGCAGGCGGTCCCGTAGGGCCTCCAGGCCGGCGGCGGCCACGCCCACCATCGCCAGGGTCGAGCAGATCACATAACGGTCGAGGAAGGCCGGTGCGGCCTGGGCTACCACCCACAGCGTGAGCGGCGGCAGGGCGAACGCGGCCGCCAGGGCGAGGACGATCATGCGGTCGCGGTCGCGGTCGCGGTCGCGGTCCGGGTCCCGGACCCGCGTCCCGATGGCCGACGCTGCGGCGGCGAGGGCCAACGCGGCGAGGGCCACGACGATGGCCAGGCCCAGGCCGCCGCCGCTCATGGACGTGAGGGTGGTGGTCAGCACTCGGGCCGACGGTCGCGCCAGCCAGCTGATCTGGCCACGCTCGAATCCCGTCATCACCACCGCCAGGGGAGCCGCCAGGGCTCCGATGACCCACCAGCACCGCTTCATCGCGGCGGGGATGGGTTCGTGGCGCAGCCGGTGGACGGCAGCCACGGCCGCCGCCAAGGCCCCGACATAGAGTAGGGCGAACAGGTCCATGTACAGGAGGGCGACGGTTGCCACCAGGTACGGCCGGGCGCCCCTCCACCGGAACAGCGCGATGGTCGACACCGCGGCCAGGAGCACGGCCGGGGCGTAGGGCCGGGCTTCCTGCCCGTAGTAGATGAGGAACGGGTTGAGCGCGACCAGTAGCCCGCCCGCCAGCCCCGTTTCCCATCCCCTCCAGCGCCACCCGGCCCAGGCGGCCAGGGCGGCGGTGGCGCCGAAGCACGCGGCGGAGAAGCCCCTCGCCCACACCGGGCCGTGGCCGAACCACAGCCAGGCGTGGAGAAGGAGGTAATAGAACCCGGCATTGGCGTCGTGGTGAGGCAGCACGGCGAGGATGCGGCCCACGGGTCGGGCCGCCACCGACAGGCTGATCGCCTCATCCCGCCATAGCGGCTTGGTGCCCAGGTGGCGGACGACGACGAACGCCGCCACCGCCGTGCTCGCCCCCACCACCGCCGCCGCGACTGCTGGCGGCGACGGTGACCGCCTGGGGCTCGCTCCGCCCGGCGTGGTGGTTGGCCCAGTGAGCGTGGTGGTTGGCCCAGTGAGCGTGGTGGTTGGCCCAGTGAGCGTGGTGGTTGGCCCAGTGAGCCGTATCCCACGCCGCTGTGTGCAATGAGTGTACGTATTCGGTCGCGATTTGCACACAACGGAGCGAAGCCAGGCGCGGCCCACCCCCAACGGGATTCCAACCCGGGGTTTGGACGCCCGTGCCCGGGGTGCGACTCTCATCGCCGCTCGGCGGCCGTGCCCGTGAAGGCGCGTTGGGCGACGCGGCTCAACGGCCGGTCCAGTTCGATCGCGTCCACCGCCCGCGGCTCGTCCCCCAGGGCCAGCAGCTCAGTGCCGGTGCCGTCAGCCTGCAGGCGGGCGATACCCCCGGCCGCCCGGGCGGTCGTCCGGGGCGTCACCTGCCAGGCCCGGTCGCCCAGCAGCTCCCGCACATGGGCGGCCCGGTTGACCAAGGCTTTGAACTCGCCGAACAGGATGCCGGTCAGGAATACGTACTGGCACCACCACCAGCGCCGCCGGCGCAACTCGGGCACCGACAGCCGCCAGGCGAAAAGCGCCTGAATGGGTCCCACCGCGCTCACGTACAACGTGCTTACGGCGACGACCGGCGCCAGCCACCGGATCTGGAAGTTGGGGCGAACAAGGATCGAAAAGGCCAGGATCGGGATCATCTGGGCCGCCACCCACGGGTACGCCTCGCGCCAGCCCAGCAAAAACGACGCTCCCAAGCGCTGACGGAACGTCAACGGCCCGGTGCGCCAGATCCGCCCGACCTGGCGGCGGGAGACCTGGTGCCAGCCATGCGACCAGCGCATCCGCTGCGACCACAGCGCCATCGGGGTGAGGGGCGCCAGTTCCTCGGAGATGAGCCCGGGATCGACGGCGATGCGGCATCCCTCGAACACCGCCCGGATGGAGATGTCGATGTCCTCGGTGAGCATGTCGGGGTGCATCCGCAGCCGGTTGAGCACGTCGGCCCGCCAGAAGCCGTTGGAGCCCCCGAAGATGCCGAAGGTGTGGAGGGCCGCTCGCCCCGGATGGGCCACGGCGTAGATCCCTTCGAACTCCACCGCCACCATGCGCGCCAGCCAGTTGGTCTGACCGTTGCGGACGACGCTGCGCCCCTGGACCACGTCGACGCCGCTGGCCAACCAGGCCGCGGCCCGGCGGAAGGCGTTGGCCATGGGGCGGTGGTCGGAGTCGAAGATGCCGACGATCTCGCCTTGCACCACCTGGAGGGCGGCATTGATGTTCTGGGCCTTGGACGTCGAGTCGCCCACCCGCACCAGGATCAGCCTGGGGTCGGCTGCGGCCAGCTGGGCCAGGTCCGACTCGATCGGGAGCCGCCGAGGGGTGTTGTAGGCCAGCACCACCTCGAGGGGACCGGGGTAATCCTGGGCCAGGAGGCAGGTGAGGGTGTCGACGATCGTGCTCGTCTCGTTGGGGAGGTAGGCGACCACGATCGCCGATGCCTGGGGGTACGACAACAACTCCTGGTCCGGGGGGGACGCGGGGCGCAGGGCCAGCACCGCCTCGGCGTAGACGGTGAAGGCGGTGACGACCACGGCGCTGAGCACGACCCAGAACCCGACGTTGCTCACGTCGAGCCCGAACGCCAGGTACACGACGCTGTAGAGGAGCAGGGGGAGGACCCAGGCGATGAGCAGGTTCGACCCGGCCAGTACCCAGACCTTCCGCCTCGGGGACAGTTGGAGATAGCGGGGACGGATTCCCCGCCGGCCGGCCGGGCGGGCCTCGCTCTCGGGGCCATCCACGGGCCGGCCGGCGTGGACCCTCAGCGCCCGCTCCACGCTCGATCGGTGGGCCAGGCCGATGGCTTCAGTGAGCGCCAGGTCGATCTCGCCAACGCGGTCGGCCCGATCGACATGTCCCGTCAGGGCGACCACGCCCGCCCCGATGGACGGCCGGACGATGTGCCGGCCGCAGCGCACCGCCACAGCCGCCACCCTGTGGAGCAGCTCTCCCAGGACCTCGGCCGCGACCCACGTGCGGGTTACGGGCAGGAGTAGCAGGTGGTGGCCCTGGTCCTCGTCGAACGCGGCCCAGGCGCCCAAGCCGGCCGCGGTGCCGGCGACCAGGTCGAAGATGGTGTCGACCTCGTCTTGTCCCACGCCTTCGGGCACCCTCACCTCGACCACGGCCAGCGAGCCCGCGGGCTCGCGTTCTGACACCGCACCGATCCGCCGGCCTGCCTCGGCGAGGAGCTCCGGCACGTCGACCATGGTCGCTGAGTCTGCGCTTACCACCGGTCCGACCTCGGCCCTCCCGCCCTCATTCGTAGCCCTCCTTGGGGTGATTGATTCCCTCTATTCCGGCGCGCGGACACGGGAGCAGGCCAAATTACGGTAGCGCCAAAACCGGGGATCGTCGGGATTCCGCTCCCGCGCAGCCGGCACGGCCCTTGTTCCCCGGGCGTTCCCGCGTTCTGTGTCAACTGGTGGGGCTGGTGCACCCAAAAACTGCCACAGTTTGGCGATTCTGCCGCTGAGAGGGCCGCAGGTAGCCCAGGCATCCCAGCTGGTCGCCTCGCCACGCCTCGGCGGCTCCGGCGGCTCCGGCGGCTCGTCAGACGACGCTGAACCCGGTGGGCAGGCTGCGACGGCCGGTGAGGGCCAGGAG
>JALYXV010000387.1 GCA_030947025.1 Actinomycetota bacterium | reverse complement strand
GCGGCGGTGAGGGGCGGTCGCGCGCTCAGCCTTAGCCACTGACGCCCGGCGGCCCGGGATCGAAGTACGAGACGTGGGCGGCCACGATCCGCCAGCCGTCGCTCATCCGCACCCACGTCTGCTGCTGGCGTCCGCTCACGCCCGACCGGGAACGGCGGAACTCAGCCGACACCGCGGCGAGATCGGAACCGAACGTGGTGACGTGCACCCGCAACATCTCCCGAGCCAGGTCCACCGCCGGTCGTCCTCGCCGGAACCGGGCGATGGCCTCGTGGCCGTAGAGGTTCTCGCCCGCCCCGAAGCGCACGGCTTGCGGGCTGTTCCAGAACAACTCGTCCAATACCGCCGTGTCGTTGGCGACAAAGGCCTGCTCATACCGGTGGAACTGGGCCTCGACCTCAGCCACCACCGCCGGAATGTTCACTTCCACGGCCGCGCCACCGGGGCAGTGCAGACGCCCCGCCGCTCCAACTCCGCCGCCACCCGAAACAGCACCGCCTCCCGGTACGGGGCGGCGATCAGCTGCACCCCAAGCGGGAGCCCACGGTCCCCGACCGGCACGCTTATCACCGGCAACCCCACGAAGGACAAGGGCTGGGTGTAACAGCCAAGGTAGGGCTGGGTCAGCACCGTCTCGCCCTCGACGACCGCCTCGCGCTGACCGATCAAAGGAGCCGGGAAAGGCGTCGCGGGTGCCACGACGACATCCGCGGTCTCCAGGACCCGACCGACCTCGGCCCGAAACCACCTGCGGAAGCGCTGGGCAATCAAATAGGCCGAGGCCGGGACCAACGCTCCGGCGAGGAACCGATCTCGGGTCATGGGGTCGAACTCCCCCGGCCTGGTCCGCAGGTTCTGGCGGTGCAGGTCGGCACCCTCGGACGCTGTGATCACCATGGCGGCGGAACGAGCCCGCCCCGCCTCGGGAATGGTGACCCGGCGGTCGATCCCCAGCGCCTCGGCGACAGCCGCCACCGCCTCAAATGCCTCGGGGGTCCCTCCTCGGGCGAAGTAGTCATCTGCGACGGCCAAGCGCAGGAGGTCGACGCGCCCGGCGGTGGGCTCGACCCGCCGGCTCCTCGTGGCGGGGTCCTCGGGGTCGTGGCCGCGCAGCACGTCGAAGCTGACCGCCAGATCCCGTACCGACCGAGCCAAGACTCCGACATGGTCGAGGCTGGAACAGAAGGGGAACATTCCCCGCCGCGATATCCGCCCGTACGTGGGCTTCAGGCCGAAAACGCCGCACAGGGCGGCCGGGATCCGAACCGACCCATTGGTGTCCGATCCGAGGGTCAGAGGCACGAAGTCCGCGGCCACGGCCGCCCCCGACCCGCCGGACGAACCTCCCGCCACCCGAGTCAGGTCATGGGGGTTGCGGCACGGGCCGTAGTGAGAATTCTCCGTCGTGAATCCATAGGCGTACTCATCCATGTTGAGGGAGCCGACGAGGACCGCGCCGGCCTCGGTCAGCCGGGCGAGAGCCGCGGCATCAGCCCGTGCGGGCGGACGTTCCTGGTTGATCCGGGAGCCGGCCAACGTGACCTCGCCGGCCACGTCGAACAGGTTCTTGACGGCCACGGGCACGCCGGCGAGCGGGCCGGGGTCCAGTCCCGCCGCCACCTGGGCGTCGACCCGGTGGGCGTCGCGCCGGGCCCGCTCGGCCAGTACCGACGTGAAGCTGTTGACTTCCCCGTCGCCCGCTGCGATGGAGTGGAGTGCCTGCTCCGCCACGTCCGTCGCCTTGATCTCGCCGCCCCGGACCAGTCCGGCGATGGTCACCCCGTCGAGGGGGAGGTCACGGTCGAGCATCACGGCTCGAACACGGGGCCGGGATCGTCCGGTAGGTCGATGCTCTCGAGCGATGCGGCCCGGGTCAGGATGACGCCCAGGTGCCGGACGACCGCCGGCCACCAGTTGTCGTCGATCGGGAGCCCGGCCGCGAGCGCAGCCGCCCGGGCGTAGCGCTCGAGCTCGGCTGCATCATCAGCAGTCACGTCGGCTTGAGACACGGGACACATCCTGCCGGAACCCAGGTTTCAGGACGATTTCCGATCTTGGCCCACTCCCGGTGCCCAATCCGGCCGCTTCCCAACACAAAGTGACCGCCACGGTCGGTTTGCGCAAGGAACGGCCTGGGCCCAGTTTCCCGGCCTTCTACCGAACTCCCTTCTGGCCATAGCTGCGCGGGCCAAGACAGCCCGGGAGGGCTATCCGTGACACCATCGCGTTTTCCCGGACGGCCGAACCATCCCACCACGACGGTGACCAGCGGTCAGAGGGCGCTGGGCCCCATCCGGTTGCGGGTGGCGATCATCTCGCCCACGTGGTCGCCGACGTGGCCCATGAGCGGCCATCGGATGAGGAACGCAGCCGGTTTGCCTGACCACATGCGATAGAGCCAATCGTGGGTATCGGTCGGGATCCCGGCGCGTCCAAGGGCGGCGGCGGTATCGGGCACCCGTTCCAGGTCTGAGATCTCGAAGGCCGTCAAGAAGCGCCGGGCCGCGGCCAGAACCTCGGTGAGGTAGGACTCGACTGCGCTTGGCAACAGGTCGGCCGACCAGTCCTGCTCGTCGTCTTCCAGGCCCCACTTCTCCGGGTTTTCGCCGACAGGGAGGACCATGTCGGTGCCGTCCAGGACTGACAGGGCCAGGTCGGCGTGGCGAGCCGCGTGGAAACAGGCCCACATGATGGAGTTGCCCCCGCCCGGGCACTCACGCCTGCGTTCTTCGGGCACCTGGAACAGCACCTGAAACTTCAGGCGGGCGGTGGTGTCATCAAGTTCATCGATGAGCCACTGCCTCAGATCCACTGGCGCACTGTAGGCGCCTGTGTGGGGCGGTGGAGTTGGAGCGCTAGTTCGTTTGGGTAGTGATCCCGGGTGGAAGCTGAGACGGGCCAGGACGCCAGTGAGCACATCGCGGACGATTTGGGCCGCGGCGCGGCGCCGTTCACGCGTCTGGCCCAGCGCATCACCTTGTGGGCCGGGTCGGCGGCGGCGGCCATCGAGGTGGTCGTCGCCCTGCTGGTTTGGATCTCCGTCGGGTCTCTGGCCGACTTCCCGCACTGGCGGGAGGTGTCGGCGACAGTGGGCCTGTCATTCGTAACCCTCTTGATGGTGATACTGATCCAGCACACCCAGAATCACGATGACCAGGCGGTGCAACTAAAGCTGGACGAGTTGATCCGCGCCAACACGGACGCGGCGAACAAGATGATGCGACTGGAAGACGCCAGTCAGGATGACCTGGAACGGATCCGCCAGGCCTTCAACCGCCACGCCGCGGGATGACTGGGCGCCCTCAGGCGAAGCCGGCTTCTCAGGCAGGGCGGGATTGGGGCGCCGGCTCAAGCAGGACCCGGCGCCGGCTCAGGCAGGACGCGGTCCCGCGGTAGGACCGGCAATGCCGCCGGCTCGATCTGGACGCCTGCGTGGCTCATCTGCCTGATGGCCCGGTCCCCATCGCCCTGTGCGAGGTCCACAGCCCGGATCCCGCGACGGAGCACAAAAGTCTGGAATCCCTTGGCCACCGCATCCAGCGCGGTCTCTTTGACGCAATAGTCGGTCGCCAGCCCTACGATGACGACTGTTGCGATCCCACGCTCCCGCAGCAGCTCTTCGAGGCCCGTCGCGTGCCGTTCCCCCGTGCGAGGATCTTGGATCGTGAAACCCGAGTACCCGTCCTCGCCGCCGGTTCCCTTCTGAACCCGAGGGCCAGCCACCCGCAGTTCCGGATGCAACTCGGCTCCCCACGTACCCGCGACGCAGTGAACCGGCCACACGCCGCCGTCCCGCTCAAAGTGCGGCGTCTGGGTCGGGTGCCAATCTTGGGTGTGTACGACCAGGCTGCCGGCATCGACGGCGGCGGCGATCTCGGCGTTGACGATGGCCGGAATCTGTTCCCCGCCGCTCACGTACAGGCTGCCGGCAGGGTCGGCGAAATCGTTTTGGACATCGACGACCAGCAGCGCGGTCGACCGGTCGTATTGCTGGGCAGATGGGCGATGCACGGTCATCGGGCTCGCACAACGAGGTTACTGCTGCCCGTTCGCCAGCCGTTGCGTCGGCAACACTGACTACGATGCATCGCCGGCCCTTGGCCCTCGTCGTCCTCGTCGCCGTCCTTGGCACAGGAGGCGCGTGTGACGCGTCCACGTTCTCTCGTGCCCAGGGCTCGTCCACCCGGAGATCGCCCAGCCCGGGCTCCACCGGATCCTTTTCGCTTCCCGCCGGAAACGGAACGTCGGAGACGCCCACCACGGTTGGCGGTGGTACGGCCGGTCCGAGTGGCGGTCCGAGTGGCGGTCCGAGTGGCGGTCCGAGTTCGGCCGCCACAGGACCTGCAGCCGCCTCGCCTGGGCAGCCGCCGGGCATGACGCCAGCGTCAGGCAACTGCACTGTTTCGCCCCAGGCGCCTCCGGGCGGCACCATCACCGCCAACTCAGCCACCGCGCTGGCGTTCGCGCCTGATGGTCGACTGTTCTTCACCGAGCGCTCAGGAACGGTGCGGGTGTTCCAGAACGGCCAATCCCGGGTCTTCGCGACCGTCAACACCGTGACCACCGAGCCTGGTGGGGGGTACAGCGAACGCGGTCTGCTGGGGTTGGCGATCGACCCGAACTTCAACCAGAACCGGTTCGTATACGCCTTCTACTCCGATCCCGACTACAGCAACCAAGAGGTGATTCGCTGGACCGATTGCGGTGGGGCTGGCACCGCGTCCAAGATCCTTGTCGTCCTGCCCGCCGGCGCGGGCTGCTGCCATAAGGGTGGCCGGCTGGCATTCGGCCCCGACGGTAAGCTGTATGTCTCACTGGGAGAGGAACGCAACCCCCCCGTGGCCCAGAACACCTCTGATGTCCGCGGCAAGGTGTTGCGCTACAACTCCGACGGGTCGGTGCCCGCCGACAACCCCTTCGGCCCGGGGGATCCGGTGTGGGTCTATGGCCTGCGGAACCCGTTCGGCATTGCCTTCTCGCCGGGCGGCCAGCTGGCGATCACCAACAACGGCCCGAGCGGCGAGTTGAACGGGCCCGCGACCGGCTACGACACCGTCATTTTCGCGGCGCTACGCGGCTCGGGATATCAGTGGCCCAACTGCTATGGCTACAGCCACCCCAATGCCGGAGTGTCGACGTGTGGCCCCGGCCTAGCCCCGGACTGGAGCAGTGAGACCGCTACTGTCGTTCCGACCGGCGCCACCTTCGTCGACGCCACGGGACCGCCGGCCGAGGCCGGGAAGCTGGTCGTGTGCACTGTCGACAAGGGGATGCTCGTCTTCACGCCCGGCTCGCCCCAGGGCCCGGTCGTTCCCGGACCGCCGAACTGCTTGCTCGATGTCAAAGAAGGGCCCAATCACGCCCTTTACTTCGCAAGCTTCACCAGCATCGACCGGCTAGGCTGACGGCTGATCGCCCCGATTCAGGACGGCGTCTTGTCCGGCTCGGAAGGCTTCATCCAGCGTCGACGGTCAGTCACAATGCGGGACACCGCATCGCGTAGCGTCTCGGGTTTGGTGCTGCTTGTGAAGGTGATGATGTGCCATCCGTCCGCACTGAGCTCAGCGGCGCGCTGGGCGTCATGATCGCGGTCGGACCGCAGGTGGTGGTGCTCATGGCCGTTGTATTCCGCACCGATCTTGAGATCGGGTAGCGCCCGGTCGAGGAAATAGGTGCGACCCTTGATCTTGACGCGATATTGCCTGACTCCCGGTTCCAGACCGAGCTTGTCCCAAAGGCGGTCCATGTCGCGTTCCCAGTCGTTGCTTCCTGGTCGGTAGCCGGGCAGGCGCTCCGCCAGAAGCCGATGGAGCGGTCTCAGAAGTCTGCGACCGCCGCGGGCGGCGGCGGCAGCAACCAATCGTCGGAGCCGTTCAAGGTTGACGAGTTGGCGCCGGATGGCGTCGTCGAGGCATTGTCCGAGCTCCCGAAGGGCCAGAGTGCCCGCCAGATCGACGATGGTCCGCTCGGGTGTGGTGATCGGTACGCCGTCATGCAGCGTCGTGTCGCCGGGGCCCAATGCGATGGTGTGCCCGATGACTCCGGGCAGACGCACCTGGTGGTGAGCGGTCAGATGAAGCTGGCCGCGGTAGCGGTCGGCGTGGCGAAACTGCCAGCACGCGGCCGCGGTCTCGTGGGATACCACCGCGTCGGCTCCGGCAGCCAATGCGGCCGCGTGGATGGCTTGGATCCAGGTGACTGGCCCACCCGCCAGGCGGTAGACGCTGTGGCGGATCCGCTCCATCGCGCCCTGCTGATGGCGACGGGTGATCTGGCGCTGGGTCAATCCGGACTCCCGCAGCTGGGCGGTGGTGATCAAGCTGTGTTGCCGACGAGCGATCCGGTCAACGGCATGGTTCATGATGGACCTAAGTGTGCCAGGGACGTGGGACCTCATCGGTTGTCCATGATTCCTAGGTGTTTTGCATGGCTCCAGCACATTTCCGCGAAACGGAGCGCTCTGGGCGATCCTCTATGAACGGAGTTCTGAGGCCGATGCCCCGGCGGATGACTGGGCCAGGCCCATGTACTCAGACCTGGCCGGCGACAAAACACACTTCAGTGGCGCGGTCGCAGCGAGTCGGCGCCCTCGCCGGCCGGTCCTTCGTGCGATCTCAGCACGAAGTAACCCCAGGATGGCCGGCCGTGCGGCAAAGCGCAATAGGGAGGATCGCCGGCACGCGGATGGTCCGCCCGTCCGCCTACGGCTAGGGCGACTCCTTGCGCGAAGTGACGCCCACGGTCACATCGTGCAAAGAAAGCAAGGGCTCCTGGCGAAACCACGCCTCGGCCCGGCAACGACCCCTTGGCCCGCCAACGACCCTCGGCCCGGCAACGAGCCCCGCCGGCATCAACCCCGCCGGCCATCAACCCCCGCCGGTCCCTCACCGCACAGCAAGGGCCGACTCCTAGCGTGAAGTGACCCCCACGGTCACTCTGTAGGAGGAAGCACGACCCCTGGGCGGATATCCGCGCAGCAGGCCGAGGCCCCACCCGACCAGCCCCCGGCCCCACCCGACCAGCCCCCGGCCCCACCCGACCAGCCCCCGGC
>JALYXV010000366.1 GCA_030947025.1 Actinomycetota bacterium | reverse complement strand
ACCTAGCAGCTGGGGGGGCGGCGGGAGTGGCGCTGGCTGGAGGGTCGGCTCCACGGCGGGGTGGCGCCGGAGCCTCACGCCCCCCGGGAATTCCCGCCTCCCGCCAGCGGTCAGGTTGATCAGGCGGGGGGACCTGGGGAGGTGTTCCCGGGGCAGCGACGTCGATTGCCTCGAGCGCGAGGCCGAAGTCCGCGGCCGAAGAAGGCCGATCGCCGGGGTCACGAGCCATGGACTGCCGAATGGCCTGAGAGAGGGCATCGGGCAATCCGGGGATGGAAAGATCGGGAACTTCGGCGTTGGCCACCCGAACCATCAGGGCAAAGATGCTCTCGTCAGGATCGCCGACAAAGGGTGGTTGGCCAGTGAGGAGGGCGTAGAGAGTGGCACCGAGCGAGTAGATGTCGGTGGCGGCCCCGAGTGGGCGGCCCTCCCACATCTCCGGCGAGGCAAAGGTCGGGGTGAAGGCCCGAAGGGTGCCGCTCAGGCCAGTGGCATTGGCTACCCGGGCGATGCCGAAGTCAGCCAGTTGAGGTTCATCCTCGTCGGACATCAACACGTTGGCCGGTTTCAGGTCGCGGTGGAGAATTCCGGACTGGTGGGCGGCTTCGAGGGCCCGTGCCAGCTTCGCTCCGATCACGGTAACCTCTTGCCACGCGAGCGGTCCCATCCGGTCGAGGTGATCCTGTAGTGAGCCCCGCCGCTGATAGGCCATGACCAGATAGGGAGCGCCACCGGTGGTGAGCCCCGCCTCATACACCGTGAGGATGTTGGGACGACCCGACAGCCTCCCGATCGCTCGACACTCCCGCTTGAAGGAGGCCTCGGTCGGCTCGTCGAGCGAGGGCACTTCAAGGACCTTCACGGCAACGAAGCGTTCAAATGAGGGTTGAAATGCTCGGTAAACGACGGCGAAGCCACCTCGGCCGATCTCGACTGCGTCGACTACTCCATGGATCCCGAGATCACGGGGCTGTCCTACGACCATCGCTACCCACGCGCCACCCGGGACACGGCCCGGATGTCGTCCCGCGCCTCGGTGACAGGGATCACCGGGCGACTCCTTGGGGCAGGATGTTGAAGGCCAAGACCCTTCCGATGCAGTTGGTAGTGCCGGGCCTTCATCAAGTGCCTACCTCGGAAGAGCCGCGAATCCTCCTCAGGGCGGAACAGTAGCGCGATGGCCTCGGACCATTGGAAACGGTTTCCGACCTCTGGCGGTCAAGGTCGCGGTGTAGGCGACCTCCCGCGGGCCGGGTGGCTCCCGCGGGCCGGGTGGCTCCCGCGGACAGAGAGGGGGTGGCTCCCGCGGGCCGGGTGGCTCCCGCGGGCCGGATGGCTCTGGTGCGCTGCTATCGTGCCTTGGTCCTTCCGGGGTAGCTCAATCGGCAGAGCGGTGGCCTGTTAAGCCAAAGGTTGTGGGTTCGAGTCCCACCCCCGGAGCGCCCAGGATCTGACAGGTGAGCCTCGGGCCCGTAGCTCAGTGGTCAGAGCGGGGGACTCATAATCCTTTGGTCGCAGGTTCGATCCCTGCCGGGCCCACCGTCCGTGAAAGTGCAGGTCAGGGGCAATGTGGAGCCAGCAACTGAGCCCCGGAAGGGACGCCGCCCCAAAATCTCATCCACAAGTCTTGACCATTTCTCTCGTCAATCGGAGTGCTGGCGCTCAGATCTCTTACGACTGAGCCTTGAACCGGTAGCGGATATACCCTCAATCTCATGGCGCGACCCGAAGTAACACCGTTGCTCGAACGCCAATACACCGATGCGGAGAAGGCCAATCTGCAGAACGCCACTGGCGACGCTTTGCCTGTGCTGGCTGTCGCCGACTTCTCACCGGGTCCGTTGTGGGGTTTCAACGGGGTCCAGACGCTCGTACTCACCGAAGGCCAACTGTTCGTGGTTCAACACGGACTCGCTCTCACGAGCGGGCGACTGCGACGAAGCTTTCCGATGTCCAGCATTCAGAAGCTCGAGTGGCGCATCGGGCGCCGCCGCAGGCGAGAGGCGGTCCATATGACTCTGAAGATCGGTCGTCGGAGGCGGCATTACACTTCGAAGTACCGTCAAGCCGCCGACCTCGCGCAGCAACTCTCTGGCATGGTGGATTGAGGGTTAACCGCTCGCTGTTGGGATAGTCGGGTTACACCAGGACGACCCCTGGCAGAGAAGCCTGCCTCCGATCGTTGGGACCGCGAATATTGACACTCGGTCGGCCACCTGCACCCGAACACCAACGCGCCCCTATTCGGCGATCGGGCGGACGTCGACTGGGTCGTCATGGCCGATCCCGACAGCAACGAGTTCTGCGTCTTGCGCCCCGCGAAGTGACATCGACGAGTTGAGGGCCGTCAATCGCTCAGCCCCATCCAGCCGAATGTTCGGCAAGACGCTCCTGTCAGTTGTGCTTGGATGCACGATAATCCCGCCAGGCTCGGCGCTCCGCACCCCCCAGGGAGGCCGGTCCCCGACCGAGCGGTAATTATGCGTTCATTCGCAGGTTGTGCGCTCGATAATGACGGACTGGTGGTCGGGTTGGCGGGATGGCCAGGGAAGTCGTGGCTAACGGTCGGACGTTGCGCGGCAACGAGGAGGGTCGGCGCTGGTGACGGTGGGACGGAGGGGTGAGGGGGTGAGGGGGGTGCCCGGCCCGTTGGGAGGCACCGGTTGGCGACCCACGCTGATGTTGTCGACGGTGCGCCGTGGAGGCCCGGCCCTTCTTGGTCGACTTGTCCGCCTCACGCTGTGTCCATGGGGGCCGAGGGCGGTAGGGCAGGGTCGCCTGGTGGTGGTGTCGGCGGTCGACGCTGGTCAGGGCAACGCCGCCCAACGTGTTGGCGGTGGGGGTCGGTGCTGGGTGGTGGGAGGCCGGTCACTCGTTGCGCAGGGTTATGGTGCGTTTGTCCTGGTCAGCGCCCTATCGGACCGCCGGCGGTCGCTGGTTAAGTGACTAACGTTTTCGAACGAGTCCCTTCGGGGTCCTGGCTGTTGGTGATGGAGGGGTTCTGAATGTTGGCTGATCGGGTCGGCCGCAGTTGGTCGGCTCATTTGCCGGATGAGGCCCTGATATGGCGATGCATTGCGGCGGCTGCGGCCAGGTCGGCTTTGGTTGCGCGAAGGACGAGGTGTTGACATTGCGTCGTGGAGGCGTGCCGGTCAATTGGGTACGTTGTCGAAGGGCCGATCAGTACTCCTCGGTCGGCGGTGCTCGGAGCCAGTGAATGGCGCTGACAGCGATATGCCTTGTTTCATCGTCGAGTAGGGCGCACAACGCCCGGATCATTGCGCCGATGAACCGGTCGTGGTGTCGCGGAAAGGATTGGTTGGTGGTGAATACGAGGCCCCAATGTGGTTGGGCGTGGGCGTGCGACTCGGCGGCGAGGGGCATGAAGTCCTTGACGTTTTCGGTGACGATGGTCCGTTCTATGCGTTGCGCGGTGGCGAAGAGGGCGGGATCGCTGGACTCGCGCAGGTCGCTGTCTTCTTGTACCGCTACTACGTCGTAGCCATCCTCCCGCAGAGCGCGGGCGATGGCGGCGGGGAACATCTCATCGAGCAGCAGCTTCAACCGAGGAGGCGCTGCTGAGTGTCCCACTCTTGCCGGGCTTGTTCGGCGGCGGCCTCGTTGGTGGCGATTTGGGCGTCGATCTCGGTGGGGAAGGCCCCGTAGTAACCGAGAGCCGTCCGGACCTGCCCCTCGCCCAACTCAAGCCAGGATGCGGCCTCGCTGATGGCTGTCTCCCCGGTGGCGTCCAACGAACGAAGCAGGCGCACGACCTCCCAAACGTCGGGTCCGCGCATCAGCGCCGCTCGCCGGCCGCTGGGTCCGCGCCGGTAGACGATCCCGGGGTGGGCTTCCATGCGGAGCCCCTCGTCCAGGAGTCGCTGTGCCAATCCGGACAGGGCCTCGTTGTCGGCAGCAGCGCGGTCTCGGAGCCGTTGCGCGATTTGGTTGGACAGTCGGACAGACACAACCTCGCTCATGTACACATTGTAGGCGCATGTCGGGCCCGAACGAGTTGAGCGCGATGTTCGGAGACTAACGTCAGGGCGATCTCCAGCCCCTTCATGGGGGGCCAGCGCCTGTCGCACGGAAGGGAACCTGAACGTGTTGGCCGCTCTTGAGGGAACTCGGGGGCTGCCCGGCCCCTCGGGTCGACCCAAAAACGACCCAACAATTCCGTCCCGGCGTGTCCGACACGGCGTCAGCCCGTCTCGGGCCCCCGCCGCGAAAGGGCGCCTGACCAGGACATTCGCGGACGCTGAGGGTCGGCGGGGGACCAACGAAGACGGTTGCGGCTCGGTTGCGGCTCGGACTCATAATCCTTTGGTCGCCGGTTCGATCCCTGCCCGGCCCACCGTCCGTGAAAGTGCAGGTCAGGGGCAATGTTGGGGGTCCCGCCGCCTCGTGTAGGGTGCCGAAACACAAAAGCCCAGGAGCCCAAACACTTTGCACGAAGGGGGCGTCGCGTGGGCGGGACGATGCGGGAGAAACGCGAGGGCGTCTGTGAGCTGAGGGTGTACGTCGGCCAGGATGAGCAGGGCACGGTTCGTCATCGGCAGGTGACTTCCGGCGCCAAACGCGAGGCCGCAGGGCCCTGAACGGCCTGGTTGGCGAACTTGAGCGTGACGAGACGCCGCGCGATCGGGTCTTCATGCAGCCCCGTCGTGCTCGCCCTCACGGCTTCGGCCCTACGACGGCCCAACGTTGGCCAGGACGAGTCACCAACGAGCTGGCCGATCACCGGCCGCAACACTCCCGCAGACGGTTCCGCGTGTCAGGCGTTTGACGTTCGGCCGTGCCACGCCCGCCCCATAAGCTTGGCCCGGCGGCCTGCTCGGGTGCCCCGAAACGCCGGGTCGTAGGCAGCGCGGCCCGCGTCGCAGAGCGCATGCAGGGCGCAACGCAGGGTCGACGCCCGAACTCGGACGAGGAGGTGGTAGGGATCTGGCGGCACCTGCCGAGCTCAGGTGCGTTGCCGAGCGCGAAATAGGTGCCGAAGTGGGACGGTCGGGTCCCGGCTTTGGAGCGCACCGCGACCGAGGTGCTCGGGCGTCGGACACCTGGGCCTTGCTCTCGATACCAGTGGCGCGACTTCGACTTCTACGACATGGCTTTCAAGCCGCTCGCAAGCACGGACCGCGGTCAGCCATTCAAAGTAGCGCCGACTAGCAGCGGATGTGCCGAGACCCTCAGCCACGCTCCTGATAAGGGTGCTGCACATTGAACAGCAGCGCTATCCGTCTCGCCTTCAAGTCTTGCTCTTCCTGGTACAACGCTTCTATTTCGGGAACAACGTCGCCGGATATTCCGAGACGGTGAGCTACGAAACGAACCGCCTCCATCTCCCCGTCGTCGTACACATGATCGGCGGCAGCGGCACGCACGGCATCAAAGATGGCGACACGCCCCCACGTCTCCGCGGTCGGCATGTTCCGGTTGAGGATGTCCTCCAGCGTATCGTCGGCTTCGTAGGCTTCTAGCGCGTCGACCGTCTTCTGGTGGGCACCGCACGCCGCGCCGTAGCCAATAACCCAATCCTTCTCACCCGCGGACAACTCCCCGTCGCCCCGGGCGCACACCATGATCGTCTTGAGATAGTCGAGCCGCTCGTCTTCTGGGACCCCCGCCGGAAATCCCCACATCTCGTTGAGCAACCAAAGGCCGCCCACGTCGTGACTATCCATGCGTCCTCCTCAATGGTCGATACTGCCCGATTACCTTAGTGGTCCTCCGCGTAAGTCCGTTGATGGATTCTGGTCTGGCCGCGGGGTAGACGGCTGGGAGACTCCCCGGTAGCCCGGTCGGGCGTGAAGATCCCTGACTCGACGCGTCGTTCGCTGGTTTCGCGGATGGACGGTCGTGCTCGCGAGCGGTGGCCTGACCTGGCCGGTGTTGAGCGACCCGTTCGGTCAGGATGACGGCGACGTTGTGGGCCGGCACGGGAACCGGTTTTCGTCCTGAACGACGCTGTCGTTGAACTTGATCGCGGGCGCGGCGAAGCAGACCGGGTGGTCAGTTGTCGTGCTGCCAGTGCAGCGTCGGATGCGGAGCGAGGATGCCGGCGCCGAGCATGACGGTGGCCAGCTGCCACGGCGCAGCGTTGATCGGCCCGAGCCGGCGGATGGCGGCGCTGACGGCGCGGCCGACCGCGTCGAGCATGTCGGCCAACGCGGAGCCCGTCGGGCTCAGGGCCTCGGCGTTGGGGTCGAGCTGGTAGAGCGCGAGCGTGGCGTCAACGCGGACGACGTCGCTGTTCGCCCGGGCCCGGCGCAGCCAGCCTCGTGCCGTCGTGGCCGGCACGCCGACGGTCTCCGCGACTCGCCGGTACCCGACGCCCGACGTGGCCGCCAACAGGGCCGCTGCGACGGTCTCGACAGTGTCCGCTCGACGCGGGTAGCTGCGGGCCCAGGCGAGCACCTGGGTCCGTCCGCAGCATCGGCAACGCCCCCGCCGGGGCCGATGGGTCTCGACGCGCCCAGGGCCGAGGCGAAGGTGTCGGAGCCGGGCGTGTCCCCACGGTCGGAGCTGGCCGCCGCAACCGGCGTGCGGGCAGACCAAGACGCCAGCGGCGAGGTCGCGGGCTGCGGCGGACGGGTCGTGGAAAAGGAGCATGGCTAGGCACCAGGTCAGCGTGACTGACGGGTCTGACGAGCGGAAGGGCGAGTTCGTGTTGCAGCTTGGCCCGCCGAGATCACGTCCGCCAGCGGTCATGATCGACGGTGTCGCCATCGCCGACCAGCGAATCGACAACGCCAGCACCGAACGTCCTCGTTCTAAGTGTCGCTACCGGCCCAGCGCATCCTCAATCAACGTGTCGCTCAACAGCCCGGGGTGGAGGTCCGGTTCCGGGCGAACTTCGCGTATGTCGACGGTGTGATCGCCGATGGGCCCACGATCCGGTTGTGTCGTTTGCGTTATGGCGGCTCGGCCAGCAGTTGGGGTTTCGCGATCTATCTGGCCAGCCGGGACGGCTACGAGGATTCGGTGCTGCCCGGCGGCCATTTCTTGGGGTCAGCGGAGGAGGCGTTGGACTGTGCCTGCGGCCTGTACCTGGCCGCGGCCGACATTTGGCGTCTTGGCGGCCCCGACGGGCTGGGTTGACCAACGGCGCCGTGTCGCGGTCAGGCGGATTGGGGGAGCCCGCTGGGTGTTCGTGGGCGGCGATGCGCTCCAGGAGCTTGTCGAGGTCGTGGCGGTCGAAGTCCAGTCGAACGGTTCGGCAACGTGGTTAGCGTTTCTCGAAGGCGGCCAGGCGGGCCGGTATGGCGGCCAGGTCGAAAAAGTCGTTGGGGTTGACCACTTTTCTTTGCACCACGGAGAAACATAGTTTCGGCCTGGTCGAGCCACGAGGCGTGAACGGGGAGGTGGATGAGCCGCAGGTTGTGCCATTGGCCCTCGAGGCGGTCGACGCAGGCTTGTCCTCGGTGGGAGCTGCCGTTGTCGACCACCCAGAACACCCGCTGCGCGAGGCGTACGGCTCGACGGTCATGACCTGTTCCACGAGACGGCCCAAGGGGACGATACCGGTGGTGTCGTCGCAACGGCCGAACACCTGGGCGCGGTGGACGTCGTAGGCGGCCAGTAGGCCAGCGCCCCGCCCCGGTCGTACTCGTGTACCACCCGCATCAGGCGGACTTTGCCGGGCGCCAGGGTCGGGGTGGCAGCGGCAGCGGGCGTGGATGGTGGTCTTCTCGTCGGCGCAGATCACATACTCGCTCGGTCCCAACCCTTGGCCGTCGAAGACCCGGCCGTTGAGGTCCAACACGACCCCGGCCTTGGCCGCGAAGTCCGGGTCTCGCGGGGAAATCCACATGCGGTGGAACCAGGGCCGGATGGCATCTGAGTCCAAGATCCGCCAGGTCGTGGCCGGCGAGATCGAAGCGACCACTCCCCGGGTGATCACCTCGGCGGCCAGCTCGGCGCAACTCCAACGCGACAACGGCACCCCGGTAGTGGCGGGCAGCTCACAGGCCAGCTGCTTGACCTCGACGACCACCGAGGGGGGAAAGGACCCGGGGACGCCCGGATCGACGATGGTTGTCCAAGCCCTCCAAACCTTTCTCGAAGTCTCGAAGAATCGTTTCCGCCACCGGTGCACCATCTGGGCGCTGGTGTCCAAGCGACGGGCAATCTCACAGTTCTCGACGCCGTCGGCGGCCATGAGCGATCTTGGCCCGCACCCGCCAATAGGCACCGGAGTAGGCCCGGGCCGGGCGTTCGAGCTCCTGGCGTAGCTCTACGTTCAACCCGATCAGATATGGGATGGTGCTCGCCACGCGTCCTCTCCATGCTGGATGAACGCGGCACCGCCGAAACCCCTCGCCGCACCCAACATCAAACCACATAACTGTAGTTCCACGGATGGACCACTTAGTCATCGAATGACAGGGCAATCTGCATCCAAATGAACCACGGCGAGGACGGGACGCCAACCTATCAGTTCTATTCGAACTACCAGGCGTAGGCTGGTGCGACCACGGTGGTGCCCGGCGGGGAACCGGAACCCGGCGAACCCTGACAGCACATGGATGGGTTGGCGACGGCGACGCCGCTTCATGCCGACCGGGTCGCCCACACGCCCCGGCGATACTCAACTCGACGGAGCCCCCGCGAGCGCTCACATCGGCATCCCGCCCCGGGGCCTCCGCCCAAGGCAACATCGCCCGTTGCCCTCCGCTCGGGACGCGCATTAGAATCGCTCGTTCTGTTGTCGTCCTATTCGAAGGGAGTCCAGTGATGTTGAGTGATCTGCAACAAAAGAACATCTCGGCGATGTTTGACGCCCTAGACGCGACCGCTGATGGGTTTCTCGACCGCGATGACTTCACCCAGCGAGCGAACCAGATGTGCGCCGCGTTGGCCCCCGACGAGCGGTCTCAGCACCATCAGGATCTCCAACGCGCGTACCGCCAGGCCTGGGAGCAGCTCCGGATCCGCGCTGACGCCGACGACGACGGGCGCCTCACCCGTGAGGAGTACGTGACGGCCGTCGAGAAGGGTATTCTCCAGGATCCTCAGTATATCGAGGACGCCGTGCTCGTCGTTTCGCGCGCACTCTTTCGCGCGTCGGACCAAGACGGCGACGACGTGCTCAGCCGTGAGGAGTACGTGAAGATGTTCACCGCGATCGATATGGACGGGGATATGGCCGCGGCCGGATTTGACCACATCGACCGTGACGGTGACGGCACGATCAGCTACAGCGAGTTCATCGAGGCGCTCGACGGCGTGTTCAGCAGCAGCGACCCGTCCTCGCTCGGGGCCAACGTATTTGGGTAGGTGCGCCCAGGTAGCTCGGGCGCTTTCATGTAGGAAGTGAGGTGATGCGATAGGTAGGAGCCGGAGCGAGAAGCTGAGGTCAGCCAACCGGTGGAGGTCCGGTCCGGGGAGACGCCAGGGTCCCTGGTAGCGAGGCCCCCGGCGGCGGGAGAGGTCCTGTTTTGTCGAAGCCGGGTGTCACGCCCCTCATTCGGGAAGGGTGGCGAGCGGCCGGTCCGTACATCAAGTGAATCCTGCAGGCCCTGGATGTCATCAGGGCCGAGGCGAACCGGGGCCTGGACTGGGTGGTTGACGCCGACTTGAGCAACTGTTTCGGCTCGATCGACCAGGATGCCTTGATGGCCCAAGTGGCCCGCCGGGTGTCGGATCGGGAGATGCTGAAGCTGCTCCGGTCGTGGCTGCGGGTGGGGGTGTTGGAGGACGGGGTGATCGCCGACTCGGTGTCGGGGACACCGCAGGGTGGGTTATGTTCAGCTGAACATAAAGAGCCTAATGAGCTTATCTGGAGTCGATCGGTGAAAGTCCTGGTGGCGAGGTGTTTGGCGTGTGAGGCACGTGAGGTACGTGCTCGCGTTCGGCGCGGAGTTGTTTGGATTTCTTGGCGGGCGAGGGCGAGATCGGCTCGCAGGCCTGCTGTGGTGGCCGGGGCGGTGGTGGAGGTTTGGGTTATGGCTTGGGTGGTTTGGCGTTGCCGGGCGGCGTCGATGTGCTCTCGGATGCCGGGGCTGTAGAGCAGCCAGGTGGACACGGCGGCGCCTATGGCGACGGCGGGGAAGGTCATGGTTTCGCCGGCGGTTTCGAGGGTTTGCAGGGCGGCCAGGGCGCGTTGGCGTTTGTCGTGGCTGTCTCGGGCCCGGGCGGCGGCCAGGCCCGCGGGTTTGGGCGGTCGGGCGGCCCACGGGTCAGCTCGCTTCGGTGTCGGCCGCGGCGACGAGGCGGATGCGTCGGGCGGCGCGGGCGCGGCGTAGCAGGCGGCTGGCTTGTTCCACTTCGGCGCGCTGGTCGGCGTCGAGGGTGTTGAGTTGGCGGCCCATGTTCTCGGCGACGGCGGTGAACGCGTCGATTTGGGCGGTGAGGTTGGCGGTGACGTAGTCGGCGGCGCCGATGGCCCGGGCGGTCTCTTTGTCGGCGCGCAGGCTGGCGATGTGTTCGTCGATGACGGGCAGGTAGGAGGGGTCGGGCCGGTAGAAGCCGCAGCCCGCACACTGGAACCGGATCGGACAGTGCCCGCCTCCCGCCTTGACGTTGGAGGGTTCGGTGCCAGTTGCCGAACGGCACCGACACCGACGCTCGCTCGTACGCGAGGGCGCCGGCGAACGGGGCGGGGTTGCCGTTGGCATCCACGGCCAGGGAGCCGACGGCGCGGATGGCGTGCTGCTTGCGCTTGAGGCTGATCGAGTAATAGCCCATGGTGGTCCCGATGGCGGCGTGATCGAGGAGCTCTTTGAGCACGTCGACGGGAACCCCGGCGTCGGCGTGGCGCTGGGCGTAGGAGTGCCGCAGCACGTAGGGGGTGACGAGCGAGCGGTCGAAGGGCAGCGGCGTCCCGTCGGGGCCGAGCACTTCGCTGTCGATGGTCGGGGCCCGCTCCATCCAGGCGTTGAACGCCCGGCCGACGCAGTTCGCCGTGAGGTGGCCGAGGGACTGACGGGCCCGCAGTAGCGGGGAGGGGAACAGCCACTGGTGGGTCGCTGGCGGCGTCGACAGGTCGGCCCGGTGACGTTCCCAGGCCAAGACCACCGGCGCCGTGTCGGCGGTGATAGGGAGGCGCCGCCGCCGGGCGGCCTTGTGATTGTCGTAGATGAGATTGTGCTGGCCGTCGATCACTTCGATGCAGCCGACTCGGAGGCTCACCACCTCGCCGGGGCGCCGGCCGGTGTCACGCAGGATTCGGTAAATCGTCTGGTGCATGGCCTGCAGATCGGCGGCGCTGATCGAGCCGGCCCGGCCCCGGGGCCCGAGCAGATGGAGATGAGTGTCGAGTTGGCGGATCACCGACTCGGGCAACGCCTTGCCCAGCTCGTCTTCGTTGGGATCCTCAACGACGCGTTGGTGCCGCCCGCGGCCGAAGGGGTCGGGCACCTGGGCCATGAGACCGTTGGCTCGACCGTGCTCGATCTGCTCACGGAGCATGTAGACGAGCAGGTTTCGGTGGGCGGCCGAGTACAGACGACCATCAGCGCGACGCTGCCCGGAGATGGCCTGCATGATGAGCGCGAAGTCCCCTGCGCCCAAGCGGGTCGGATCGGTGCGACCGGCAGCCACCAGCGTCTGAGAGGCGACGCGACAGGCTCGCAACGCTTCGCGCAGCCGCTGCAGGTAGGGACGGGTGTTGCGGGCCCAGTCCTTGATCACCTCGCGCAGCCAGCCCAGCTCGACGACCCTGAAGTCGATAGCTCCCTGGGTGGCCGGCCAGCGTCGCGCCCCATTGGGTTGCAGGTCCAGCAGCGCCACCTCCCAGACGTCGCCGGCGTAAGGGTCGGCACCGGTGTGCTGCACCCAGGCTCGTTCCAGGTGGCGACGCAGGTCGCGGAACAGGCCCCGGATCGCCGAGTTGTATTGCTG
>JALYXV010000353.1 GCA_030947025.1 Actinomycetota bacterium | reverse complement strand
CCTCAGACCCGATCCCAATCCGGGGTCCGGGGGCGGTCGGCGCCGAGACGGCCGGCGGCGGGGAGCGGGGGTGGACCGGTCGGGCCGGGACGACCGGGCGAGGGCGGTCGCCTCCGCGCAGGTCGGGGAAGCCGTCGCCGCCAAACGCCCAGCCCGCGCTGGCCAGCATCCGACCGGACCCGTCTGCGCCGGTGCGCTCGAGCGCCTCCAATTCGGCTTTGCCCAGCACGACCGAGCGGAGATAGGCCGGCGCAGGAGCCATCGGGGTGGCGGCCAGCAGGCCGAGTGGACTCGGCGCGATCCGGCGCCGGCTGTTGCACAGTTCGCAGTCGTCGACATGGGCGGTCACCCGGTCCCGGAACTCGGGCGTGAGTTGACCGTCCCACTCGCCCAGAATGCCTGACAGGCTGGGGCAGCTACGGCGCCCGGTGCGGGCGACCAGCAGCGCTCCGAGGGCCCGCTCGGATTGGGCCTCCAACCGCTCCAGGACGGGGTCCAGCTGCGCTACCGGCACGCCGGCGGCCCCGGCCAGGTCCCGCTCCTCCAAGCCCTGGCGCAGGTGGAGATCGAGGAGTATCTGGTCACGTTGGGGCAGGCCGCCCGCCGCCTGCCAGACGAACTCGGCCAGCTCCGCCCGCGACAGGCGCGGCTCGGTTGAGCCCGGACCTGGGATCAGGTCGCCGACCTGGCCGCCGTCGCGGCCGGGCAGCCGCCCCTCGCCTTCGATCCGGTCGAGGACCGCCCGGTGGGCGATGGCGTACAGCCACGATCGCAGCCGGGCGGGCTGGGCCAGCGCGTCCAGGGCTTCGAAGGCGATGAGGAACGTCACCTGCAAGGCGTCGCTGGCGTCGGCCCGGTTGCGGAGGATGGACGCACCGAAGTCGTGAATACGATCGGCGTAGCGGTCGTACAGGGCGGCGTAGGCGGTGCGGTCGCCCGCAAGCACCGCCGCAACCAGCTGGGCATCGTCCATACGGCTGGGATGGTACGGCCCCGCAGGCCCCAGGCGGGTCCGGGGAGCGAGAGCCGCCAGCCTGGGGCTGGGGCCCTCCGAACGTGGTCCGGGCGCCCCGTCAGGCTGGGGTGCGGGCACAACGGCGCTACCGTGACCTGCGCCATGAGGTGCCACTGGTGGGGTCCCGCCTGCTACGACTGGATGCTGGCAGCCACCGAGGCCCGGGGCTTGGCCGACCGCCGGCGGCGCTTGGTGGCCTCGGCTCGGGGCCGGGTGTTGGAGATCGGAGCGGGGAGCGGGCTCAACCTGCGCCACTACCGACCCGATCGCGTGGACGCCCTCCTCGCCCTGGAACCCGATCCAGGCATGCGCGCTCGTCTGGCCTGGCGGGCGGAGACCACGACGGTGCCCCTCGAGGTCCGCGGCGTGGCCGTCGACGACGCCGACCTGCCCGAGGGTGGGTTCGACACGATCGTCGTGACGCTGACGCTGTGCTGCGTTCCCGATCCCGCCGCCACCGCCGCCGCGATCGCCACCTGGCTCGTTCCCGGCGGCCGCCTGCTCTTGATCGAGCACGTGGCCGCGCTGGGGATGCGGGGGGCACTGCAGCGGGCCGCCACGCCCATGTGGTCCCGGGTGGCGCACGGGTGCCACCTGGATCGCCCCACCCTGACGACGCTCCGCCAGGCCGGCCTGTCGGTGTCGGATTGCCAACGCTTCGCGCTGCCCGGGGCCGGCCCTCTGTTCGCCTCGTGTGTCCAGGCGGTGGCCTGGCGTCTGCCGATCGGCGAGCCCGACCCGGAGATGTCCGTTCTGGCGCCGGGCCCGTCCCGAGATGGTGCGTCCCGAGATGGCTCGTCCCGAGATGGCGCGTCCCGAGATGGTGTGGTGCCGACCTTTGGGACCAAGATGCGACACGACGTCGGAGGAGGTTCATGACAGCGACCGATCATCCCGGGCCGCTGGCCCTGGTGGGTGGGGCCGAATGGCAGGAGCAGTGCACGTTCGACGCCGGCCTCCTGGCCGCGAGCGGCGGCACCGAGGTGCTGGTGCTGCCGACCGCTGCCGCCTATGAGCACCCTGAGCGGGCGGTGAGCACCGCTGAACGGCATTTCGAGCGACTGGGCGGCCAGGTGCGGGGTTTGATGGTGCTGGGCCGGACCGACGCCGAGGACAGCGTCAACGCCGCCGCGGTGCGCCGAGCCCGCTTCATCTACCTGGGCGGAGGTTCGCCACTTCATCTCCGGTCGGTGCTCAAGGACTCCAAGGTGTGGCAGGCGCTCGAGGAGGCCTGGCATGACGGAGCGGTGGTGGCGGGCTCCTCGGCCGGCGCCATGGCGTTGTGCGATCCCATGATCGACCCGCGGGGCGGGGCGCTGACGCTTGGGCTGGGGCTGATCGAACAGATCGCCGTGCTGCCCCACGCCAACACCTGGTCGTTGGAGAAGGCTCATCGCACCTTCGGCCTGGCCGCCGGGGGCCTGCGTATCGCCGCCATCGACGAGCAGACGGCCCTCATCCGGGACCGGGATGGTTCGTGGCGGGCCGACGGTGCGGGCGACATCAGGGTGTTCGTCGATGGGAAGCCCGCCGACCTCGATGCCCTCGGCTAGGAGCCGGTCCAGCGCGGAGCGAGGGTCGGGCCCCGGGCGGCGGTAACGAGGCTTGTGAACACGTGCATGCCCGCTGTGGGACCAGCAGGACATCGGTGAAACCTCTCATTGTCGGGCCGCCGCCCGAGGCGCTGGGTCACCTTTTCCCTACCCGGTGGCGGGGACCGACAAACGGCCCCGAGCATCGGGGAGGGAGGGGGAAAGGGTGGCCCATCCGGCCGTTCCCGCGGTTTGACGCTCCGGGCGGGGTGGGTAAAGGACCCGACGACATATCGGGCGGGCCTGTGAAATCCTCCTCATCGTCGTTGTCGTCACGGGAGATCGGTCGATTGCTCGGCATCCTGGTCGGGGCGAGCCAGCCAACTCGCCCCGATCAGACCGCCGGCCGTGGGGGTGGTGTGGTCGGACGAAACGAGAGGAACAGACCGTGACCGCATCGCCGGGAGCGAGCCGACCGAAGCCGGGTGTCATCTTCGTCAACCCGGGATCGGGTCCCACTGAGACGCCCCTCGAGGATCTCCGGCGGCGCTTCGCCGGGCACGTGGTCGAGGAGTGTCCGCCCGACCGGCTGGTCGAAAGGGTCCGGGATGCACTGGCGGCTGGGGCCGCCTTCATTGGTGCGGCCGGGGGGGACGGGACCATCCGCATGATTGCCGAGCAGCTGGTCGGAACCGACGTACCCCTACTGCCGGTCCCGGTCGGAACCCGGAACCACTTCGCCAAGAACGCCGGCGTGACCGACGTCGACGCCGCCGCCCGGGCGGTGTCGGGCCGGGTCATCACCGTCGACGTGGGATGGGTCAACCAACGGTGTTTCGTGAACAACTCCAGCATCGGGGTATACCCCAAGATCGTGATCCGGCGAGAACTCCATCGGCGGCGCTTACGCAAGGGGGTCGCCAACGTGGTGGCCGCCTACGAGCAGCTGCGCGACGGCGGCCAGGTCGACATCGAGGTGGACGGCGTCACCCGCAAGGCCTGGATGTTCTTCGTGGGCAACGGGACCTACGGTGAGGGCCTCCTGGACCTGGCCGACCGAGAGAGCCTGGACGACGGCATGCTGGACGTCCGGATGGTCCGGGCCGATCGCCCGCTGTCGCGGCTGCGCATCGTAGGCGCCCTTCTGCTCGGCCGGATGGCCCGTTCCCCGTTGGTCCTGCGCGGGCAGACCAGCGCTACCGTGGTCCACTTGAACCGCAACCAGGTCGAGGTGGCCCTCGACGGTGAGGTCGAGGTGCTGGTCACGCCGCTGCGTTACCGCTGCCAGCCCGGCGCACTGCGGGTGCTGGTCCCGTGCTGAGCGCGGTCAGAAGCCGCTAGCGGTGCGCGCCTTCGCCTGCCCCCGCTGCGGGCAGCTGGTGTTCTTCGAGAACGTCGAGTGCCTCCGCTGCCACGCCGGGTTGGGCTTCGATCCCGACCGCCGGCAGGTGGTGCAGCTCGACGCCGGCGCGCCGGAGGTGCAACGCTGCGCCAACCGGGCTCGGGCGTGCTGCAACTGGCTCCTGCCCAGCCCGGATACGAGCGGCCCGGATACGAGCGGCCCGGATAGGAGCGGCCCGGATACGAGCGGCCCGGATACGAGCGGCCCGGATACGAGCGGCCCGGATA
>JALYXV010000347.1 GCA_030947025.1 Actinomycetota bacterium | reverse complement strand
ACCCCCCCCCCCACCAGGCGCCGAACGAGGCGGCCAACACCCGGCCCGCGAGCGGGTGCCGCGGAACTCCGGTCCCAGGACTGCCTTGGCCGCCACGGCCCCGAGAAGTCCCAGGACCGCCTTGGCCGCCACCGCCCCTGGCTCGAGCTCGGACTCGAGCCAGGGGCGGCAGGCCTGGATCTCGGTCTGGTTCGGGGTCCGGTGAAGGCGCCGTTTCCCTCGCTGCGTCCATTTGAAATGCTTGACCGCGTTGGTCACATACACCTGGGTCCGGACCCCCCAGACGATGCCCGCGGCGAGCAGAGCCCGGTCGAGCAGCTCGCCGGACGGGCCGACAATGGGCTGGCCCTGCGGTCCTCGTATCACCGGGCTGTTCGCCGATCAGGGCCAGGCGGGCATGGGGCGGACCCTCGCCGAGAACCGTCTGCGTGGCGTGCTGGTCCAGATCGCAACGGGTCCAGCCGGCTGCTTCGGCCCGGCACCGCTCGAGAGCGTTACCCACGTCGCCGCTGTCACCCACGTCACCGCTGTCACCCATGTCACCGGCGTCACGCACGTCACCGGCGTCACCCATGTCGCCGATGTCACCCACGGTCCCACGGCGTCACCCATGTCACCGGCGTCACCCACGGTCCCACGGCGGCGTTTCGCCCATCTTCCGGTAGTACTTGGCCAGGTGCGATCTGACTCTTGGGATGTCCTTTTCCGGCAGGTCAACACCGCTTCGGCTGCCCTGCATGATTCCACCGGCCGCCATGATGGCCCGGGGCACGGCTTTGAGTTCCTTGCCGATGACGTCGGCGATCAGCAGCTTGTAGGAGCCGAACTGGTCCTTCTTCTCGGCGTCGTACCACAGGTGGGCGTCGCGGTACTTGGTATTGGGCTTCTCCTCGGCACCGGACCATCGCCGTACGCGCTTCTCGGCAGCGTCGCCATCCCACCGCCGCCCGCGATCGGCGAGGGGGAAGTTCTGGAACTTGGTGACGGCCACATGTCGGTGAATACCCGGCACCGGGTACTCCAATCCGCTCTCCGGGTCGGCCCGCCGTGATCAGGGTGGCGGACGCCGTCGACGATGACTTGGACGGCGGTGGCGGAGAGCAGCAGCCCGAACACATGGGTGAGGAGATGGACGAGGGGCTGGGGATCAGTTTCGCCAGCCGGCGGCCAGGAGAGGCATGATTCCGAGCGCGACGGCAGACGAGGACCATGACCGTGGCGATGGTACCGGCCGGCGAGGGGTGCGGTGGCCAGCGGGACCAGCGCGCCACTGCTCCCCGGGACCGGCGTCATGTCCATCCCCCAGGGCAGCCACGGGCCAGTCGCTACCGGTTTGGCACGTTTTGTCCGTGGTTTGGTCGTCCGCGGCCAGTGGGTATAACTCTTGCATGCAAATGGGAACTATTGATTTACAGAAGCTCCGGGGAGTGGGTGAAAAGGCTTTCGGCCTGACCAAGGAATTCATGGGCGTCATCACCAACAATGAACGCCTTCAGCAGGAGGGAGATGCGCAGCAGGACCGAGCCAGCGAGAAGCTGCGGGCGTTGCGCAAGGAGGCCGAAGCCCAGGTCAAGGAGGCGAAGGCCGTGGCGCTAGATCGCAAGGAGCGGGCAGCCCAGCAGGCCAAGGGCTGAAAACAACCAGGGAGGAGATATCCGCAATGGGAATTGGTGAAGAAATCAAGGGTAAGGCCAAGGAAGCTGTTGGTTCGGTCGCCGATAACGACGATTTGCGCCGTGAGGGCCAAGCCCAGCAGGACAAGGGCCAAGCCGAGCGGGAAGCGTCCCAGGCCCGGGCCGAGGCCAAGGCTCATGAAGCCAAGGCCGGCGTGAAGGAGGCCCAGCAGCGGGCTGCTGAATCAGCCAAGTAGATCCGAGGGGAAGCAGAGCATCAGGCCGGTGGTGACGCGCACCACCGGCCTGATGCGCGCCCGTGGCCGGTGCGCCGGTGCGCCGGTACGCCGATGCGCCGATGCGCCGATGCGCCGATGCGCCGATGCGGGTTTATCCCGAGTAGACGTAATCCCGCACGTGGCCCGCCTGGCCCCGGGCGAACACGTTGATTTGCTGGCAGCCACCCGATCCCGCCGCCGGCATGCCGGTGAACGTGTCCGTCGGGATGCCGACCCGCGCCCAGCCGCTCCAGTAGTCCTTGTACCAGTTCGTCCAGAACAGGCCCGAGTCGGTGCCCCGGACGAACACCGCCAGGTGGTCCGGTCCCCAGGAGGTGGACGAGGGCGCCGACACCAACGTGCCACTCTCCGAGTTGGGCGGCTGGCCCCAGCCACTCCAGCCGCGGTCATAGAACGTTTGCCACAGCCGGTTCCCCGCCGTGGCGAAGACGTCGACCCGACCCGGTCCCCATGCGGTCGCGCTCAAGGCGGAGAACTGGATGGGCGCGGGGGGGCGATCTCGGAATTCCCAGCCGCTGGTGTTCCAGCCGTTGTCGAACCAGCGGTGGTAGACCGCGCCGTCGGTGCCGATGACGAACACGTCCACCCGCCCGGGACCCCAGGAACACACCGCGGGCGCCGAGGCCAGCACGCCTTCGTTGCCCAGCGGCTTCGACCACGCCGACCAGCTCTGGCCGCCGTCCCCCGAGAAACGCTGCCAGAGCTTGTTGTCGCGCCCCCACACGAACACGTTCAGGTTGCCCGGACCCCACGAGACGGCGGCGGGCGAGGCGAAGTACCCGCCGGGCGGTGTCCCCAGCCATCGCCATCCACTCCACCCGCCCCCGTCGTTGGTGTTCCAATAGACCTGCTGGTCCGTGCCCCGGACGAAAATGTCGACGCGAGATGATCCCGGGGCCTGGGCGACGGCCGGGCTTTCGAGGATCAACTCGGGCGCGATCGGGAAGGCACCACCGGTCCAAGACGCCTGCTGTAGGCACGGGGCCCCATGGTCGGCCGTCTGGGGGTCGGTCTTGTCGGGGCCGGACGCGCAGTTGAGGCCGGGGATCTGCCACGGTGGGGTGCAGCTGACCATGCGGCACAACACGTTGCCCGTGCACCCGATCTGCTGGTTGCACTGGCCGTATCGGAAGCGGATCCGGCACACGTTGCGCTGGTCGCAGGATGGACCGTTGTAACAGCCGCTGCTGCACGCCTGGCAGTCGGGGCACAAGTGGTTGCTGCCGCAGCCGCAGCCGATCGGGCAGGAGGCTTGGCAGTCGATGATGTAGCGGTCGGCGCCACAGCACCAGTTGGATCCGGTTCCGGCCCGCCACCAGCCGCCGGGGATGCTTCCGGGCGGGCACTGGTTGACCCCCCCATTGATGGTGCAGCAAAACACGCTGAACCCGCCCGACAGGCAGTTGGCGTCGGGACCGCAGACGTCGGTTATGGCGGCATAGGCCGAACCGGGGCGGAGCAGGAACCGGGCCGGGGCCACGGCCAGCGCCGACCCGACCATGGCGCTGCGGGCGAGGAAGCTGCGGCGGGTCGAGCCCCGGCTGGAGGCGGTGCCATCCCCCGGCCCAGATCCTCGTTTTGGCCCCCGCCGCGGTCGGTCCAGCCGGCGGGCCGCACGTTGTACCACTCGCTGGGAAAAGGCGGAAGTGGGGCGGCTGGACGTGGTCGGGCCGAGATCAAGCGTGGTGGCGGGCCCTGTCACGGTCCTGGTCATGGTCCCGGAAATGGCCCTCGCCATGGTTCTGGTCATGGTCCTGGTCATGGGCTCCCCTGGGCTGCGGTTGCCGCCGGTTGGATCGTCACGCCGGCGAGGAACTGGTTGATCACTGGCACCAGGCCGGCCCGCTGGGCGTAGGACCCCAGCACGGCGTAGAGGCAGAACTTCCTCGCCTGAGCGGTGAAGAATCTCTGCATCCCGGCCATCCCCGCTCTGGGCCGCTGCATTTGGTACGGGTCAAACCACTCGGGATGGAGCGGGCGGGGCAATCCGGCCGCGGCGAAGAGTCCCCGTCCCGCCCCGTCGGTCCCGTAGCCGAGCAGGGCGACGAACACCTGGCGCCCGGTCATGCGGGCCAGCACCTCCTCCCCGCCGAAGTCCTCCCGCCAGACCGGCAAGGGGAAGTTGGCCGCGTGCAGGACCGGGTAGTTGACCGCTCCCGCCGGGCCTGCCGCCGGTGCGCTGATCCGCACATCCCAACCGGCCGGGACCGCGGCGCCGAAGTTGAGGGCGCTGAGGGTTCTCGTCATCGAACTGCCACCGCGCGTCCGGCCGCGACCACGGCAACGATCAACTCCGTCGCCAGGGTGAGCCGGCGGGCGCTGGGCTGGAGGGACGAGAGCCGCTGGTGGAGGTGGCCGAGCTGGGCGAAGGTCGAGACTCGGGCGGTCAGCAGGACGGGAAGGGCTCGCGCCAGGCCATAGACGGTGCCGATGGCGATGGCCAGCCAGACGGTCGGCGCACCCATGGCAACCACGAACACCAGGTAGGTTGACGCGCTGGTGACGACGGTGGCCACGCCCGCGCCCAGCTGGAGGCCAAAGCCGATTCCGTAGACCCAACTCCGATATTGGCGCAACCAGTCCTCGTTGACCTGGCGGCGAATCGACGGCACTGGTCCCGACCGGCGGGTGTCGATAAGGATGGCGGCGGCGGCCGCGGCTCCAACGACGAGAAGGATGACGGTGCCGGACGGGTGGATGGCCCGGCGCAGGACCGTCCCGGCCAAGGCGGCGACGGTGCCCAGGGCCGCCCCGCCCGCGCCCGAACCCACAAGGTAGAACGCTACCGTCACTGCCCATCTCCGGTGTCGTCCCCGCTCCCCGAGCGGCGTGATGCTGGCCAGCATCGACTCCCCTCAGGGCGACCAGGTCGACCGGACGGCGGCGACCATGGCGGTCGCCACACCCAAGCTGAGCACGAGAACCGGGCTCACGGCTCGCCGATCCCTCGGGACGGGGGTCGCCTGGTTCCTCCCGCCGGGGGGCGGCTGGCCGGCGTGTCGTTGGTGGGGGCGCTGGCGGTGGTGGGCGCGCCGTTGGTGGAGGCGGCGGTGGTGGGCGTGTCGTTGGTGGGCGAGCCGTTGGTGGGGGCGGTGGTGGTGGGCGCGCCGTTGGCCGGCGATGAGGGAGCACTCGCGAACAGGCTGGCGTGCCCGGGACCGATCCCCGCGGCCAGCAATTCGGCCTCGTCCCAGTCCGCTCGGTCCCGGTCGGTCCGGCGCTTTCGGGCCGAGCGGTTGGCTTGCGCCGACCGGTCACCCAGCGCTTGGCTCATCAGGCTCTGCACCTGGGTCCAGGTGGTGCCGGTGCCTTCGCCGACGACCGCTCCGGCCGGCCCATCGACCAGCACGAAATAGGGCGAGCCGGGGACGGCGTAGCTTTCCCAGCCCTCGGTTGACATGACAACGGTCGCGTTGGCCGGAGCGACATCTCGAATGGCAGTAACGCTGTCCGCTTCAACCCCGCGGGTGACGACGACCAGCCGGGTACGAGGCGGCAGGCCGAGCTGGTCGGGCGTGGCGAAGGCATGCCAAAATTCCCCGCAGGTGGCGCACCCGCTGGAGAGGAAGGCAACCAGTGTGTGGTGGGCCGCCCCGGCCACGCTGATGGCGACCGCTTCGCCGTCAGGCGTCTCCCCAACCAGGTCATGAGCGCGCGTGCCCACAGGTACCGGTCGCGGCCCCAAGGGCAACTCGGGAGGGAACTCGGATTCCGCCGGGCGAGGGGCGAGCTCGTGGAGCTGGCGGAGGATCTCGGCATGGCTCTTCAGGAGGCCGACGACCAGGAACGCCAACATGGCCACAACCACGCCCTCGATGATGACCAAGGCGAGCATCGGTACCTTCAGGCCCGGTTCTTGGCCGCACGGGCGGTGCGGGCAGTGGTCGCGGCCAGGGCCGTTTGTGGTGCCACCGTGAGCAGGATCATTGACAGCCAGCAACCCAATACCACCAGCCCGATCATGGGGATCCCCGCCATGGGCTGGCGACCAAGGGCCGTAACGACGCCCGGGACGGGCCAGACGGCGGCTCCCAAGCAGACAGCCGCTGCCGCGATGTCAAAGACCAAGTGGCCCACCGTCGGTGGGGTGTCGCGGTCGGATCCTCCCATGGGCAGGGACAGGCAACCACACGATGTGACGGCCTCGGGCCGGCGCCGGGCGACGACGATGAAGGCGGCGAAGGCGGCGAACCACAGCGCCACCAGACCGGCAAATACCGGCCAACCCGACGCCAAGGCGCCGGCGCCGGCCACCAACTCGGCCGCGGCACCGATGCGGACCAGGTGGTGAGGAACTCGCAGCCCGAGCGAGCGCAGGGCGCCTGCCGCCGGCGCGGGGGCGGTCAGCTTGGCGAGTGCCGTCACTACCAGCAGGAACTCGGCAACCGCCACTACTCCTAGTCCCACCGGCCACCGCCTCCGCTCGGCAATGCCTCCATCCGAATCGTGAGGATAGCTCAGCGCACAATGGGGAATGACGGGATAATGCAAACCACGTGTCTGTGTGATACTCGCCGAGGGAGCGACGATCAGGCTGAGCAGGCATGACGCTCGCCACCGCCACGATCCATGTCTCACCGGCCGTGTTGAGCGTTGCCGGAATTGACGGCTTCCGGCTCTCGGGCTGTCTCGGCGGCCAGGCAGTCGTCGCCCAATGGGCCACCTCGAGGTAGCCAGCATGGCCCCGGATGACGGACCGCACCAGCAACGCTTCCACTGATTGACCGCATTTTCGCGGCCGGAGTGGGGTTGTTGGCTGATTTAGGCCCGAACCGTGGCATGTACAACGTTCCGAGGCGACTTAACTGCGGTATTCACGACAAGTCGCCGCGGAACGCCGGATATGCCACGGAATGCGTGACTTCGGGCTCGACGCCCAGGGAATCCAGCTCAAGCCCGGTGGATGAAGCCACGCCCTGATACAGGCGCCCAGCGCTGGCAAACTGCTCCGGTGCTGCTCATCGCTCCGGTGACCGCGATCACCATGGACCCGGAGCGCCGGGTCATCGCCGACGCCGGCATCCTGGTCGACGGGGCCCACATCGCCGCGGTCGCCAAGGCCGCCGACCTGGCGGTCCGCTACCCCCTGGCCCACCGCCTGGACGGGCGGGGAATGGTTGCCATCCCCGGCCTCATCGACACCCACAGCCATGCCGACCAGTCGCTGCTGCGGGGTACGACGGACGACGTGCACTGGGTGCCGTTCCTCCGGGACTGGATCGACCCGTGGCGGGCCCAGCGCAGCCGCGAGGACCTGCTGGCCGCCTACCGCCTGAGCCTGCTGGAGATGGTCCGGTCGGGTACGACCTGTTTTCTCAGCCCCAATGTCGATCCGACCGACGATCTGGATGCGCTCGCCGACGTGATCGGACCGTCCGGCCTGCGGGCGGTCCTGGCTCGCTGGGTCGAGCCAGGTGCCGAAGCGGTCGACGCCAAGCGGTCGCTGCGGACGGCCGTCGAGGCGGTCGACCGCTGGCAGGGTGCCGCCGGGGGGCTGATCCAGATGTGGTTCGGACTGATGGTGCCCCGCCAGGAGGGAGATCGGTACGACCCGCCGTTCTACCGGGCCGTGGCCCAGGCGGCCCGTGACGCCGGCACGGGCATCGTGTACCACTTCTGTTCGGAGATCGAGGACGCCGAGTTTTACGAGGCCACCTTCGGGTTGAGCCCGGTGGAGTGGGCGGACGACCACGGGGTGCTCGGGCCCAACGTGGCCCTCATCAATGCCTGCTGGATGTGGGAACGCGAGATCGAGATCGTGGCCGCGACCGGGACGTCGGTCGTCTACAGCCCGACCGCCACGATGAAGATGGCGACGGGGGTCACGCCGGTGACCGCCCTCCAGGGCGCCGGGGCCAATGTGTCCCTCGGCACCGATGGGGGGGCCAACAACAACCGACTCGACATGATTGGGGAAATGAAGGCCGGATGCCTGGTGCAGAACGTCGCCAACCGCCGGGCCGGCTCCCTGAGCGCGGAACAGGCGCTGGAGCTGGCGACAATCGGTGGGGCCCGGACGATCGGGCGCAGCGACGAACTGGGGTCGCTGGAAGTGGGGAAAAGGGCGGACGTGGTGCTCGTGGAGCTGGGTCGGCCCCACACCACCCCGGTGACTGACCCGGTGTCCAACCTGGTGTACGCCGCCGATGGGAGTGACGTCCACACGGTGCTGGTGGACGGGCGCGTCCTGCTGCGTGATCGGGTGGCGATGACGCTCGACGAGCCCGCGGTGCTGGCCGAGGCTCGGGCCGCGGCCGCCCGGGTGATCGGGCGCATCACACCCCGCCCACAACCGCGCTGGCCCGTCAGCTAACTCGACCCCCTTTTGAGTCCCTGTGAAATCGCACAGAGATCCGCCCCGGCTTGGTTTCCTCGTTGCGTCCTCAGATTCGGATGCGGTCGAGGATGAGGGGTTGGGCCGGCGGGGGTTCGGGCCCGATGTCGAAGGCACCGGTCAGGGCGTCGAGGGCCGCCGGTACCCGCGATGGGTCGTCGACGGCCAGCTCCATTACCGGTTGCCCCGCTTCGACCCACTCGCCCGGCTTGGCCCGGCACCAGACGCCCGCCGTCGTGCTGACCGCATCCTCCTTCCGGGCTCGCCCCGCGCCCAGCCGCCACACCGCGGTGCCGATGGCTCGGGCGTCGAGTCGGGTGACATAGCCGGCTTGAGGCGCGGTCACCGCCCGATGGTCGGCGGCGCGGGGCAGTGCGGCATCCGGATCCCCTTCTTGGGCGGCCACCATGGCTCGCCAGGTCGCCAGGGCCCGACCGTCCTGACGGACGGCGTCGGGATCGCCGTGGACTCCTGCCAGCGTCAGCATCTCCTCCGCCAGGGCCAGGGTGACGGTGACCAGATCATCCGGTCCCATCCCTCCGAGAACGTCGAGGGACTCTTCCACTTCGACCGCGTTGCCGACGGCCCGCCCGAGCGGGGTGTCCATGGCGGTGATGAGGGCGGAGGTACGTACGCCGTGGGCCTGGCCGAGTTGCACCATGGTTTCGGCCAGCTGGCGGGCGTGGCCCACATCGGACATGAATGCCCCCGTGCCCACCTTGACGTCGAGCACCAGCGCCTCCGTGCCTTCGGCGATTTTCTTGGACATGACCGAGCTGGCGATGAGCGGGATGGACTCGACCGTGCCGGTGACGTCGCGCAGGGCGTACAGCCGGGCATCGGCCGGGGCCAGCCCCGCGCCGGCGGCGCAGATGATGCCGCCCACCCGTTGCAGCACCGCGACCATCTCCTGGGGCGACAGCGTCGCCCGCCATCCCGGGATCGATTCCATCTTGTCGAGTGTCCCTCCGGTATGGCCCAGACCTCGTCCCGACAGCTGGGGGACGGCGGCGCCGCAGGCCGCCACGATGGGTACCAACGCCAGAGAAACCTTGTCGCCGACGCCTCCGGTGGAGTGCTTGTCGACGGTGGGACGGCCGACCGTGGAGACGTCGAGGCGTTCCCCCGAGGCGATCATGGCGTCGGTCCAGGTGGCCAACTCCCGGGCGCCCATCCCGTGCCACACGATGGCCATGAGCAGGGCAGCGGCTTGTTCATCGGCTACCTGGCCGGCGGTGTAGGACTCGATGAACCACCGGATTTGGTCGTCGGTCAGGCGGTGGCCGTCGCGCTTGGTCTTGATGATGCCGACCGCATCGAAGGTGGTCATGGGGCGGTCCGTCGGGCCAGCTCGTCGGGGCCGAACGCCCCGGGGAGCAGGTCCCCGAGCCGGATGGGATCGGTGCCCGGCCCGCGGTCGATCAGCATGTCGGGGCCTCCGTTGTCCCACAGCACCTGGCGGCACCGCCCGCACGGCGCCAGCGGCATGCCGTCCTGAGCGACGACGCTGATGGCCACCAGGCGATCGGAGCCAGCGGCGCGCAATGCCGAAACCAAGCCGCACTCGGCGCAGAGGCCCAGCCCAAACGAGGCGTTCTCGACATTGCAGCCGGTGAGAACCCGCTCACGGTCGGTCACACCGGCGGCCCCGACACGAAGCCCCGAGTAGGGGGCGTGAGCGGATGCCGACGCCACGCGGGCGGCCTGCCTGAGCCGTCCCCATGGCGGCCCGGTCGAGGCCCCACCACGCGCCGCTGCCTCGGGCGTGCTGGCTGCAGTCGCCATTTCCGACCCGGCGGGTGCCGCTGGTGGCGCGGGCGCCGGGGACCGGGCGCCTACAGTCGCCATCGCCCCGGCCGCAGCCTGGCGAGCGGCGGCGCACGCCTCGTGCAGGGCCGCTCCGCCCAGCCAGCGGGAGAGGAAGCCGGCGCAGAACGCGTCGCCCGCGCCGGTCGGATCGACCACGGCGCCATCGGCGGGAGGGCAGGCCACCCTCTCTGACGGCGTGGCCACGATCGCGCCGCTGGACCCCAGCTTCAACACCACGACGGGATAGCTCTGAACCAGCCGGGTGGCCACATCGTTGCCGTCGGCTTCGTCCGTGCCGGTAATCACATTGCCTTCAGCCAGATTGGCGAACACGATGTCGGCTCCCTCGGTCCAGTCGAGGAACGCCGGCCCGATCTCGCCCATGAATGCGGCCGAGGCGGCATCGACCGACCGGGTGAGCCCCGACTGACCAGCCGCCTGCCAGAGAGACGCAACGGCGGCCCGGCTGCCGGGCTCGATGAGCGCGTAGCCAGAGACATGCAGGTGTCCTACGCCGGCCAGCAGGTCGACGCCAAGGTTGCCGAGGCGGGCGTTGGCGCCACGGTCGGTGTACATGGAACGGGTGCCGCCCTCACCCACCACCACCACTATCGAGCCGGTCGGCAGCTCCGGATCGACCGACAACCGGGGATCTACTCCCGCCTCGACCAGTAGTTGGCGCTGGGCATCGGCGTCGCCGGCTCCGACCCGGGCCGCCAGGCGGACGGGCACACCGAGCGCGGCCAGCCACGCCGCCTGGTTGCCCCCTGATCCGCCCGGAACCGACGCGATGGCCGCCATGGTGTCGGTATCCGTCGCGGCCGGACCGGCGGGCCGAACGATCACGTCGTTGATGACGTCGCCCACGACGAGGACGCCGGTCACGAGGGGGTCCCGCACTGATTCCGGCGGTACCCATCCGGAACTGTGGCACTTTGTGGGGCCGGTGGCCCCATAAACTGCCACAGAATACTGACACGGCCGACGGCCGATGGCGCGGGGTACGACCTCGAAGGACGGGGCCTAGCCACGGTCGGCCCACGCCCGGGCAATGGCGCCCGCCACCGCCACGTTGTGACGGACCGCGGCCAGGTTGGCCGCCACGCTGGCGCCTCCGGTCGCCTGTCGGAGGCGGTCGAGCAGGAAGGGGGTCAGGGCCGGGCCGCGGATGCCCCGGGCCGCCGCCACGGCCATAGCTTCGGCGATGACCGCGTCGTGCACTGCGGGATCGAGCTGCTCGGCCGGGGGCACGGGGTTGGCGACGACGACCGCCCCTGGCAGGCCCAGCTCCTGGACCAACCCCATGACGGCCGCCACCTCCTCGGGCCCGGAGACCGATACCGCGATCTCCTCACCTGAGTCGGCCACGTAGAACCCGGGAAATGACCGCGTCCGGTACCCCAGAACGACCACCCCGAGAGTTTCCAGCCGCTCGAGGGTCGCGGGCACGTCCAGGATGGACTTGACCCCCGCGCAGACGACCGCGATCGGGGTCCGGGCCAGCGTGGGCAGGTCGGCCGACTCGTCGAAGGTGTGGTCGGCGCCGCGGTGAACGCCGCCGATGCCGCCCGTGGCGAACACTCGGATGCCCACGTGGTGTGCAAGCCAGGCGGTCGCCGCCACCGTCGTCCCGGCCGCCCCTCGCCGGACCATGACCACCGGGAGGTCCCGGACGCTCGCCTTGGCCACATCCCCGGTCGTGGCCGCCAGTTGTTCCAGCTCGGCCGGGCTCAGGCCCACGGTGGCGACGCCGTCGATCACACCCACCGTCGCCGGGATCACGCCTTCGGCCCGCAGCCGGTCCTCGAGCTCCCTGGCCACCTCGCGATTGAGGGGTCGGGGCAGACCATGGGTGATGATCGCCGATTCGAGCGCGACGACCGGCCGCCCATCGGCCAAGGCGGCGGCCACCGCCGGTCCCACCGCCACCGCCACCGCCCGGGGCGCGGTCAAGACTTCACATAGGGCTGACCATCGGCCTTGGGCGGCCGCACCCGGCCGACCATCCCGGCGACCACGACGATGGTGACGATGTAGGGGATCATCAGCAGGAAGTCCGAGGGTATGGAGGTGCCCAGCACCGACAGGATGTTCTGCACTGCATCGGCGAAGCCGAACAGGAGCGCGGCCAGCAGGGCGCCGATGGGTGTCCACCGCCCGAAGATCAGCGCCGCCAGGGCGATGAAGCCCTTGCCCGAGGAGACGTCCTTGCCAAACGGCCCGACTGACCCGATGGTCAGATAGGCGCCGCCGATGCCGGCCACCAGCCCGCCCAGCACCACGTTGCGGTAGCGAATCCCGAGAACCCGGATCCCCACCGTCTCCGCCGCCACCGGGTGTTCACCGACCGCCCGCACCCGTAGGCCCCAGCGGGTCCGGAACAGCCCGACCTGAATCACGATGAGGAGGGCGAAGGTCAAGTACAAGAAGATGGTCGAGTCGAACAGGACGGGCCCAACGATTGGGACCTTCGAGAGCAACGGGATGGGAATTCGCCGGAAGACAGCGGGGGCGTTCAGGGTGTTCTGGTACCGGATCAGGGCGCGGTCGTACAGGTAGCCCGTCAGTCCGGTCGCCAGGACGTTGAGCACCACCCCGACCACGATCTGGTTGACGGCGTAGCGGATGGCGAACACCGCCAGGATCAGGCCCAGCAATCCGCCCGCCAGAGCCGCCGCGACCAGCCCGAGGTAGAGCGAATGGCTGGCGCTGGCGACCACCGCCCCGGCGAAGGCGCCCACGAGCAGTTGGCCCTCTATAGCGATGTTGATCACGCCCGCCCGCTCGCACAGGCAGCCGGCCAGGGCGCCGAGGACGATCGGAATCGAGCGGTCCACGGAGCTCTGGAGCAGCCCCACCAGGCTCATTGTCTTGCCCGCTGACGCCCAGCCGAGGAACGACAGCAGGAACAGGATCCCGGCGGCCACGATCACCGCCCGACGGGCCAGCTTGCCCAGATCAGCCCGCAGCCACAGCCCGGCCAAACTCATGGTGATCACTCCGGCGACGACGGCCGTCGGGCCCGGGGGCAGCGTGAGCGGCGACAGGCGTACCGAGGCTCCGGCCAAGGTCAGCCCGAGGTGGGCATCGCCCGACCGGGCCTGGAGGCCGAAGCCCACGACGTCGACCAGGCCGAGGACACCGATCACCAGGCCGCCCGCGGTCCGCTTGGTGATGCGCCGTCCCCGCCGGGACGCGGGTGTGACCGAGGGCGGGAGCGAAGGAGCGAGGGTTGTGGTCACGGGCCGGTCACGCCCCGACCACCTTCAACGCGGCCCGCCTCTCGGGACCGGACCGCTGGCCGCGGAGGCGGAAGATGGAGCGCACCAGCGGCGGGGCGGCGATGAACAGCACGATGAGGGCCTGGATGACGATCACGATGTCAACCGGCGTCTGGGTGGCCGCCTGCATTTGCACCCCGCCCGCATGCAGGGCGCCGTACAGCAAGGACGCCAGCACCACGCCGAGCGACGTTCCCCGCCCGAGCAGGGCGACGGTGATGGCGTCGAACCCGTAGGTCCCGTAGATACCCGGGGTGAGCGAGTAGTCGGTTCCGAGCACGACGCTGGCGCCAGCCAGGCCGGCCAGGGCCCCGGCGAGGAGCATCACCACGATGAAGCCGCGCTCGACGTTCATCCCCGCGGCCCGAGCGGCGTCGGCGTTGGCGCCGATGGTGCGCAGCTCGAAGCCCACGGTGCTGCGCTTGATGAGCCAGGACACGGCGACGGCGGCGCCAATCGCGAGTACAAACCCGAAGTTCACCCTGAGGCTGGTACCGACCAGGTGGGGGAGCCGGGCGGTTCGGTGCACCACCCGGCTGATCGGGTCGACCCGATTGGGGCGCCGGAAGGCCCGGGTGCCCAGCAGGTACAGCAGGAGGTATTGGGCCACGTAGTTGAACATGATGGTCACGATTACCTCGTTGGCTCCCGTGCGGGCCCGCAGGAATCCGACCAACCACCCACACACGGCCCCACCTACCGACCCGCCGGCGATGGCCACGACCACATGGATGAGGGGTGGTAGCTGCAGGGCGAAGCCGATCCAGCCGGCGATGAGCGCCCCGCCGATGAACTGTCCGGTGGCGCCAATGTTGAACAGACCGCAGCGGAAGGGGAGCATCACAGCCAGGCCCGCCAGGATCAGCGGGGTGGCGATGACGAGCGTCTCCGAGAGGGGCTGGAACACCGCGGCCATCGATCCGCCATGGAGCGCGGCCGTGACTTGGTGGATGTCGACGATCGAGCCGCGGAACATGGCGGTGTAGGCACCGCTGGCGGACGACCAGGCGGCCCCGATGGCGGCGCCCGGAGCGGAGAAGAAATGCCCGAACTTCGGGAGTACGGCGGGGTCGGTGAAGGCGATGAGCAAGCCCCCGACGACGATGGCCGCGACGAAAGCCAAGAACGTCACGGTGATGGAGTTGCCCTCGAGTACCGCATCGAGGACAGCATTTCGCCCGCGAACCCCGTGCTCGGGTGGGGCGGCCACGTCGTCGCTCACGTTGGCTCCCCCAGTTGGTCGGCCGGACCGGCGGGCGCCTCGGCCGGCCCCGCGCCACCGGCCATGAGCAAGCCCAGCTCCTCGCGCGTGGCCCCCGCCGGGCGGACGGCCACGATGCGGCCCTCGTACATGACCGCGATCCGGTCGGCCAGGGCAGCGATCTCGTCCAGCTCCGTGGAGACCAGCAGCACCGCCGCCCCCTGGTTGCGCACGTCCACGATCCGCCGGTGCACGAACTCGATCGATCCCACGTCGACGCCGCGCGTGGGCTGGCAGGCAATCAGCAGGCCCACGGAGCGGGACAGCTCGCGGGCCACCACGACCTTCTGCTGATTGCCGCCCGACAACGACGATGCGGGCGTGTGGATGGACTCGGTCCGGATATCGAATTGCTCGACCTGCTCGGTCGCGGCCCGGTCCATCACGACCAAGTTCAGGGCCAAGCCGTTGGAGTACGGAGGGCGGTCGTAGCGATCCAGGGCCAGGTTCTCGGCCACCGAGAACTGTGTGACCAGCCCCTCGGCCTGGCGGTCCTCGGGCACATAGCCCACCCCGCAGTGGAGGATCTCCCGGGTCCGCTGGCCCGTGAGGTCCCGTCCCCGCACCGAGAAGCGGCCCTCGAGCACCGGTCGCAGCCCCACCAGGGCTTCACACAGCTCGGTCTGGCCGTTGCCCTGGACGCCCGCGATGCCGAGGATCTCACCGGCCTTGATGTCGAACGAGACGCCCTTGACGGCGGTATGGCCCAGGTCGTCGGCGACAGTGAGGCCCTCCACCTCGAGTACTGCGTCCCCGACCATCGCGGCTGCCTTCTCGGGGGCCAGCCGCACGGCCCGGCCGACCATCTGGGCGGCCAGTTCCTCATCGGACGAGGTGGGCGCCATGTTGGCCACGACCCGGCCCTGGCGGATGACAGTGATCGTGTCGGCCATGTGCTGGACCTCGTTCAGCTTGTGGGTGATGAACACGATCGAGTGCCCGGAATCGCGCAGCGATCGCATCACCGCGAACAACTCCTCGGTCTCCCCCGGAGTGAGTACCGCCGTCGGTTCGTCGAGGATCAGCAGGGTGGCATCCCGGAGCAGCGCCTTGATGATCTCCACCCGCTGCTGGACGCCGACGGGCAGGTTGTCCACCAGGGCGTCGGGGTCGACCGTGAAACCGAACTCCTTAGAGACCCGCAGCACGTCCTGGCGGGCCCGGCCGCGGTCGAGCAGCCCAAAACGTCCCCTGTGTTCCGCGCCCAGAACCACGTTCTCCGCCACCGTGAACACCGGCACCAGCATGAAATGCTGGTGGACCATGCCGATCCCGGCCGCGATGGCATCCTTGGGCCGGGAAAACGTCACAGGCGACCCGTCGATCAGGATCTCTCCCTCGTCGGGCCGGGTGAGCCCATAGAGGATGTTCATCAGGGTGGACTTGCCCGCCCCGTTCTCGCCCAACAGGGCGTGGATCTGACCGGGTTCGACCGTCAGGTCGATGTGGTCATTGGCGAGCACCGAGCCGAAGCGCTTGGTAATGCCCCGCAGCTCGAGCTTCACGAGGTGCCGGCTGCCGGAGCGCTGCCGTTCAGCTGGTCGGTTGGCTGGGTGACGTGATGGTGATCGACCCGGTGATGATGCCCTGCTTCACCTGGTCCAGCTCGGACTGCAGGGTTGGGGGAACCTGCGATTGGAAGTTGTGGAACGGCGCCAGCCCGACCCCGTTGTTGGCCAGCGTGCCGATGTAGTTGCCACCCTTGAAGGCACCGTTGGCGGCGTCGAGCACGGCTTGCTTCACGGCCACCGCGATGCCCTTCTCCACGCTGGAGATGAACACGCTGCAGTACTGAGGGGCGCTCACACAGCCGTCGGTGTCAACCCAGAGCATGTGCACCCCGTTACCGTTCTGCTGCACGGCGGCAGCCGCGCCGAGGCCCACATTGCCGGCCACCGGGAAGATGATGTCGGCGCCCTGCTGGATGAAGGTCTGGGTGACGTTCTTGCCCTTGCCCTGGTCGGTGAAGTCGCCCGTGAAGGTCCCGTTCTTCGCCTTCTCATCCCATCCCAGCACCTTTACCTGGGTGTTGTGCTTGGTGTTGTAATAGGCCACGCCTTCGGCGTATCCGTCCATGTAGATGGTCACGGTGGGCAGCTTGATGCCGCCGAAGGTGGCCACCGAACCGGTCTTGCTCATGCCGGCCGCCAAGTAGCCACCCAGGAAGCCGGCCTGGGCGGTGTTGAAGACCAGGGCCTTCACGTTGGGGAGCGGCGTCGTGTAGCTGAAGTCGACGATGGCAAAGTTCTGGGTGGGATTGGCCTTGGCCGCGGCCTGGGTGGCGTCGCCCATCAGGAAGCCGACGGTGACGATGATCCCGCACTTTTGGGCGATGAGGGAGTTGATGTTAGGGACATAGTCGCTCTGGCTGGTCGACTGCACGTATTTGGTCGTGATGTTGGGGTCGACCGATTTGGCGTCGGTCAGGCCCTGGTAGGACGAAGCATTGAAGGAGCGGTCGTCGATGCCCCCGGTGTCGGTCACCATGCAGGCGGTCAGGGTGCCGGTCGACGACGGGCCAGTGGTGGTGGTGGCCCCCCGGCCCGGTGCCGCAGTGCTGGCCGTGGTCGAGTTGGCCGTGGTCGAGCTGGTCGTCGTGTTGGTGCTCTTCGAGCAGGCGGCGGCCACGACCAGGACCACGAACGCTACTGAGGCGGTTTTCGTCCGACGGGTCATTGGTCCCCCCCTTGGTCTCAGCCCGACGGTGCGGGGACTGAGAAGACTGACCAAAATTCTAGCAAGCGGCTCGTGGGGCCGTCCCGGATCCCGACGCGGACCGTATCGTGATGGCCATGAGCAATGGACCTTCTCTCGAGACCCTCAGGCGGGCCCCGAAGGTCCTGCTGCACGACCACCTCGACGGTGGTCTGAGGCCTTCGACGGTCGTCGAGCTGGCCGACGAGGCCGGTTATCCCGGGTTGCCCACGACCGATGCCCGCGAACTGGCGGGATGGTTCACCCGTTCGGAGGCGCGCAGCAGTCTCGACTTGTACCTCGGGCGCTTCCAGCACACCGTGGCGGTGATGCAGACCGAGGGCGCCCTGCGCCGGGTGGCGGCCGAGTGCGCCGAGGATCTGGCCGACGACGGGGTGGTGTACGCCGAGGTTCGTTTCGCCCCCGAGCTACACCTCGAGTCCGGCCTCACCCTGGACCAGGTGGTGAGGGCGGTGGCCGCAGGAATGGCCGAGGGCAGCGCGGGCCGCGGCATCACCGTGGGCCTGCTCCTCACGGCCATGCGCCACGCCGCCCGCTCGGTCGAGATCGCGGAACTGGCGCTGCGCTATCGCGATCAGGGGGTGGTCGGATTCGACATCGCGGGGAGCGAGGCGGGGTACCCGCCCACCCGCCATCTCGACGCCTTCCGCCTGATCGCCCAGGGCAACTTTCACATCACCATCCATGCGGGCGAGGCGTTCGGCTTGCCGTCGATCTGGGAGGCGATCCAGTTCTGTGGGGCCGAGCGCCTGGGCCACGGTGTCCGCATCGTCGACGACATCGTGGTGGGCGCCACCGGGGAGGTCAACCTGGGCCGGTTGGCGTCGTTCATCCGGGACCGGCGGGTGGCGTTGGAGCTGTGCCCCACCTCCAATGTCGACACCGGCGCCACCCCGTCGATTGCCGACCATCCCATCGATCTGCTGAAGCGGCTCCAGTTCCGAGTGACGGTGAACACCGACAACCGGCTGATGAGCGACATCACGCTGTCCCGCGAGTTCGCCGGGTTGGTGGATACCTTCGGCTATGGGTGGGACGACATCGAATGGATGACCATCAACGCCATGAAGAGCGCCTTCTGGCCCTTCGACGAGCGGCTCAAGATCATCAATGGGATCATCAAGCCCGGCTTCGCAGCCTTGAAATGGGCTGACGCCGCGCCCCTTCCGGTCGGCCAGGGCGTGAGCACGGGATGAGCACGGCCACCTACCTGGATATGGCGGCATCGGAGGGGTCGTTGCGGCGCTTCCTGACCGGCCTACCCGGGGTCGACGCGGTGGGGGCCGAGGCCCGGGTGGCCATGCTGGCGACCCGGTCGATCAAGAAGGACTCCAAGCTGCAGGCCATAGACCTGGCCATCAGCACGGTCGACCTCACCACCTTGGAGGGGGCCGACACGCCCGGCAAGGTCACGGCCATGTGCGCCAAGGCCCGTCAACCCGACCCCTCGGACCTGACCGCCCCGCCCGTGGCCGCCGTGTGCGTCTACCCGGACCTGGTGCCCGTGGCGGTCGGCGCGCTTCGGGGCAGCCCCGTGAAGGTGGCCTCGGTGGCGACCGCCTTCCCGAGCGGTCGGGCGTCGCTTCCCGTCAAACTGGCCGATGTCGCCGACGCGGTTTGCGCCGGCGCGGACGAGGTCGACATGGTCATCGACCGGGGCGCTTTCCTTGCGGGCCACTTCCAAGCGGTTCTCGAAGAGATCCAGGCGACCAAGGAGGCCTGTGGGTCGGCCCATCTCAAGGTGATCCTGGAGACGGGCGAGCTGGCCACCTACGACAACGTCCGCCGGGCCTCGTGGCTGGCCATGCTGGGGGGTGCCGACTTCATCAAGTCCTCGACCGGCAAGGTCGCGGCCGCCGCGACCCTCCCCGTCGCCCTGGTGATGCTGGAGGCGGTACGCGACTTCAAGCATGCCACCGGACGGGAGATAGGCGTGAAGGTGGCGGGAGGAATCCGCACCACCAAGGACGCAATCCGTTACCTGGTGCTGGTCCACGAAACCGCGGGCGACGAATGGCTGACCCCCGACCGGTTCCGCATCGGGGCGTCCAGCCTGCTGAATGACCTGCTGATGCAGCGGACCAAACAGAGAACCGGTGCCTACGCCGGTCCCGACTATTTCACCCTCGACTAAATGGACTGGGAGTACGCCCCCGCACCCGAGTCCCGGGCCGTCGTCGACATCAAGTCGTCCTACGGCCTGTTCATCGATGGCGAATTCCGGGACCCGGTTGACGGCGGAGCCCTGAAGACCACCAATCCGGCGACCGAGGAGGTGCTGGCCGAGGTCTCGGTCGCGGGGCCGAAGGACGTGGACCGGGCCGTCCAAGCGGCTCGCCAGGCGCAAGTTCACGTGTGGGGCCCGATGCGCCCGGCGGAACGAGCCAAGTACCTGTTCCGTATTGCCCGCCTCATACAGGAGCGCTCCCGCGAACTGGCCGTGCTGGAATCGCTGGACAACGGAAAGCCCATTCGGGAATCCCGTGATGTCGACCTGCCCCTGACCGCGGCCCACTTCTTCTATTACGGCGGGTGGGCCGACAAGCTGCCCTACGCCGGACTGGGTCCCGACCCGAAGCCCCTGGGCGTGGCAGGCCAGGTAATACCCTGGAACTTCCCCCTCCTCATGGCGGCCTGGAAACTCGCTCCCGCCCTGGCCACGGGCAACACCTGTGTCCTCAAGCCGGCCGAGACCACCCCGCTCACCGCCCTCCACCTGGCCCTGTTGCTGGAGCAGGCCGAGCTGCCGCCGGGCGTGGTCAACATCGTCACCGGCGCGGGCGAGACGGGCCGTGCGGTCGTCGCCCACCCCGGGGTCGACAAGGTCGCGTTCACCGGTTCGACCGAGGTGGGCAAGGAGATTGTCAGGACTTTGGCAGGAACGCGCAAGGGGCTCACGCTCGAGCTGGGCGGAAAGGCCGCCAACATCGTGTTCGATGACGCGCCGATCGACCAGGCGGTGGAGGGCATCGTCAACGGGATCTTCTTCAACCAGGGCCATGTGTGCTGCGCGGGGAGCCGGCTGCTGGTCCAGGAATCGGTCGCCGACGAGGTCCTGGCCCGGCTGAAGCGCCGGCTGGCCACGCTGCGGGTGGGCGATCCCCTCGACAAGAACACCGATGTGGGTGCCATCAACTCCGCCGCCCAGCTGGACAAGATCACCGAGCTGGCCGCGGCGGGAGAGGCCGAAGGGGCGCAACGCTGGTCGCCCGCCTGCGAGCTGCCGGATCGGGGCTACTGGTTTGCCCCGACCCTGTTCACCGGGGTGTCGCAGTCGCACCGCATCGCCCGGGAGGAGATCTTCGGCCCGGTGCTGTCGGTGCTCACGTTCCGGACCCCGGCGGAGGCGGTGGAGAAGGCCAACAACACTCCCTACGGCCTCTCCGCGGGCGTCTGGACGGAGAAGGGCAGCCGCATCCTGTGGATGGCGCAGCGCCTGCGGGCCGGGGTGGTGTGGGCCAACACCTTCAACCGGTTCGACCCGGCCAGCCCCTTCGGCGGCTACCAGGAATCGGGCTTCGGGCGCGAGGGCGGCCGCCACGGGCTGGAGGCTTACCTTGCCTCGACTTGAGGTCCGCAAGACCTACAAGCTCTATATCGGCGGCGCCTTCCCCCGGTCGGAATCGGGGCGTTCGTACCCGGTGACAACCGAGGGGGGGAAATTCCGCGCCAATGCGGCCCAAGCGTCGCGGAAGGATGCACGCGATGCGGTGGTGGCCGCTCGCCGAGCTTTTGCGAGCTGGTCAATGCTCGCGGCCTACAACCGCGGCCAGATCCTGTACCGGGTGGCCGAGCTGATGGAGGGGCGGCGCGATCAGTTCGTCGCCGAGGTTTCCGCGGCCGAGGGGCTTTCGGACGCAGCTTCGGACGAGGTCGTATCGGCCGCCATTGACCGGTGGGTGTGGTACGCCGGGTGGTCGGACAAGATCGCCCAGGTGCTCGGAGGGGCCAATGCCGTGGCCGGGCCCTATTTCGACTTCTCAGTTCCCGAGCCGTCCGGCGTGGTGGCGGTGGTCGCACCTCAGGAGTCGTCGCTGGTCGGGTTGGTGTCGGTTGTGGCGCCGGTGATGGCAACCGGTTGCACGGCGGTGGTGGTGGCCAGCGAGAGCCGCCCCCTGTGCGCCGTGACCCTGTGCGAGGTGCTGGCCACCTCCGACGTACCGGGCGGGGTCGTGAATGTCCTGACCGGGCGGGTGGCCGAGCTGGCGCCGGTGCTGGCGGCGCACATGGACGTCAATGCCATCGACCTGACCGGTATCGGGTCCACGGCCGAAGTGGCGGACCTGCAGCGGGCTGCAGCCGACAACGTGAAGCGGGTATTCCGGCCTGCGGCGGTCGATTGGGGCGCCGATCCCGGTTTGGCCCGCATTCGCTCTCTGGTGGAAACCAAGACCGTCTGGCATCCAATAGGAATCTGAAGGGCCGCCTCGACCGGGGGGCGCATCGGGCGTGCGCTCGTTTCGCTTGGGCGGGCCGTGTCAACCGGGCACGAATCCGGTTTGCGCCCTCGCCGCCACGGCGGCTCTCCCGCCCGCGGTGGCGCCCTTCGGCCCTCCTGCGCGAATCCCCTCGGGGCCGGCCCTTTCCCCACACTGCCGGCGCGATTACCTTTCGGCTGGTGAGGACGACCGTCGTCGACCATCCGCTGGCCGCTCAGCTCCTGACCCGGTTGCGGGACCGCCACACCGATCGGGCCGTGTTCCGCCAGGCGGTGGAGGAACTGAGCGTGATGGTGTTGTTCGAGGCGACCCGCGGATTGGTCAGCGAGGCGGTGATTGTCGAGACGCCGCTGGGGTCGGCGGTGGGCAGCCGGGTGGTGAACCCGCCGCTGGTGGTGCCCATCCTGCGGGCCGGACTCGGCATGCTGGGGGCGGTGCTGCGGCTGTTGCCCGGTACCGACACCGGTTTCATCGGCGTGGCCCGAAACGAGAGCAGCTTTCAGCCCGAGCCCTACATGAACGCGGTGCCGGACGAGCTGTTCGGCCGCGGCGTGCTGGTGCTCGACCCCATGCTGGCGACGGGCGGGTCGCTGGAGCACGCCTGCCGCATCCTGGCGTCGCGTGGCGCGGGGCACATCACCGCCGTGGTCCTGCTGGCCGCCCCGGAGGGGTTGGACCGATTGTCGCGCTCGGGCCTCGACCTCGACATCTGGACCGCGGCCATCGACCAGCGGCTCAACGAGCAGGCCTACATTGTTCCGGGCCTGGGCGACGCAGGGGACCGCCTGTTCGGCACCGCCTAATCGGCACCGCCTTATCGGCACCGCCGAATCGGAGGGCGCGAGGGGCGCTATTCCGGCAATCCGGTGATGGCGGCCATCGCATGTTTCAGACGGGCCACCGTTGCCGTGCCCCGAGCCCTGGCCTGGGCGACCTGGCGGTCGTGAACCGGCTCCACCACCTCGAAATAGACCTTCACCTTGGGCTCGGTGCCACTGGGCCGAACGATGATGCGGACCGGGTCACCGAGGTAGAGCACGACCCCCTCGGTGGGCGGGAGGTCGGCCGTCCCCTGGAGGAGGTCGACGACCTTGGTCACGGGGAGCCCGTCGAGCTCGGATGGGGGGTCGGCGCGCAGCCGTTGCACCACCGCGCGGATGCGGGCGGGCCCGGCCGCCCCCGCGATCACCGACGACCACGGATGGGTGATATGGGCCCCGTGTTGGCAGGCCAGGTCGTCCAGTTGGTCGTGGACGGTGCGGCCCTCGGCCTTGAGCGCGGCCACCAGTTCGGCCAATAACAGGGCCGCGGTGATCCCGTCCTTGTCCCGGACCATGGTCCCCACGCAGTAGCCGAGCGCCTCCTCGTAGCCGAACACGAATCGCCAGCCGGGATGGCCGTCGGCGGCCCGGGCCAGCCATTTGAACCCGGTGAGGGTCTGGGCGAAATGCACCCCGGCCGCGGCCGCCATGCGCGAGAGCATGGTCGACGACACGATCGAGGTCACGACGAGACGATCGTCGCCGGCCGTGTGGCGGAGGATGTGATCGGCCAGCAGGACTCCGATCTCGTCGCCGGTAAGGGGCTGCCATCGCTGACCGTCCCGCCCGCCCCGCCCGTCGGGCCCGTCCCGCCCGTCCCGCCCGGCGGGCACTTCGGGCACGGCGGCCCCGAGCCGGTCGGCGTCGGGGTCGTTGGCCAGCACCAGGTCGGCCCGGCCGTGGCGCGCTTCGGCCAGGGCCAGGTCGAGGGCGCCCGGTTCCTCGGGGTTGGGGAAGACAACGGTCGGGAAGTCGGGGTCGGGTTCGAACTGCGATCCCACTACCCGGATCTGGATGAAGCCCGCCTTTCGCAGGAGCTCGGTGGTGACCACCCCGCCTACGCCGTGCATGGGCGTGTAGACGATGTCGAGGCTGCGGGCGGTGGGCTCGAGGGACAGAGCGACGGCATCGTCGAGGTAACGGTCCACGATGCCCTGGTCGAGCAGGTGGATCCGGGGGTCACCGGGTGGGGCCAACGTGACCTCGGCCAGGGACGGGACCGATCCGATCTGGGCCGAGATCTGCCGGTCGGTGGGTGGGATGATCTGGGCGCCGTCGCCCAGGTACACCTTGTAGCCGTTGTACTCGGGCGGATTGTGGCTGGCGGTCACCATGACACCGGCATCGGCGTGGAGGTGGCGCACGGCGTAGGCAAGCAGCGGTGTGGGGAGCGGTCGGGGCAGGAGGTGGGCCGTGATGCCGGCTCCTGCCAAAACCGCGGCGGTGTCGGCGGCGAACTCGTCGGATTGGTGGCGGGCGTCGTAGCCCACCACCACCCCACCGTCGATCGTGCCCTGCTGGTGGAGGTGGCGGGCCAGGCCGGCCGCGGCCCGGCGCACCAGGGCCCGGTTCATGCGGTTGGGTCCGGCCCCGAGCTTGCCCCGGAGCCCGGCCGTTCCGAACTCGAGCCAGGTCCCGAACTGCTCGGCCAGGGCGGCGCCGTCGCCCGAGGCCAGCAAGGCCTCGACCTCGGCCCGGGTGCGGGGGTCGGGGTCGTCGGCCGCCCAGGCCCGGGCTGTGACTTCAATCTTGTCGTTGTCGTTGTCGTTGTCGTTGTCGCTGTGGTTGTCGCTGTGGTTGTCGGCCGGGAGGGGGCGGGGGGTTGGGGGTGGCGTCTGGGTCGACATTGGCTACAGCCGGGCGATCATCTCGGCCAACAGGCCGCCCATGTGCTCAGCCGAACTCCTTCCGACCGCGAGCACGTCCTCATGATGGATGCCTCCGGGCTCCAAACCGGCGGCCATGTTGGTGACGAGCGAGCAGGCCAACACCTCGGCCCCGAGGTGCCGAGCCGCGATGGTTTCGAGCACCGTCGACATCCCCGCCAGGTCGGCGCCCAAGCGAGCTGCCATGCCCACCTCGGCGGGCGTCTCGAACTGCGGTCCCGGGAAGGCCGCGTACACGCCCTCGGCCAGAGAGGGCTCGACGGCACGAGCGGCGGCGCGCAGGCGAGGCGAGTAGGCGGCGGACATGTCAACAAAGCGGACATCGAAGGGTGGCGGGGGAGCGGGTCCCGTCAGCGGCGATTGACCGGTCAGGTTGATGTGATCGGCGATGAGCACCGGTTGGCCCACGGCGTAGTCCCGATTGATGGCGCCGGCGGCATTGGTCAGCACGACGATCCGGCATCCCGCCATGACCGCGGTCCGTACGGTGTGGACGACCGCGGCGGGATGGTGGCCTTCATACAGGTGAACCCGTCCGAGGAAGGCCAGGACCCGGTGGCGCCCGGCCATCACGGAGCGGACCACCCCGGCGTGGCCCGCCACCGACGGTGCGAGGAAGCCGGCCAGCTCGGTCACCGGCAGTTCGGCCGCCGGCTCGCCCATACAGTCGGCTGCCGCGAGCCAGCCCGAGCCCAGGATCACGGCGACATCGTGGCCTTGGGCTCCACTGCGCTCGGCCAACTGGCCGGCCGCCACCCGGGCCGCCCCGAAGGGGTCGGTGAGGGGATCGGGGGTCGGCGCGGGCATGGTGGTCAGCTGGCGAAGGTCGCCCCGGCCGGGACGAACAGGTGGCGGCTTTGACCCGGGGAGTGGATGACTTGGCGACGCCACAGGAGGTGCCCACCGCCAACCAGCCGCATGACGTCAGATCCCATCGGCAACCCTCCCGTGGGCACCCTAGGGGAGGTTGGGAATATCCCGAGGCGTTGTAATCTTGTAACGGCCATGACCACGGATGCTGACGAGCTGAAACTCCGCCTCACCGCATGGTTCGACGAGCGCCTGCCGCACGGTTGGGTGACGGGCCCGGTCGAGGTCGAGGTCGACCGCGAAGAGGCGCTGGTGGTGCTCCCGATTGCCCCGGGCTCCGACGCGGGATCGTTCCGCCAGACGACCAGGGGACGGAGGATCGAGCTGGCGCAGCAAGCGGAGGACGCCTTCGGGCTCAAGATCTCGTGGGCGACCAGCTCCGATGGCCGGCGACGCCTGTTCACGACCGTCCGCACGTCTGTCTCCGTCCCTCTCGTTATGGCCGAGCGCCAGATTCTCGACAGTCTGGTGGCCGCGGGCGTGGCGGCCGACCGCACCGAGGCGGTGGCGTGGTGCATCCGGCTGGTCGGCCACCACGAGGCGGATTGGCTGCGTGACCTCCGCGAGGCGGTGGCGGCGTCTCCACCGGGGCGCCGGGACCGTCCATTGGCGATCTGAACAAGAGCAAAGGAGCTTTCGATGACTGATCTCGCCTCCGCCCCCGACGCACCCGCAGAGGACGACGCCCTCCTTGATGCGTACTCCCGGGTGGTCTCCAGGGTGGCGGAAACCCTCCTCCCCTCCGTGGCCAGCCTGCAGGTGAGCACCCGCTCGGGCCGGACCGCGGGAGCGGGCAGTGCGGTCATCGTGACCCCCGATGGCTTCCTTGTGACCTCGGCCCACGTGGTGGCGGCGGGAGGAGGCGGCCAGGCGACCCTGATCGACGGCCGAGAGTTCGAGTTCGAAGTGGTCGGTCGGGATGTCCTTTCGGACTTGGCGGTCATCTGGGGGAGGGCTCGCGACTTGCCCGCCGCGCCGTTGGGCGACGCGGATCTCGTGCGGGTCGGGCAACTGGTGGTCGCCATCGGCAATCCCCTGGGGTTCGCGGGCTCGGTGACCACCGGTGTGGTGAGCGCAGTCGGTCGGTCCCTGCCGGCTCGCTCGGGTGCCGCCTCTCGGGTCATCGACAACGTGATCCAGACCGACGCGGCCTTGAATCCGGGCAACTCGGGGGGCGCCCTGGCCGACAGCCGAGGTCGGGTCATCGGGATCAACTCGGCGGTCGCCGGGATCGGGTTGGGTCTGGCGGTGCCGATCAACGCCACCACCAGGCGGATCCTTGGTGCCCTCATGAGTGACGGTCGGTTCCGGCGGGCCTACCTGGGGATCGTGGGAGGCCAACGCGCCGTTCCTCCCCGCCTCACCAGCCGGGTGGCCCGTTCGGCCGGAGTCGGTGTTACGGATGTGATGGCGGGCAGCCCCGCGGCCGACGCGGATATCCGGATCAAGGATGTGATCCTGGACGTCGACGGGCAGCCACTGGAGAACGCGGGCGACCTGCAGCGGCTCATGATCAGCGACGCCATCGGGCGATCGCACCGGCTCCGGGTCCTGCGGGGCGACCGGATTATCGAGCTGGTGGTGACTCCCGCCGAACTCGAGGAGTAGGGCGAGCTCTGGCCCCTCTACTTTGGCCCGCGGGCCATTTTGCGGTCCAGGGGGAGTATCCAGCATTCTGGACAACCGTCGTCGGACGGCGAGTGACGGCCCTGGGTCCAGGAGGTCCATCGCGTGCACAGGAAGGGATGGTTCCGACACCGCGACGCGCGTCTCGTCGCCCTTTGCCTGATCGGCGTGGTGGCGGGGGCGTGCGGTTCAGGCAGCGCGGCCCGAGCGGGTGATCCGGCGGTGAGGATCCTCTCTCCGCACTCGGGGGCAGTGATCAACGGCAACACGGTCAGCCTGCAGCTCGAGGCGATTGGCGTGGCGATCGTCAAGCCCGACGGCGACGGGTCGGGCGCGACTGGTCACTTCCATGTGTTCGTCGATCGTGACCCCGTTCCAGTCGGCGCCGAGATCCCCAAGGAACCGACCATCATCCATACCACTGACACCTCGGTGAAGATTCCCGGCCTGTCGATTGGGTCCCATCATTTCTTCGTGGTGCTGGGCGACGGTACCCACCATCGCGTCTCTGGTGCGATGGCCGAAACCACGGTGACCACCAATGGACCTTCGCTGCAAGCGACCGCGCCGGCTTTGGTACAACGAGGCGAACCGGTGACCATCACCGTCTCTGTGTCGGGAGTGAACTTGATTGCGGCTGACGGCGACACCAGCGGCAAATCCGGCCATCTCCACTACATTGTCGATAAGCAGCCGCCTCCCGCCGGTCAGCCCGTTCCCAAGGAACCGGGCATTACCCACACCGCCAAAACGACGCTCACTCTCACCAATCTCGCCCAGGGTCAGCATGTCATCTGGGTCGTCCTGGGCAATGGCGCCCACATTCCTTTCGATCCGCCGGTGGAGGACAAGGTCACCGTGACTGTGCAGTGACGGCAGTGGCCGGCCGCTACACCGGCGATTCGTCTTCTCCTGATTGACGGGCCGTCACCACCAAGTCGTATGCCGCCTGCACGTCCCGGCGATCGTCCTTCTCCGGGACGGACTCCTCGCTGGCACGCAGGATCATGTCGGCGTGGCGAACGAGAACCTCACGCTGGTCCTCGTCGGCCACGTACTGGAGGATCTTTTCGAGGTTCTGGAGCTGGCGGATGTATACCGCGGGCATGGCTCGACCAGCTTGGCGGATCTTGTCGAACGCGCCTTTCACCAGCCGCTCGTAGGTGATGACCGGGTCGATGAGCCGCACCAGGCCTCGGCTGTCCCGGTAGACGCCATCGGGGAGTTTCCGGGCCGAGAGCGTGCACAGTCCCGCGCCCAGCCAGTCGATGCAGTTGAGTGCGGTGAAGGTGTCGTTGACCGCCGGTGACAGGGCCCGCAGGGCGACCTCGACCAACTGGTCGACGGCGAAGCCCAAGTCCTGGGTCAGTGTCCGGTGGGGCCCGACGACGTGGGCCCGTGCCAGCGCCCTGGTGACCGCCGGTGCCGCCTCAGGCGGCCACACCACAGCGAGTGGCCGGCCGTCGACCAGGAAGTGGCCCGGCCGGTTGAGCAAACGGATCACCGCCGCTGACGACGAGGCGATTCGGACCAGTCGGTGATGGCCGACGGCTTGGAGGAAGCCACTGGCGGTGGCCGGGACGATGGACCCGTCGTGGTCCATCCGCACTGTGATCTCGGTCACCGAGAGCCCCGTTTCTCCCGGGCGCGCACGCGAATCCGCCGCTTCCGCGAACAGCTCGTCGACGGTGGTCTGGAAGTCGCGGGCGATCTCGGCGACGACCGATGTCAGCTGGATGGACGCGGCCACGTGGTGGATGAAATAGATGAGGATCAGCACGCTTCCCAGCGTGAGGACCAGGGCGACGGCGATCGACAGGTTGGGCACGAACGAGCTGGCCGGCTGGCTCGACACCGATCCCAAGGTCAGGATCGAGTACACGAACGTCGCCACGAACGCGCCGAGCGTGAACTGGGTGCCGCGGTCTTGGATGAACCTGCGCAGCATCCGGGGACCGAACTGCTGGGAAGCCAGGGTCAGGGCCAGGATGGTGATGCTGAACACCACGCCGGCGACGGTGATGACGGCCGCCGCGATCCCGATAAGAACCTGGCGGGCGGCGTCGGCACTATCGGTGTTAATCCAGCTGGGGAGCTTGAGCAACCCGTCGGCGGCGGCTCGGTCGACCGCGTAGGTGACGGCGAACAGCGCGCTGACCGCGACCACCATCACGGTGGGCACCAGCCACAGCGTGGTGCGCAGCGCCTCCCGGCGCCAACCGGGTGCCCGGCGGTGTCCGATCAAACTTTGGATGGCGGTGGGCATGCCGGGGCTCCTGCTCGCGACGGGTCACATTGCGATCGCATGGCCGACCAGGCTTCCCGGCACCCCAAAGGCCCAGGTTACCCCGCCCTGCTTCGGTCTCGCTCTGGTGGGCCACGACGGTCCCGACCATCACGACTGGCGAGTTGACCTCACCCTTGGGCGGATGACCTGGCATGCCTGAGGGTCAATGCGAATGACCAACGGGGTATGTTCGGATGGCTCGCCGTCGAGCGACACCAGCAGGTGGGCCTGACTGCGGATTTCCACAACCTTCCCATGATGAATCGTGGTGCCCGGCAACGTCCGAGTTGCTCGCGAATGCAGGAAGCCGACCTGGGTATTCAGGGCGTGGCGCAGCGAACGTCGGTCGGCCACGACGATATGGAGGAGCCCATCGTCGGGGGCGGTGGCAGGAAGCGACATGCCGACGCGACCGCCTATGCGCGGCGCGCTCATCACCGCCAGCTGGAAGGGCGGTTCCAGGAAGGCCATGGGCTGGCCGTCCACCAGCACTTCGACCCGTAGCTCCTGCCGGGTGCGCCAGGCCTGCCAGGCGACGATCGGGTAGCGCAGGGGCCGCCGCCAGCCCTTGATGTCGCGGACACGGTCGGCGAACTCGGCCGTCATCCCGATGGTGGCGGCATGGGCGAACGTTTGGTCGTCGGTCCTCCCGAGGTCCATACGGCCGACTTCACCCTCTGCGACCAATGCGGCCGCCTCTTCGGGGCACAGCGGTAGCCGCAACGAACGGGCCACGTCGTTGCCCGTGCCGGTCGGCAGGATCGCCAGCGCCCGGTCGGCCTGCGTCGCCCGGCCCGCCCCGAAGCCCACCGTTCCGTCTCCTCCGGCGACCGCGAGGATGCCGCCCGGCCGGAGGGACGCCAACGCCTGATCGAACGCGGCAGACAAGCCCCCACCGGGGGTCCGGTGGACTCCGACGATCCGTACCGGCTGGCGGCGCAGCGCTCGCACCGCCCGGCGGGCCAGATGGGGCGACCCCGACGTGGTGTTCACCACCACGGCCACCTCGCGGCCCACTGCGCGGCCTCCGACGGTCAGCATCTCGGCCATGGCGACCGCGAGCTTGGCACCGGCCAATCCGGTGAGCCACCGGCGAGCGCGCCGTGCGACCTGGTGGAAATCGCCGGCGTGCACCATCTGAATGGCGCCTGATACGGCTAATAGGGGGATCCGCCAAGGGGGGGCGATCCTCCCCAAGCCGTAGGCCACCCCCACGCCCACGGCCGCGACCGCGCCCACGCCCGCGCCCGCGACCGCGCCCGCGCCCACGGCCGCATCCATGCCCAGGGTTGGGTCGGCGGTCCCCGCCCCCCGGATGGGCTGCCGCAGCAACCGGAGGGCCCCGGCACCCAGCTGGGCTCCGGCCCACGAGGCGACGATGACGACCCCAGCGCGGTACCGACCGTTTCGGGTCATGCGCACCGCTTCCATAGCCACCGCACCGGCCTCAAGCAGGCTGAGCCAGCGGTCGGCGCGGAGTCGGTGCCGGGTGGAATGCGGCCGGACGGCACCGGATGCCACTGTCTTCATGTGCGTGGCCTTGAGTGGTTGGAGGGCACATGGGCCATGGTGGGCGCGACAGGTGGTCGTCTCGGAGCGGCCTGACGAGGTCGTACGCTACCCCCGCCTCGCCCGGCGTTCGACCCCGGCGAGACCTCGGGGCGCGACGCGCAACGGATGCACATTCGGAGTGATATTCCCATTCGGGTGGTAAAGGTGCAGCATGGCCTCGGACACAAGGAGAAGTTGATGTCCCCTGCGGACTCCGACGAACAAGAGGTCCTCGAGTTCCTCAACGAGCTTCGTGTCGTTCTTCCTGGAGTCCAGGTGCTCTTCGCTTTTCTCCTCACCGTGCCCTTCAGCCCGCGGTTCAACCAGCTCGGCCGCACCGACCGAGCGGTCTATTTCGCCGCCCTCCTTCTGGCCGCGGGCTCCTCGGCCATGCTGATCGCTCCGTCCATCCACGCTCGCCTCACGTGGCGGAGGCGGAACAATGCCTGGCTCCTGGCCGTCTCGAACCCGCTGGCTGTCGCCGGAGGCTTCATGTTGGCTGCCGGGATCGCGTGCGCCGTATACCTGGTGGCCGATGTGCTGTACCACTCCCCGGTGGCCGGCGCCACGTCGGCCGGAGTCGTCCTGGTCATTCTCGTCACCTGGTACGGCATACCGCTCTTCGGTCGACTGACGGGCAGATCTAGCCGAGTGCGACCGTAGCGCGGGCATGGTCGGGACCGGGACATGGTGACCAGGCCCGGTGGCGGGACGAGTTCCCAAGGAGATCGAGACTGAGATCCAGGCCGCCCTCAGGGGTCAGCCGGCATCGGTCGCAGGCTGAACCCTCCGGCTGGCGTGCTCCCGTCTTGGCGTCAAGTCACGGCGATGGCCTGTAACACGTCGAGGCGGGCGGCCCGTCGGGCCGGGACGATGGCCGCGACCACACCCGCAAGGGTCGCCAGAACGACCACGACCACAAGGGGTGCGGCGGGGACGCTCACGACCTTGTCGGTACCGAAGGACAGTGCTGAGACCAGCGCCAGACCGAGCCCGGTGCCGACGGCCAGGCCGAGGATCGCGCCGATGAGGCACACCTGGATTGATTCGCCCCGTACCATCCGTCGTACCTGGACCCGCTGCATCCCGACGGCCCGGAGCAGCCCGATCTCTCTGGTCCGTTCCATGACCGACAGGGCGAGGGTGTTTACGATGCCAATGAGAGCGACCACGATGGAGAAGGCCATCAACACGTAGCCCAGGTTGACCACGGTGTCGAGACGACGCTGTTCCGTCGCTTTCAATCCGGCCGGGCTTTGAACCTCGAGGTTGCGGTACGGGTCCACCAGATGCCTGATGGCTCGCACCGAAGGGGCGGCGCCGGACCGATCGAGGATGAGCAACTCTTGGTCCAGGGCGGCTTTCGGATAGTTCGCCTCATAGGTCGCGAGCGAAATCACGTAGCTCTCGACGAATTCGTTGGGCGTGAACATCCCGCCGACGATCAGGTTCTGGGTGCCGGTGGCTTCGAATCCCATCGCCATTCGGTCGCCCAGCCTCACGTGGTGGATCTTGGCGAGCGAGGCGTCGACCAGCACTTCGCCGTTGGCCAGGTTTGCCAGCGATCCGGCCGACAGCCTGAAGTTGATGATCCGGGGAGCGGCGGCGGTATCAATGGCCGACAGGTATTCAAGGGAACCGCCCCGGTGCCAGAAGCCGGCGCGGATCTCCGCCACTGCGGCTAGCTCCGGGCGGTTCCGCAATTGCGCGGCCAGGTCTGCGCTGAAACCGTTCAGGGTGGCGCCGCTGAGAAAGCCCCCTCCCGTGGTCGAAACGACCTGATCGGCCCGCACGCTGTTGTGGATCGTCCGGGCCGAGGTGCCCTTCACCGATGCTCCCATGATGCCGATGATCGACACCAGGGCTACGCCGATCATGAGGGCGGCAGCCGTGGCGGCGGTGCGCCTGGGGTTACGCATGGCGTTTTCCTGGCTGAGCCGCCCGGTCATGCCGCCCCAGGCCCGGGCTGGGGCACCGACAACCCTGGCCAACGGTACGACGAGCGGTGGGATGAGCGTGGCCAGCCCGATGAAAACGAGCGTCGCCCCCAACGCCACGACCAAGATCCTCTTCGGGTGGACGAGGAGCCCGGCGAAAACAAGCGCGAGCCCAGCCATGGTGAGCAGCATCCCCGTGGCCGAAGGGTTCCCGCACGACACGGGCGCGCCCAGATCGACCTGCGTCATGGCGGCCACCGGGGCGGTGCGCGACGCACGCCGAGACGGGATGATGGCGGACACCATCGTGGCCGCCGTGCCGACCAGGAGCGAGACCACGACCGTGCGCGCGACCACGTGCAGATCTGACGCTGGGAGGCCGAAGCCGGTGGCGGTGAACACACGCTCCATGCCGAGGGCCACGAAGGCGCCCACTCCCAGGCCGAGACCCGACGCCAACATTCCTATCACGGCCGCTTCGCACATGATCGAGCTGGTGATCTGACCGCGACTGGCCCCGATCGCCAGCAGGAGCGCTATTTCACGGCTGCGATGGCTGACCAAAATGCTGAAGGTGTTGTACACGATGAACAGACCTGCGAATACAGAAACGCCGGCGAAGATGAGCAGAATGGTTGGTAGTCGCCCGAGGGCATTCTGAACTGACTTGGCCAGGGCGGCGGCGACGCTGGCCGAGGTGGCGGCTTCGTATTGGGGTGGGAGTATGCCATTGATGCGCTGGGTCAGGGCACCGGCTCTGATCGGGCGAACAGCAGCCGCTTCGATCTCGTCCCACGAACCGGGGTGGCCGACCATGGCCTGGGCGGTCGGGCCGTCAAAGGCGACAACGGTGGCGCCGCCCGGGCTGTCGGAGCCGCCAAAGACCAGCGAACCGACGATTGTGAACTGGCGCGGCGATTGCGTGCTGAGCACCGTGACGCGATCGCCGAGATGGAAGCCCTGTCTTTTGAATGTCCGCGCGTCGATCGCAACCTGGTGAGCGTCGACGGGACCGTGTCCAGAGGCGATCCTGGACAACGACAGTTCGACCTGCGGAATCCAGTTTGTCCCGATCATGGGTGCCCTCTCGGCCCGCACCGCCATGCCGTCCTTGCCGACCAACTGGGCATACCCCTGCACCGTCCCGGCTGCGAACCTGACCCCGGGTACGTGGCTGATGGTGTCGACCAGGCTGCCGGGAACCGGCCCCCGCTGGACGTCGACGGCGACCACGCCGGTGCTCCTGAAGGCGCTTCTCGCCCGTACCGTCGTATCCCTCCCCGCCGCCGGTTGGGTGAAAATGTTGGTGAATGTGGCATTGATGCTGTCGGTCAAGATGAACGTGCCCGCCATGAAGGAGACCCCGATCACCACCGCCGCGCCCGTCATGGCGAAGCGGAGCTTCCGAGCCATCGCGCTTTTGAGGATGACTGTGAACAACGTCAGTCCCCCTGGTGGGCGCTGCCGTCGATCACTCTGATGGGGCCGGTTCAGAGGTCTCGTTGACCACGCGACCGTCGGCCAGCATCACCATCCGGTTCGCGTAGCCGGCCGCGACCGGATCATGGGTCACCAGCACCACAGTCTGACCCATCTCCCGAACGGAGTCTCGTAGGAACGACAAGACCTCGGCGCTGGCGCTGGAGTCGAGGTTGCCCGTCGGCTCGTCGGCGAAGATGATGTCGGGCTTGGTGATCAGCGCTCGGGCGATGGCGGCCCGCTGTTGCTGCCCGCCTGACAGCTGGGCGGGCCGGTGTCCCAGCCGATCGCCTAGGCCGACGATGTCGACGACATGGTCCAGCCACGCCCGATCTGGTTTCCGACCGGCCAAGGTCACGGGGAGAATGATGTTTTCCCCCGCCGTCAAGGTCGGCACCAGGTTGAACGCTTGGAAGACGAAGCCGATCCGGTCGCGGCGAAGGTTGGTCAGGCCCTTGTGGCCGAGGCTGGACAAATCGGTGTCGCCGATCAGGACTCGACCCGATGTCAACCGGTCGAGGCCCGCCAGGCAGTGCATCAAGGTGGACTTGCCTGATCCCGACGGGCCCATGATGGCGGTGAACTGGCCTCGGACGAAGCCGACCGTGACTCGGTCGAGCGCCCGTACCGCCGTGTCGCCCCGGCCATAGATCCTGACGGCATCGATCGACTGGGCCGCCATGGTGGGTGCGCTGCTGGTGGTCGGCGCTGGCTCGGGACCGGCTGGCGGCTCTGGTTGGGTGGGTGGGATGGACCGGCTCGGCCCGTCAATGGCGGTGCCGCTGAGGAGCGCGCCCGCAGCGTGCGGAAGAGCGGGGGAGTCGCGCAGGGGCGCGTCAGTTGCCAGACCGTCGCGTATGTCGAGGCGGTATGGCGTTTGACGATCACCAGCGCCCGCATCTTCTTCGGCCGGAGCCACCTCAGCACGATTAGTCATTTCGAGCGGGGCGATGAAGCGTTGCGAGGGTCATGGCGCGCGGCTCAGTCCTGGAGAGTGATGCCGGCCTTCAGCGATCGAAGGCATTTGGCCGTGTCGTCGTAGTTGGGTCGAAGTGCTCAGCGTGGACAGGTGCAGTGCGGGGATGTTAGTGGCCGGAGCGCCCATGCGTTTCCACGACAGCTCCGAGGCCCCGGCCCGCGGGCGGGGCGGGAGGGGCCGTCGTTGTCCTCGCACGCCGGCGGTACCACGGCGGGCGTATCCTCGCGCCGTATGGGTACGGGGCGCACGACGGAAAGAGTGCTGACTCGAGTCCTTGACCGGAGCGCCGTCGGGGTCCAGCCATGAACGGTGAGCGCGAGCGAATCGCCCAGGCGCTGCCCGCCTACGTGGTGACCGAGGTACTGGGACGAGGTGCATTCGGTGTCGTCTGGGCCGGGGAGCACCGCCGAGTAGGGCGGCGGGTCGCGATCAAGCAACTGACGGCCATCGACGCCCGGATGAGGGGCCGATTCCTAGCCGAGGCCCAAGTCCTGGCATCACTTGAGCATCCCCATGTCGTCCCTCTCTACGACTACGTCGAAGACGGAGACTCCTGTCTGCTGGTCATGGAGCGACTTGAGGGCGGCACGCTGGGACAGCGGTTCGCCCTGCCCCGAAAAGTCGGCGTAGCCAGCGCCTGCGCGGTCGCGATGGTGACCTGCGCCGGGTTGCATCACGCCCACCGTCACGGAGTACTGCACCGCGACATAAAACCCGAGAACCTCCTGTTCTCGGGCGAGGGGATCCTGAAGGTCACCGACTTTGGAATCGCCAAGCTGGTCGGCGACGGTGCCCCTACCGGCGGCTCAACCGAGATCGGTGTCCTGAAGGGCACCCCCGCCTATATGGCGCCCGAACAGGTTGCCGGTCAAAGTCTTGGCCCCGGCGTCGACATCTATGCCACCGGGCTCCTGCTGCACGAGTTGCTCAGCGGCGAGCTCCCATTCTCGGAAGAAGGTTCGCCGCTAGTGGTGGCGTTCCGTCGCCTGCACCAGGATCCCCAGCGGCTCGACCCGAACGATTCCGATGTTCCCTCTGAGTTAGCGGACGTGGTCATGCGCGCGCTGAGCCGCGTGCCCGCGGATCGTTTCACGACCGCGGAAGACTTTGGAGTGGCCATCGGCCGAGCCGCCAGTGCGTCGCTCGGACCCGGTTGGCTTGACCATTCCCGGGTGGCTCTGCTCGCCCCTGGCCCGATCATGGACTCCGCCCACGTCGCCCGAGCGCACGGTGGGGCTGGTCCGCCCCAAGGCTCGACCGTCAATGACCTCGCTGGCGCGGCATACGCGCCTCCGCAGCCCAGCCCGGCCAATGTTCCGCCGCCGCCCCCGCTCATTGCCGCGCCAGACCCGGTGCGTCAGGATGTGGTGAGTCCCGGCGTGACCGGCCCTGGGGTGTCCGGCCCTGGGGTGTCCGGCCCTGATGTCACCAGACCCGACTGGCCGGCGGCCGGCTTTCCCCCTCCCGGCTTTCCCGCTCCCGGCTTTCCCGCTCCCGGCTTTCCGGCTCCGGCCGGAACCCCGGGTGCTAACCAGGCCGGGGCCAACCAGGCAGGGCCGGTGGATCGAACATCCGAGATGGCGCCGCCGCCTTGCACGGCGCCGGCACCCTTTCCTCCCGGCTGGGGACCACCTCCGCCGCCTCAAGCACCACCCGGCCAGAAGCCGAAGAGCTCCGCCATCTTGATCGCAGCGCTCATCGCCGCGGTCGTGGTGGTCGCCGGTGTGGCAGTTGCAATAGTCGCTACACGCGGCGGAGGAGGAAGTGTGGCGACTTCAGTGCCGCCCACGGGGGTCGCCACAGGCACTACCGTTGCTCCGACCACGACCCCGCCGACGTCCGCGGGGGTCAGCGCCGCCCGCGCCGCCGCGACGCAACTGGCGGGATTGCTGCAGCAGAGTAATGGCGCCCGCAACCTGGTCGTGACGGCGACCCAGTCGGTGGGTGCCTGTCAAGCGGATCCTCGAAATGGCATAGCGCAAGTCCAAACGGCGATCAGCGAGCGCGATGCCGTGATACACAACCTGGGTGCCGTGCCGTTGGTCGCGCTTCCGAACGGTTCGCAGATGATTGCGGCGCTCAACACCGGGCTGCAGGCCTCAATTGAAGCGGACCGCCATTACATCGACTGGATGACCGACATGCTCAATACAGGAAGCTGTCCCATAACCGACGGCGCACTCCAGTCGGCGTCAACGGCATCACAGCAGGCAACGGCTGCCAAGCAGACGTTTGTCAGCTTGTGGAATCCAATTGCGGTCCAAAACGGGCTGACACAGTACGCCGAGAAAGACCTCTAGTTGCCGAATCCCGCGGCAGGACGCCGGGGGCGGCAACTGGGCTTGCTGCTCGGCGCCCTTCTTGGTGCCGGCGTGTTGTTCTGGCTGGTCGGGCGGGGCTCGAACCGGTCGCCCCGCCCCGTTCAGCGGTCGATCGGCGCGACCAACACAACCAATTCGAGCGGTTCTCCCACTGGGTTGCAGCCAGTTCCGTCGTCAACGTCGAGCGTGGCATCGAGCCCTTCGGTCGCTCCGGCGGCCAACCCTGGGCTGGCGGGCAAGGTAATTGCAATTGATCCGGGCCACAACGGGGGTAACTATTCGCACACGGCCGAAATCAGTCGCCTCGTGCCTGCGGGCGGCTTCCTCAAGGAGTGCGACACGACTGGGACCGAGACCGATGTCGGCTATACCGAAGCCGCCTACAATTTCGACCTAGCCATGCGCTTGGCCGCGGACCTGCGACAGCAGGGTGTCACCGTCGTCATGACTCGGGATTCGAACGATTCGTGGGGACCGTGTGTCGACCAGCGGGCGGCGATCGGGAACCGAGCCCACGCCAACGCCGCCATCTCCATCCATGCCGACGGTGGCCCGTCCTCCGGCCGCGGCTTTCATGTCATCCAGCCAGCTTTGGTGCCGGGCTTCACAGAAAACATCTTGAAGCCGTCGCACCAACTGGCGGTCGATGTTCGGGCCAGCTTCTTGGCCGGAACCGGCATGCCCTATTCGACCTACGCCGGGTCCCAGGGCCTCGAGACTCGGGCCGACCTTGGGGGCATGAACCTGTCCCAGGTCCCAAAGGTCTTCATCGAGACTGGCAACATGCGAAATGGCGTCGACGCCGCCCTCCTCACCAGCCCGGCGTTCCGGCAGAAGGCCGCCGACGCGTTGGCCGCCGCTTTGATCACCTTCGTCACCCGATGAGTCCGTGCGCACATGTCGGGGCAGCCAGCCAGATTCTCGATCCAAGCCGTCCATCTGAGCGTGCGCCCTTCGACTAACAAGTGGACCGGCGACCGACGCCGGCCAGGAGGTGAACCACGATGAAGTACCTGTTCCTGCTCAACACCCCGCCCGGATGGCAGCCGACCGAGCCCGGCTCGCCCGAGCAGACAGAGCTCTACTCCGCTTACCGGCGAGCAACTCAAGCCATGGCTGCGGCCGGCGTACTGCTCGACTGCGCGCCGCTGCAGCCGGCATCGGCCGCTACCACGGTGCGCGTCCGCGAGGGCGAAACGCTGCTCACCGACGGACCGGCCGCCGAAATAAAGGAGCAGCTGGGCGGCTACACGCTGGTCGAATGCGCTGATCTGGACGAAGCCCTCAAATGGGCCGCCACCATCCCCGCCGCTCGTGACGCCAGCGTCGAGGTGCGCCCTGTCATCGCAGTCGGGGTACCGCTCTGAGCACCGGGCTCGAAGAGACCGTCCGAGCTCACTGGTGGGCCGCGGTCGCGAGCCTCACGCGTGCATTCGGAAGCGTCGATGTCGCCGAGGACGCCGTGCAGGAGGCGTGCGCGGCGGCACTGGAGCGCTGGCCGGCCCAGGGAGTGCCGGCCAACCCCAGTGGTTGGCTGATCGCCACGGCCCGCAACAAGGCGATCGATCGGCTCCGCCGCGAGTCCCGACGGGTCGGAAAGGAGGCGGCTGCGATGCGCGATTTCGATCTGAGCGACGACGCCCCACCGAGCGAGCCGACCGCCGACGACCAGCTCTCGCTCGTCTTCACGTGCTGTCATCCCGCCCTCGACCGCGACGTACGGGTGGCGCTCTGCCTGCGCTCGTTGTGCGGGCTGCGCACCGCGGAGATCGCAGCTGCCTTCCTGGTCCCCGAGCCCACCATGGCCAAGCGCCTGGTACGGGCCAAGCACAAGATCAGCCAAGCGGGCATCCCCTTTCGGGTCCCGCCTCAGGACCAGTGGACGGCGCGGCTCACTGACGTTCTGCGCGTCGTATACCTGATCTTCACCGAAGGCCACATGGCCACCAGCGGAACCAGCCTGGTACGAGCCGAACTGTGCGACTCCTCGATCGAGCTGGCCCGAGGGCTGGCCCGGCTGCTACCGGACGAGCCCGAGGCGGTGGCTCTGTTGGCCCTTTTGCTCTTGACCGACGCCCGGCGGGCGGCTCGGACCAGCGCAGCCGGAGAGCTCGTCCTGCTCGAGGACCAAGACCGCAGCCTGTGGGATGCCGCCATGATCGCCGAAGGCGAGGAACTGCTCGTGCGGGCCCTGCGCGCCCGCCGGCCGGGCCCGTACCAGCTGTGGGCTGCCATTGCCGCCTGCCACTCGACGGCCCGCTCGCCCGAGGCCACCGACTGGCGCCAGATAGCTGCGCTGTACGGCGAGCTCGTCAGCTACGAGCCGACACCGGTGGTCGAAGCCAACCGGGCCATTGCGGTAGCCATGGCCGAAGGGCCTGCTGCCGGCCTTGTCATCCTCGACGTGATCGCGAACCACCCCCAGTTGGCCCGCTGGCCCCAGCTCCACGTCGCTCGCGCCGACCTGCTCCGCCGCCTGGGCCGGTGCGACGACGCGCTCGGTGCGTATCAGGCCGCGCTCGACCTCGAACCTGCCCATGCGGAACGAACGTTCATCGCGGACCGGATAGGCGAGCTGCGCCGAAGCTGATTTCCTGCCCGGGCACACGTGCCAGGTGCGCGGTAGCGCCGAAAACGAAGCCGAGGCGAACGAGGGGCTGGCGTGTCACCCGCCCAATGCAACCGCGTCACGCAGGTAGAACCGCTGGCGCGGTCGAGTCTCGCCATCTGAGGCCGGCCCGTGAGGCTAGCCCGTGAGGCCGGCCCGTGAGGCCGGCCCGTGAGGCTAGTGGGCGGGGCCGTTGTCGGAGATCGTTGTCGTGTCTCCTGGATAGGGACCGGGGCCGTTGTTGCTCACCGCGACCACGTGGGCGGCGGTGTTGCCGATGGCTTCGACTCCATGGTGGTTGCTCAACAAGAAAAGGGTCCCGCTCACGGTGTTGGGGACGCACGCCGCGTCGCCGTGGTCACCGATGACGGTAATTCCAGCAGCACTGGCAACGACAACGCTGCCGGTGACCGTCGTGGAGCACATCCGAAGGGCTCCCGCCTGCTCCGCTACGACGTAGCCATGGACGTCTGAGGTCTCGATGTCCACCGTCGCTCCATGTGACACCACGATTGACCCGCTGACGTGGGCTCCCACGATGCAGAGGCTGCCGGACGAGGCGACGATCGCTCCGGAATGGTTTCCCGTGATGGTGCCGGTGCAGGCGACTGTCAACGGTCGCGGTAGCGAGTGGCTCCCCTTGAACCCGGAGTCACCACGGTAGGACGCCACCACGGTGTGTGCGCCTGCCGGGATCGCCGCGGTCGAAAAGCTGGCAAGACCGCGGACGAGGTGGACGGTGGCGAAGGGTGAGGGGCGTCCGTCGAGGTAGAACGCTACGTCTCCGGTGGGAGACGAAGTGCTCGCTGAGGCGGGAACCACGCTGGCGGTGATCGAGATGAACGACCCGAACGGCGTGTCGGTGGGTGCGGCGGTGACCGTCGTGGTCGTGGACTGGGGGATCAAGAACACATGCAGTGATGGCGTGATCTGGAACTGGTCGCTGGCGGTGATCACATACAAACGGTCGCCGTCGTCGGTCATCGCCAGACCGTTGGGCATGACGTCCGCGGCGAACGGTTGTGTCGACGCCTCGAAGATCGGCGTGGTCGTGCCGAAGCGGTTCACGCGCACGTCGTCTGCTGAAACGCCGTACTGGAATCCTGTCGCGAGGAGGCCCCCTCGGCCTGGGGACACCGCCAACGCGGAGGGGTACGCCTGTCCGGGATAGATGATTCCGTCGGGGTGCAGCGTGGAACCATCGAGTTCCTGCACGTCGTAGGGATATTCGATGGTGAGCTCTACCCGGGATCCATCGGGCGAGACGGCCACAGCCTGGATCCTGGAGGATACGTCTCCCTGATGAATGTCGTGGTTGCTGACCACGACGACAGGGGTGCCGGTCGTCACATCCAAGCGGTTGACAATCGAGTCGTCCTCGACCTCGAACAGGGTGTTCGGCACGCTCGGGGAGCTGGCCAAGAGCAGGGTGCCGAAGGGCGGATAGGAGAATGTGGTGACCACGCCGTTGGACGACACTGATGCCAGTAGGTGGCTTCCATTCGGGTCGGTCACCGCGGTCCACAGCGTCCCGCCCGCGAATACGAGCTGCATCGGGAACTTCAGGCCTGTGGCTAGTGGGCCCTCGTCGGCGAGGGTAGTCACATTGATCCGTTCGATCGTTCCCGCCGTCGTCTGGGCCACATACATCGTGGGCCCGACGATGACCATCCCCCTCGCCCCGTACTGGGAGGGAATGACCTTGACCAGGTGGCCAGCTTCGTCGAACACTTCGACCACGTTGGCGACCGGCCCGGACACGAACACATGGCCGCGAACGCTGTCCACGACAATGGAGCCGAATCCGATGGCACCGAGGGGAACGACGACCGGTCGGGAGGAGTTCTGGGGAGAACGAACGTCGGCGGCCGCCCTAGCCGTGAACTGAAGTGGTCCGAGCAGAGCTATGAGCAGAGGGAGGACCCAAGATCCCGATCGATACTTCTTGCCGCCGGCGGATGCGATCTTGCCCTGTCCGGAGACGTGGGCATGGCCCACCAGAGCCCGGTCGTCACATTGGGTCCCAACGCGCACATTGTCCACGACGTATCGACCTGCAAGCATCAGCACTCCCGCCAGGAACGGGATCGATCGGGCCCGCTCACCCTCGGTTATCGGCACCAACGCGGCCCGGCTGAACAGGATCGATAAGCTCGCGGCGCGGCAAAGGCGTACCCCTCGAATGGCAAGAGCCGCCGACGTCGGGCAAGAGCCGACGACGTCGGGCTGGCTGTTCAGTGGGCGCCTTCATCGGGCAGGGCGAAAGTCTGGCCGCACCCGGCGGGCACCAGGAACGACGTGCAGGCGCGCTGCGGCTCCCATTTCCCATGCCCATAATCAGGGCGTCGACTGCTTCGATCGCCTCGCTCAATTCCGAGATGGCCAACGTCCTCGGGCAACCCGCGGCAGGCCCGCCATGGACAACGTGTCCTAGAGTGTGCCCTGAATCAGGTCCATGTATATCGTCTGAGTGGCGCCGTCATCCAACGTCAAGCCCCAGCGACTTCCACTCCCTGAGTCAGCGTCGTCCCACCATTGGGGAGCTGAGTTCGCCCACCAATTCCAACCTACAACAACGTCGTCATTGGCGGCGCAAAACCCTTCCCAATCAGACCATTGCAATTGAGCGGTGGGGAAGTCGCCTAAGGGACCCCCGCAATTCAGGGCGATTTCGCCCACGTGCACCTTGATGTTGTTGTCGCGGGCCCACAGGACAACGGCGGCGGCATTCTTGCTGAGCACCTGGGGGTCGGCCGAGCCTAACCCCGTGTAGCAATGGACGGTGACGGCGATGTTGCTCTCAGGATCGAACAGACTCTTCCACTCAGTAGAACTACCGTTCGTCGTGAAAGTGCTGGCTGCGGCCCAGTCCATCCCGGCAATGAAGATTGTGTTGGTTGCTCCGGCCGCCCGAACAGCATCGATGGCCGCCTGAGCGTTGCTGAACCAGGCGGCGCGGCTGATACCGACGTCTCCGGTACCAGGAACCTGGGTGTGGGGTTCGTTGATCAAGTCGAATGCGACCCGCATATCGTCGCCTGTGGCGCTATTGACGGCCGCCGCGAATTTGCCCCAGAAGTCGGCGAAGTCTGCGGATGCGAACGGCGCCCCGTCATAAACGATGTCGGTGTCGTTTGACGCCGCGTTGTACTGCCAGGGGGCAAGGCATACGTAGATCCTTCTTGCCAGCAAACGGGCGACTACGCCAACGAGGTCGGCCCAGTAGTTGCTGTAGCCTGGTCCGGCTGACGGAACGGGCCCCCCGAGCGCCGATTGGACCGCCTCCCAGGTGAACATCAGGCGGACCGACTTCACGCCTTTGAAGGCGTACCAATCGAGCAATGTCTCAGAATAGAGCGGGTAGTCAGTGCCGCTGACCGGGCCGGAGATCCGATTGAACGTGCTTAGATTCATAGACACGTGGTTCAGACCATTACGCCGTGCACCGAGCATGTGGGTCGGCGGATACATGATGTATTCCTTTCAAGTCGAAACGGAGGAATCCCGCGTAGCCGAAGAGCGACGGCGACGGGCGGGGTCACATCGGCGCGGTCACGGGGTGTAGATGAGGACGCGGGCGTGACGACGGTAGAGGCGGGTCAAGCCTAGCGGGATCGACGGCGCTTGCCCTCGTGTAAGGCCTGCACCCGAGCGACCGGGATGGCTCGGCCCTCGTCGATGAGTTCCGTGCTCAACTGCTGGTGATGGGGCATCTGAGCGACCCATGGATCTTCATCGCCGAGGTATCGCAGCGCCGTGTGCACAGTGAAGTCGGACGGCGCGATGTCATCCAGGTTGTCCCAGTCGACCGGAAAGGACACGGGCACGCCAGGTCGGACACGCGGGCTGTAGGCCGCGATCACCGTGGCGCCGCCGACCCGCGTCGAGTCGACGAACACCTTGCCGCCCCGGTCCTCCTTCATGAAGGCCGTCGTCGCGATCTCAGGATCAAGACGCTCGGCGCGTGCGGCGATGGCTCGAGTTGCGGCGGCCGCGTCCTCCGGCGACGCCTGGTGGTCGATCGGGACGAACACATGCACACCCTTGGCACCGCTTGTCTTGGCCACACCTTCCAGTCCGACGGAGGCCAGAGTGTGGCGGACCACATGGGCCACGCGGACTGCCATGGCGAACCCGCCCACGTCGGGCGGGTCGAGGTCGAGCACAAGATAGGTTACGCGGCCAGGGCGGTCGGACCGAGTCAGCGTCGGGTGATACTCCACAGCCCGCTGATTGGCGAACCACAGCAGAGTTCGGCGATCGTTGCACAGTGCATATGACACGTCTCGCTTCGAGGTTTCGGCCCACAACCGCACCGTGTGCACCCAGGACGGCGTGTACTTCGGGACGTTCTTCTGCATGAAGGGCTCCGCATCGCGGTGGACACGGATCACGGACAAAGGCCGCCCCTCCAGCACCGGGATGATTCGGTCGCGAACCCCGTCGAGGTAGTCGACAAGCTGCCGTTTGGTCGTGTCCGCTCCATCAAACAACGGCTGGTCGAGGTTGGTCAGAGACACCCCATCTCGCGCTTCGTCACCATCCCTGTCGGTCATCGACGATGACGCTAGTAACGCCTCACGACTGATGTTCGGCGGCGGAGGCTTCCGTCGTCCGTCGGAGCGGTCGGATTGACCACCGGGGAGACCGCCGACGCCCTCGGCGACACCGACGTCGTGAAGTCGTCCAAGGAACACGGCGATCTGCTCGGCGATCTCCGTTGTGTGGCCCTCGCGGAGGCTGCGGCCGTGGCCGGGCGGCAACGCCACCAGAATTGCGGGCTGGCCGGGAGCCGGCGGTTGAGTCCCCCTCGCATGGCGCGTGGTCAGGTCGTTTGGAGCGCCGGGATCCTGTCGGTCGCAGAACCCGTTCTTGAAAAGACGGGCGGCTGGGCGCGTGACAGGCACTTGGGGACCGAGGTTGCAGCGACCAGCCCGCCCGACTGCTTCGCAGGAGACGGGGCTCAGCGCACTGCGAATGAACCCCCAGTAATGATGCGGACCATACGGTCGGTTCCGGCGCAGGTCGCTAAGCCCAAGTCGGTGGCCACGGCGTCAAACTGGGAAAACGATGTGTCGGTCTCCGCCGCCATGATCGTCTTGTCGGCCGCCCACCTGTCGATGCCCTTCTGAAGCTCGTTCATGAGGGACGGGTAGGCGGGGTCGGTGACGGGCGCCAAGGCCCGCAACTGGTCCCTCTCCATCCGTAGCGCGGGCAGGACGACGTTACTGGCGTAGGTGTTCACCCGATCCGGGTTCTGAGCGGCGGCCTGCTGCGGGTCAGGAAACACGGACGACGCCCCGGCCTTGATCTGCTGCGCGGCGCTGGCACAGATCGGATTGGCCCTCGCCACGAACGCCTCCCGTGTGAGCGCCGGCTTGTTGCTACCACCCCCACAACCCGAGACGGCGACCACGGCGATGATGGACGCAGCCGACATCGCACTCTTTATCCGGTTTCCCCCGATTTGCACGAAGACAAACCGTAACATCTCTGTCAGGCCACGTCTACCCCGAAACCAGTGTCCCGGTCGTGAGACATGAGGCCGATGCCGTTCGAGACTCGACGGCGGCCTGACATTGCGCAGGCCGGCTACGCCTTCGCTGCATCCGCGACGACAGCTCCGTACCGCGGACACACCTCGGAGGCGCCGCTGTCCTGAACTGCCAGGGGAACGTCAGGCTGAGGACGGTGGTTTTCGCCCGGCTCGATGACAAACGCTCCGCTTGACGATGCGAACCAGCGTGGTGGTGTCGATCAACTCGACCGGATTCGAGCGGGTTGTGGCTAGGGCGCGACATCGGTAGTCGGGTCGTCGCATTCGCCAGGTGGGGATGGCGAGAACCGCCGGGTTCGGATGGTGGTGGTCGTTGACGTCACTCGCCCACGTTTCGCATTGACCGAACCGGACGGCCAGCTCATAAACGTCCGGCCGACCCGGCGGCCCCGGCCACAAGTCGACCTGTATGCCCGTGACCGCGCCGACTTCGGAGGCGATCCTTTGCCCGGCCCGCTCCGGGACGACACGCGCTCGAGTTCACCATCGGCTTCGTGTTGCTCAACCTCGGCGCGACCCCCGTTGCCAGCGCACTCCCGCGTGAGTCTCCGGCCCTGAGTCTCGGAGCGCAGCATCGGAGCGCAGCATCGGAGCGAGCGAAGGGTGGCCTGACTACCCCTGGCCTCGCTCCTACCGAGCCCCTGACCAGGTACTTTGCGGTGCGGTGCGGTGCGGTGCGGTGCGGAACCCCGCTCAAAGTGGAACGGATCGCGCCCCACCGAGTGAGCCTCCAGTCCCCGAGACCGAGATCAACGTGGCACCCGCGGCGACGTCCTTGGCTGCCTGAGGCTCGATCGCTTACTGCTTAGCGGAGGACGATGGACAGAGTGAGGATGACGGCGCACAGCCCCAGGAAGCTGATGGCCCGGCGCCGGGACGGGCTGACGGTAGCCTCCAACACCCATGGTCGACGACGACACGCCGCCCTGGTCGCCGCACGCGACCGCCACCCGGCCGCCATGGCGCCGATCACCCGCAGCAGCCGGCTGGGCCCGGCGGCGCGGCCGATGTCGGTCCCCGACAGACATGTCCGGCCTCAAAGCCACCGGTCGAGTCATCCGACCGCTGCACGTCTGCTGGCGCGGCCGCGACCCGAGCAGCCAGGTGTGGGACCTCCGCCCCTCATGCGGTGCCCGGGGCCGGGAGCGGCGCTCCCGGGATGCCGATGTGGAACCGGAGCAGGCTGGGGCGTTTCACGACGCTGAAGACTGCGAGGTTGGTTACGTACAGGAACTCCCGGTCCGCTCCGACGGTGCCAAATGCGGCGGCCGACGGACCATCGAGACCGCAGAATATATTGGCGAATTCGGTCCGGTCCCCGGCCGGAGTGATCCTCACGACGGTGTTGAACGGATCGGTGGTGATGTACATGTTGCCCAAGATGTCGAACGCGAAGTCATCGCCCGCCAGTCCGTCGACGAAGACTGATACCGCACCTGCCTGGCGGCTGCCGGTCGGTCCAGTCACCACGGGAATCGCGTAGATCCGGAAATGTTCCGATACGCTGACGTAGAGCACGTCGTTGCGAAACTTGAGCCCGTTCGGTCCCGGCAGGGGAAGTCCGGGCCCGGTCGGTTTGAGCTGGGGGTCGGCGGACCAGACCTCTGCCGTACCTCCGCCTGACCTGACCCGCCATATCACGCCGAAGTGTGAGTCCGCGATGTACACGTCGCCGAACCGGTCCGTTGTGACGCCGTTCGGAAGGGCACCGAGCGGTAGCGCCGTGACCTTGAATGGCGCGAAGCGTCCATCTCTGGCGACCTTCCAGAGGCCGGTATTGCCGAGCGCCGGACTTGCCACCCCGACAGATAGGTCGCCGGCGGGGTCGAGGGCTACCCCGCTGAGCAGCCCGCCCGGTCCGATCGGCAGGAACGCGAGCGTCTCGTCCCGGTACGCAGGTGCCGCCGGGTTCGGGACAAACTTTCGTATCTCACCGGTCAGGAGGAGCGACACGTAGATGTCGCCCGTCCCAGGATCGAAGGCCAGGTTCTCGGCTGCCTCCAACGCGACCGGATCGAATTCGTGAATCCGCTGGGGCTGATTCGGACACGAGGGGAGGAGACCAGCCTGAGCCGGCGGGGTAGCCCCTGGCCCGATGATCGTCACCACCGCGGAGACCAACGCGAGCGTGGCGACAAGTGGCGCCCGCCGTCGGCGCCGCAGAGATGTCTCCTCGCTGGTATCGGGCACGATGGTCACGAGGACCTCCCCTTTGAGTTGCGCGGTTGCGGACATATGGCTCCAGATCGACGGCCAAGGCTCTCATTACCCAATCCAAGTCGCCGCCGCTCGCCGCGCGGTGGGTCAGTCGCCGTCCCCGTCACTTGTAGAGCTCACCAGTCCAATGGACGGTCATGTCCTCGACCTGGGTGATGCCTCGGCCCGAGACCTCGCCCCAGAGGACGATCGAGCCGGTGGCGTGGGCGAATCTGCCCGTCCCTCCGAGCACGGTCGCCGTGCCTTGGAAGGTGCGCGTCCCCGCCCGGCAGACGCCATCGATGCCCTGGAAATGAAGCAGGCCGTCCTTGTACCCGATGCTGTCGCCGTTCTGGCCGTACACGGTGAAGTCGAACTTGACGTCGGGTAGCAAGCACATGCCGCGAGCTACCAGCGCCAGGCTGCCGCTGCCGATGAGCGTCGCGCTCGGGACGCTGGCCTGGCCGAACCGGCAGATGGCGATGCCCGGGTTGAGACAGACGCTCGCCGGACTCAGCTGACCGATGGCGATCCCGCTCCACTCGTTCTCGGTGGGCTCGCTCGCCACCGCCGGCCGGGGGACGGCCAGCGCGCACAGTGCCACCGAGGCGACGGCCAGCGCGATGAGGGGCCGTAGCGGAGTGCGGAACCTTCGTCCGTGCTTGGAGAACCGCATGGCATAGACAGCGAGCGCGCCCACGACCCACGGGCGCTTCGCGCGTTTGGTTGCGCGGAGGGCCACCCAACGGCGGGCGCTGGTGGTGGTCATGGCAGGTTTCCTTTGGTCTCCTGGCCGCCCCGTCGGCGACCGCTGGACAGACAATGGGCCTTTGGGTGTCCCTTCAACATCGGGGGAATCCCTCATTTACCCCCTCAGCGGACGTTCCGGGCATACGAAAGGGCAATTCTCGGCTAGCGAGGACGAGGCGGCATCGAGCTGCGATCTACGCTTCGCGGCGGGACTCACAGATGGCGGTGAATGGGTGGCCAACGGCAACGCTGGTGGACAACCTGTGGGCTCCGAGATGAGGCGGTTGAGGCCGACGTCGACGTCGACGTCGTGGCACTGGGTCGCGGCCGGCCAACCTGGCAAGAGTGCCGAAGTTCCGACAACCACGGGAGACGGCACAGGCAGCTTCAAGCCCACCAGGAGAATGATCCCTGGACCAGAGCCGGCCGGATTGCTGTTGCCATTCAGCAAACCGGCATTCAGCACCCGGCCTACTTTGCGGCTGATGACGCCGACCCGAGGGTTATCTCCTAACCGTGACGGTCCGCCGGTTACTGGCCGACCACTCGTAGCGGTGGTCACGCCAAAGGCGTAGTCGGCCCCGACTTGATTACGGGCCGACGGTGGCGGGCGGCATTGTCGGTGAAGAGGGATCCTTCGCCGATGTCGCGCAGCAGGATGGGCAGGGGTTTGTGGCCGGTTTGGTTCATGATGGAGCGTTCGTTGGTCCCGGCGGCGGAGGCCGAGGTCGCCAGTCCGGCTCGTAGGGAGTGGCCGGCTTAGCGGGCCGGGTCGAGCCCGGCGCCCCCCGCGGCCCGCTGCACGGCCCGGGCGACGCAGCGGTCGGAGGCCCGGATGTCACCGAGCCGGCCAGCCCGGTCGATGGTGCGAAACAGCGGGCCGTCGACGACGCCGGCGAGCCCGGTCCAGGCCCGCAGGGCTCGGACGGCGCAGGTGGCGGGATGCGAGCCGTAGGGGACGCCGATCTTGCGGCCTTGGCCTTCGGGGTCGGTCTAGGACCGGCGCAGCGTGACGACCAGGCCCCCGGCGGTTTCGGCCACGTCAGCGATGTCGAGGGCGACCGGCTCCGAGCGGCGCGGGGCGGCGGCGAAGCCGATGAGGAGCATGGCCCGGTCCCGGACCCCCCGCAGATCGTTGGGAAGGGCAGCGACCATGGCCCGCAGTTCGGCGGTCACCGCCGGCGCCTTGTCCGTCGGTGCCGTGCCCTTGGCGCGGCGGATCCCGGCATGCACGGCGCGGACCAGCGGGTCGATCGTGGGTGTCGGGTGCCCGGCGGCCTGGTGGGCCTGGGAGATCGACGACAGCCGCCGCTGCAGGGTGGCCGCCTTCGCCGCCCGGCCCAGTCGGATACGTACAGGGCCCCCGTGCAGCTTCGGGCGGCAGGGCCCCGACGATCCTTTCAGTGTTGAGGTCCTGCGGCGATCGCCGAGTGATGGGTTACCCGAACGTGCGGGAGCCCCCGGATGGGGCTCCCGCACTTATTCGGCCATCGGTTGTCTCTTTTTGTCAGCCGGGGAAGCCGCCCGTCATCATGCTGGCCAGGGCAGGTCCGGCCAGACCGGTCGTTCCGGTCGCTGCCAGCAGCGAGAAGAAGTTGCCGGTCAACGACGCCGGATCAACCGCGCTGGACATGTTCAGGTTGCTGAAGCTGAAGTCCTGGCCGTTGGCGGTGGCGTTGGTCGGCACGCTGACCGACGTGGCTTGCCCGAGCAGGTCTTGCAACTCCTTGACGGTGCTGATGGCCGACAGGAACTTCACATTGATGTTCCCAACCATGTGGGCCGAGTCGGTGTTGTTGGTGACGCCGCCGCAGCCATCAGGGTTGCCGACAAGGCTGTAGTCGAAATGGATGTCCATGGAGTTCTTGCCCTCGGTTAGCTCAGGCAAGTTGACCTGGGCTTGGCCGGAGCTGATGAGGTCATTCTTGGCTCCTGGCAGCTTGTCGTAGACGCCGACGTATGGGGCGGCGATGGCGACCCGTGCCAGCGCTTCGTTGGTCTTACGGAACGGGCTGCAGTTGAGATTGGGTGAGGTGAAGAAGTCACTCTCCAGGTTGATGCTTCCCGGAATAGCCGGGACGATCATCCTGGCCCTCGCCTTGCCTGCCGGACCGAGCTGGGTGAAATACGGCAGACCCCCCGAGTCCTTTGTGTTCTGCGAGTAGTAGTTGGCCTCGGCTGGGTCGCACCCGGGGGGGTCGGGGCAGATGCCCAGATTGTCGAATGTCCCACGGTGGTCCCCATAGTCAAAGGTGGTGGTCCCGTTGCAGTTCGAATAGCAGAACTGGCCTGGTCCCATCGCCAACACCGGCAAGGTGGCGGCATTCTTCAGTGCCCCCGGCAGCCCCGGAAGGTTGGGGACCTTGGCCAGGTTGAGCGCGCCGAGCGGTCCGGCCGGCAGGTTGTCGGGGATTCGAGGAAGCCAACCGGCCCGGCTGGTGAAGATTTCCTCATCGGTAAAGGTGGTTCTCGAGTTGAGCTGTCCGCAGCAGAAGTAGACCTCGACCATTCGCAGTGGCAACGGCGGGATGATCCCGTTGCCGACTAGGCACTGACCGAGCTGGTCGAGGTTGCCGCCCGCACCGGTGCCGAAGGGATTGGCGATGACCTGGGCCAGATCAGGGGTGCCGTTGAGGTTCTTGGTGACGTCGGGGAGGTTCATGCCGCCGCCCGCCACAGCGCCGACGCTGGTGACGCAGGCGAGGCGGGAATCGGGCGGGGTGCGGGCCGCGTCGCGCATGGTCTTGGCAACTGCCAGGAGTAGATCGGTCGCCGGGCTGGCCGGGAGTTTCGACAGCGCAAGCGACGACGCAAGGTCGATGGCCTCGGTCGCCGGGTTGGCCACGGCGCTGAAGTACGCATTGTGCATGCTCGTGAGCGCCGCCGTCTTGTCGAAATGGCATGGGTCGGCCCCGCCGGCCAACTTCTGGCCGTTGGCTCCGACTAGGGCATAGACGACGGTGGCGGGCGGCAGGACGTCGACGCGGCCCCGCATCAAGTCGACCACCGAGCCGGGACTGACCCCCGCCTGGCGGTACTGCCCGCAGTTCTCGCCCACCAGCTGCTGGCCGCCGTCGACCAGGCCCTGGCGCAGTCCGACGGGCTGCGGGTAGGCCACCAAGGTCGCCTGGTCCGAGCCGTACAGGGTATACAGGCCATCCAAGATGTCGGGGCTCGGGAAACCCGCCACTTGCATGGCCGCCTTGGCAAGATTGATCACGGTGGACTTGGCGTCGCCCAGCGGGATGAGGTTGGCCTGGCTCGCCGCGGACATGGCAACCGGGGCCTTGTACCCGAGATCGGCCAGGTCCAGGAGGGCTTGGAGGAGGGTGGGTGTCCCTTCGACCGCCGACCGGGCCCGCAGGATGTCAACCGGGGTGAACTTGGTAGCGCCGTTTTGCTGGGCCGCGCCGAGCAGCCGGAGACCCTCGATGCGGTCGGTCACACCGAGGGCGTTGCGGATGATCGCCAGTACGTCGGCCGCGTTCAGCTTGCTGCCGAAGACGTTGGAGTTGAGCAAAGCGTTGAGAATCGACAGGTTGCTCGAAGCGGTGGCGCTGTGCAGGATCGATGCGACCCGCGCCGCCGGATCGTTGAAGGTGGTGGGGCTGCCGACTGAGTCGGCGATCTCGTTGAGCGGGAACGCCGATGGGGCGAACCCGGTTGTTGTGTGTCCCGCCGCCGCCGGGGCCGCTGCCTTCGCCGGGGCCGCTGCCCCCGCCGGGGCCGCTGCCTTCGCCGCCGACGCGCTGGGGGCGCTCGTCGTGCTGGTCGTCGTGGTCGTCGGCGCTGGTGGTGGGGGAGCTGAGGCCAGGCTGAGGCAGGCCGGGGACAGATCCTCGCCCCGCACGTCGTGGTACAGGACCCGCAGCGAGTCTGTGTCATTGAGGCTGAAGTCACGCTGCAGCCCCGCCGTCGTATCGATGCCCCCGATTCCGCGATCATGTGAGGAACGGGCCCGGATCACAGGGTGCTTGTCGACCGAGAACACGATAGGGACCGGAAGGCCGGCCACGAATGTGCCTGCCGCGGGCACGCTCAGGACATCGACCGGCGCTACCGCCCGTAGCTGCGCGGAACCGATATTCAGGCAGGCAATCCGGAATGTCACCCGGTAGATCTGTCCGGCCACGGTATTCCCCGCCAGCCAATTGGCGGTATACAGCGGTCCCACCCGACGCAGCTGCTCTGGCGCGCTGGCAGAGGTCGTCGACAACTCGTCGACAGGGTCACACCCGCCGTCGTTGAACCGGCAGATCTCGATAGTCAGCTGATCGGTGATCGTGTCGTCAGCTTTGAAGGGCGAAAGGGTGGGAAGCGACGTGAAAGGGGGATTGAGCTGCAGCGTCCCGGTGGTGTCAAGCACCCCCGAGTTGCCCTGGGCGGGATCGGCGGCGGGAGCGGGGGCGCCCGTCGGCGGCAGCGGGGCGGGAAGCGGTCCGATGATGCTGGCACTGGCCGTGGACACCATGCCCGCCGCCAGACAGACAGCGAGCGCGCCCACGACCCACGGGCGCTTCGCGCGTTTGGTTGCGCGGAGGGCGACGCAACGGCGGGCGCTGGTAGTGGTCATGGCAGGTTTCCTTTGGTCTCCTGGCCGCCCCGTCGGCGACCGCTGAACAGACAATGGGCCTTTGGGTGTCCCTTCAACATCGGGGGAATCCCTCATTCACACCTTTGAGGGTCATTTCGGGCGCCTTTCGGTGCGGCGATCTAGGCTCTGGGCGGAATCGACGGTTGGGTGGGGGTGGCGGAAGGTTGGCCGTTGGCAAGGCAGCGTTGGTGGGGCGTCGGGATGAGTTGGCGGTCATCGACGACCTTCTGGCCGCGCTGAGCGACGAGGGGGCCGGTGGCGTTTTGCAGGTGGCCGGCGAGCCGGGCATCGGAAAGACACGGCTCCTTGACGAGCTGCGGGCTCGCGCCCAGCACCGTGACTATCTGGTGCTGGGCGGCCGTGGCGCCGAGTTCGAGGGGGAGCTTCCTTTCGGCGTTTTTGTTGATGCCTTGGACGATTTTCTGGCCGGGCTCGACGCCGAGCGCCTGGTGGCGTTGGCGGGCCGGTCGGCTCCGTTGCTGGCGGTTGCGTTGCCGGCGTTCGAGCCGTTGGCGGGCGGGAGCCCGCCGGTGCTGGCCGAGGAGCGGTTCCGGACCCATCGGGCGGTGCGTTCGTTGTTGTCGGGCCTGGCTGAGCTGCAGCCGGTGGTGCTGGTCCTCGATGACCTCCATTGGGCCGACGCCGGCTCGATCGAGATGCTGTCCCATCTCTTGGCACACCCGCCGTTGGGCCCGGTCCTGTTGGTAACCGCGTTCCGTCCGGCCCAACTGGCCCGACGCCTTGACGCCGCGCTGGCTGACCGTCTGCGCCGCGACGGGGCCCGCCGGCTCGACCTGGCCCCGCTTGCCCGCGCCGAGGCGCAGGAGCTGCTCGGATCGGCGGTATTGGCGCCCGTGGTCGACCGGCTGGTCGCGCAGAGCGGCGGGAACCCGTTTTTCCTGCAGGAACTGGCCCGGGTCGCAAGCCGATCATCGGCGGCCGCGGCCCGACCGGGCGGTAGCACTCCCGGTGTGCCCGAAGCGCTGCTGATGTTGCTCGACAGCGAGATCGGTTCGTTGTCGGCGTCAGGGCAGGTTTTGCTCCAGGGAGCGGCGGTGGCCGGCGACCCTTTCGACGCGGACCTGGCGGCCATCGCTGCCGATGTCGGCGCAGACGAGGCCCTGGCCGGCTTCGACGAGCTGCTCCGGGCGGGGATCATCAACCCCACCGAGATGGCGCGGCGTTTCGCCTTCCGACACCCCCTGGTGCGGGCCGCGGTCTACCAGTCCGGCGGACGGGCGTGGGTGATCCGGGCCCACGCCCGGGTGGCCGACGTATCGGCCAAGCGGGGCGAGCCGGCCAGCGTCCGAGCTCATCACATCGAACGCTCGGCGAGCAACGGGGACCAAGCTGCGGTGGCGGCTCTGACTGAGGCGGGCAACATGATGGCCTCGCGGGCCCCGGCCACCGCGGCGGTCTGGTACCGGGCTGCGTTGCGGCTGCTTCCGGCGTCGGTCGAGGTTGTGTCGCAACGTATCTCGCTGCTGTTCTCCTTGGCGTTCGCGTTGGGCAACTCCGGGGGTCTGGAGGACAGCGTCGAGGCGTTGGGCGAAGTGCTGGGGCTGCTGCCGCCCGAAGAGCCCTTCCGTGCGGCGGTAGTGGCCTTCTGCGCCGCCATGGAACACCTGCTGGGCCGTCACGGCCAGGCCCGGGGCCGTCTGCTTGACGCCTATCGGGCGCTCGGCGAGCGTGACAGTCGCGAAGGGGTGGCATTGGCGATCGAGCTGGCGGCGGGATGCCTCTATGAGTCCAGGGCCAAGGAAGGCCGTGCCTGGGCTGAGCAGGCGTTAGCTGGCAGCCGGGCGCTGGGTGACCGGCCGATGGAGGCGACCGCAGCGGCCCTTTTGAGCTTCACCGGACATCCCCTCGGTCGGCCCGCCGATCCCGACCTGTCGATGGCTACCGCCTTGGCCGACGCCCTCGATGACGACCAGTTGGCAACGCGTCTCGACCTCCCCCTCTACCTGTGCTGGGCCCAGGTCCATTACGAACGCTTCGACGACGCCATCGCGTTATGCGAACGGGCCGCCCGGGTGTCGAGAACGACCGGCCAAGGAGCGTTTCTGGCCGGAACGATGACCGCTCAAGCGTGGGGTTTCAGTTTTTCCGGTCGCCTGGCCGAGGCGAAAACGGTGATCGACAGCGTCATCGAGGCGTTCCGGCTGTCACCCAACGTGTTCCTGGCCCAGGCACTCGGGTTCGCGGGGTTCTTGGCCAGTTGGAGCGGGGACAACGAGGCGGCGGTGCGCTTCGGTGAGGAGAGTATCGATCTGGCCCGGCTCCAGGAGCCGGGCTTGATTCCCGCCGCGGCGGGCGCGGCGACCGCCACACTGCTGCTCGAGATCGACCAGGTCGATCGGGCCAAGGCGGTGATCCTCGAGATGTGCGGCGGTCCGGAACTGCCCAGACTCATGCGGATCGGCAAGGTCTGTGTCTATGAGGCGCTAGCCCGGGCGGACCTGGTCCTCGGTCTCCCGGAGGAAGCCGAGCGGTGGGCTGCCTACGCGGTGGCGGCAACCCATGGCGGCGCACTGCCAATCGAGTCCGCGTACGCAATCCGGGCCCAGGCGATGGTCCTTGCCGCCGCCGGCAACCATGGCCGGGCTGCCGAGTTGGCAACGAGCGCTGCGGACCGCGCCGATGCGGCAAGCTCTCCGGTCGAGGCTGCCAGGTGCCGGATCGTCGCTGGACGGTCTCTGGCTCAGGCGGGGGATCGGGATCGGGCTGTCGCTCTACTCGAACAGGCCGAGGAGCAACTGACCCGCCGCGGTGCATTCGCGTCTCGGGACCAGGCCGAAAAGGAGTTGCGCCGCCTGGGCCGCCGTGTCACCCGCCGGTCCGGTCCGGTGCGGCCCGACGAGGGGCTGCGGGGGCTCACAGAACGCGAACGAGAGCTCGCCCGTCTGGTGGCCCGAGGCCAGACGAACCGTCAGATCGCGGCCGCCGCCTATCTCAGCGAGAAGACCGTCGAGCGGCACCTGTCGCATATTTTCGCCAAGCTCGGCATCTCCACCCGCGCCACGCTCGCGGCTGTCGTGGCCGAGGACCCCAGCTCGGTCTGAGCTCGGAGATCACGCGGCTCCAGCTCGACGCCGTTGATGCCACCGCCGCCACCATGGGCGCCGGCGACGGGCGACTGCATCTCGATCGGGTCACAGTGAAGGAGCTGACAGCATGGCTCCGACTACGGCGAGGTCGATGGCCATCGACAGCCAACCCCTACCTCTTCATCAGCAAGAGCACCGGTGGAGGGATCGGGCCTGTGGACCGGTCGTACATCTAGGCCACATGCAGCCATGTGGGCAGGACTCCCGAACGCACAGACGATCGCTCGGGCAGGCAGAACTTTCCAGGAGGACGGTAAGGGACCTTTGGCGAGCTCCCAGACGAGGCGGCGAACCGTGGTCGTTTTGGAGTCGTGCTTGGTCACGGGGACACCGCTCCGGTCGACCTTGCCGCTCCAGAGGTCGTGACCGGCGACCGTCTGCACGATGCGATGTGATGCGATGCGATGCGATCCTCTGCCCTCATTGAGCCTCTCGCCAATGCTCTCGAAGTCCGCTTCGGTCATTGGATGTCAGTCGTGGCCGTAGGTGTATCTGCGAACCCTCTTCGATCGCCACGGCGGCGCTTACACCTTCGGCCCGAGTCGGTACCGGTCGGCTTCGACGTTGACGAGGTCGAGCTCCTCCTGGTCGGGTCCGTCGTGTGCTGCCAGTTCGATTTCGACGATGGCCAAGTCGGCGGAGGGTAGTCAAAAGGGTAGTCAGTGGGGTCAGCCAGGCTCTCTAAGGCCCTGACCTGCCAATTTGTGGTGCGCCCCCCGGGATTCGAACCCGGAACCTGCGGATTAAGAGTCCGTTGCTCTGCCGTTGAGCTAGAGGCGCGTCTTGGTATCGGAGGGACGAGATTACCCGCCACTCCAGGGTGACCGAGGGGACTTGAACCCCCGACCTCCAGGGCCACAACCTGGCGCTCTAACCAACTGAGCTACGGCCACCACGGACCCCTCAGCATGCCACGCGGCCGGCGGGTTGGCGGCGAGTCGATGGCTCAGAGATGCCCCCGCCGGGCCTGAGCGCGCTCGATGGCCTCGAACAGGGCTTTGAAGTTGCCCGCCCCGAAGCCCTTGGCCCCCTCCCGCTGGATGATCTCGAAGAACACCGTCGGCCGGTCCGACACGTTCTCAGTGAAGATCTGAAGGAGGTAGCCATCGGGGTCACGGTCGACCAGGATGCCCAGCTCCTGCAGGGCATCCCACGGCACGTCGATGCCCGCCATGCGCTTCCGGGCATCTTCGTAGTAGGTGTCGGGCACGGTCAGGAACCTGACCCCCCGCTTCCTCAGTGCTCCCACCGACGCCACGATGTCGTTGGTCGCCAGGGCGATGTGCTGGACGCCGGCGCTGCCATAGCAGTCCAGGTACTCCTGGATCTGGCTCTTGCGCGGCCCATCGGCCGGCTCGTTGATGGGCAACACCACGCGGGACCCGTCCCACACCACGGTGGACATGAGAGCGGAGTAGGGCGTGGAGATCTGTTCGTCGTCGAAATGCGCCAGTTGCTCGAACCCAAGGGTCTGGCGGTAGAAGTCGACCCACCGATCCAGCGAGCCCCGGTACACGTTGGCCACCACATGGTCGATTTTGCGCAGCCCCACCACAGGACCGGCCGCCGGTGGCGGCAGCAACCCCGTCCCGTCGCTGAACCCGGGCAGGAAGCGGCCCATGTAGGCCGACCGCTCCACGAACGTGTGCTGGGTGTCGCCATAGAGGGCAATCGTGGCCCGGGTCACCTTGCCTGAATCGTCCTCCTCGGTCCACGGTGGGTGGACGCCGGCGGCGCCCCGACCGAGGGCGGCGTCGTAGGCGGCGTTGGCCGACGACACCTGGATGGCCAGGTCGCGAACGCCGTCGCCGTGGGCCCGGACGTGGTCAGCGATCGGCGACGTCGGCCCGAGGGCGGCGGTGACCAGCAGCCGGATGCCGGCCTGTTCGAGGACATAGGAGGCCCGGTCGGGGCAGTCCGTCTCGGGGCCGGCATAGGCCACGATCTCGAACCCGAATGCAGACGCGAGCCAACCGGCGAACGCGCGGGCGTTGCCCACCCAAAACTCTAGGTAGTCCCATCCCTGGAAATAGCGGGCCGGCGCCCGGGTGGGCAGAACCATGGTGGCGTCGTCGCGGAAACGGAATGCCCGCATCGGGCCCACTGCCTCCTCAATTCTCATGTCGTTGCCCTCCCGGCTAAATGGTCAGCCCACAACCCGTCCCAAAACGCCTGTACGCCGTCGAGCATGGCCGCAGCACCGGCGACGAATCTCCCCTCATCGAACGCCGGTAGGTTGACCGCCCGATCAAGCTCCGCGTCGGTGTGGGCCGCGTGCTGGTCCTCGACCTTGTCGTGCCAGGTCCAAAAGGCCAGGTTGAGATCGGGGTACTGGCGGCGCTGGACCGCGGTGAAGCCCGCAATCAGTTCCTTCCAGAACCCGGCCGCGGCCCAGTGCTCGACGGCATAGGAGGCGCCTTCGGCGGTCGAGGGGTCCTCGCTGCCGTAGATCCGCAGCAGCTCGTCGCAGAATCGCAGCGTGGCGGCGGTGGCATGGCGGCGTTTGCCCAGCTGCTCGAAGCTGAGCCCCAGCGGAGCGGCGAAGCGCAGTAACCACTCGAAGTGGGCAGCGGCGAAACGGAACCGGCTGCCGTCAACCGTCCCGTCGGTCGACACCAGCGTCGGGTCGATGTCATCGTCCGGGGCGGTGCGAGGGCCGACGGGCGGGTTGAAGATCACGCCCAACTCGTTCATGAGGATCTCCTTGCCGGCCCGGTAGGTGCCGAGATCGGCGGCGTTGATCACCTTGCGGAGTTGGGCCTCCACGAACTGGTGGCTGAACACGCTGAACTGGACCGTCAGGTGGCGGACCTCCTCGGCCGTCGCCGCCCCGCCGGCAAACCACCGGGTGTAGGAGTTGTCCACGACGACCGGATGGTTTGCGACGAGCCGCCCGACGCGCGCACGGAGGGGAAGGGCGGCAGCGTCGGTGGTTGCGGCGATCATGGTGTCACCTCTCTGGCTTACCGAGTGTACAGGTCGTACAGACAAGTGAACGATTCGTAGACGTTCATGTCAAACACCCGTCGAGCTGCTAGACAGAATGTCCAGCAATGGGGCGACTGAGTCCCGGAGGATGAGCACAATGACCACCGCAGTCGACCCGGGCCAGGGCGCCCAGAGCGCCCCGGGTGGTCCACTCGACCAAGTCGGGCCGGGCGGCTCGGGCGGCTCGGACCGCCCGCTCGACCCGCTCGACCCGCTCGACCCGCTCGACCGGCGGCTGCTTGCCGCCCTGGCCGCCACGCCCCGGGCCGGCGTCCTGGAACTGGCCCGTCAACTCGGCGTGGCGCGGGGAACAGTCCAAGCCCGACTCGACCGGCTGCAGCGGCGGGGGATCGTGACCGGCTTCGGACCCGACGTCAACGTGGAGGCGCTCGGCTACGAAGTGCTGGCGTTCACCACGTTGGAGATCGCCCAGGGCCGGCTGCACGACGTGGTCGAACATCTGCGGGAGATCCCCGAGGTCCTCGAGGTGCACGGCACGTCGGGCGTCGGGGACCTCCATTGCCGGGTCATCGCCCGCACCAATCGCGACCTGCAGCGGATCATCAACCGCATCCTCGAAGTGCGCGGCATCAACCGCAGCACCACCGTCATCGCCCTCTCCGAACAGATCGGGTACCGGGTGTTACCCCTGGTCGCTTCTACCCATTTGGGGCAAACCGCACAGGCTCAGTGATTCCGGCCCGGCCATCCGGCGGGAAAATCGGCATCCGCGGGCATACCCAACCGATTATCGGTGTTTCTGGTGGGTGCGGAAGGGTATCTTCCCCTCAAGGAAAGGGAGAGCGAACGCGCATGGCCAAGAAGCGGCCCGAGGGCGCCGAGGCCGATCTGGTTCGGCTGTATTTGGACGAAATCGGGAAATATCCCCTTCTCACCAAAGATGATGAAGGGCGCTTGGCCCGCGCGATCGAAGCGGGGCGGCGAGCGAGCGAAGAGCTGGTTGCTCCCCTGGTCGGGGCGCCCCAGCGCCGCCAGCTGCAGCGCGAGATACGGGCGGGCGAGCAGGCCACCCGGGAGTTCATCAACTGCAACCTGCGCCTGGTCGTCTCGATCGCCAAGCGTTACCAGTCGTCGGACATGCCGTTGCTCGACCTGGTGCAGGAGGGCAACCTGGGGCTCATCCACGCGGTGGAGAAGTTCGACTGGCGCAAGGGCTTCAAGTTCTCGACCTATGCCACCTGGTGGATCCGTCAGTCAATCGGCCGGGGCATCGACAACTCGGCCCGAACGATCCGGCTGCCTGTTCACGCCGGTGACCAGGTGCGGCGGTTGCTGCGGGTGCGCAACCACATGGAGGGTGAGCTCGGTCGCCTCCCGTCGCCCGCCGAGCTGGCCGAGGCGCTGCAACTGTCGGAGGAGCAGATCACCGAACTGCTGGGCCACGCCACGGACCCGATCAGCCTAGACACCCCGATCGGGGTGGACGGCGACACCGAGCTGGGCGACATCGTGGCCGACCTGACGGCGGCGTCTACCTTCGAGATCGTGGCCGAGGCCATGTTGCCTCACGAGGTCGAGAAGCTGCTGAGCCCCCTCGACGACCGCGAGAAGGAGATCCTCCGATTGCGGTACGGGCTCGATCGGGGCGACCCCCGCACCCTGGAAGAGGTAGGCGACGTGCTCCACCTCACCCGGGAGCGGATCCGCCAGATCGAACGACAGGCCCTCTCCAAGCTGCGCCACCCGTCGGTCGAGACAGGCGGCCGCGACCTCCTCGCCGCCAGCTAGCCAGCGGTACTCCCGCGCTCGGCTACGGCGGGGTCCAGGTACCCCAGGGCTGGGCCGGCTTGGGCAACTCCGGTGGGGTGAGGAACGCGGGCGGGCCCTCGAGGTCCAGCATGTCCAGCGGCGCCACCGCGGCTGCGTCCCGCTTGGTAAGCGGCGGCAGGTTCCACTTGGTCTCGATCAGCTTCAACACCGAGGTGTGGTCGTACGTTGTATGGGAGACGAAGCCGGGCCGGGCGAAGGGTGACACCACGACGGCGGGCACCCGGAAGCCCAGCCGGTCGTAGCGCCGAGGTCCCTTGTCAATGGCCTCCAGCTGGTCGATGTACACCTTGAGGAACGGCCGGGCCGCCGCCTTGAACCAGTCCGGTAGCTGCAGCAGGCTGCTGCCGATCACGCCGTCAGGCTCCACCACGGGCGGGGGCGGGACGTGGTCGTAGTACCCGCCGTGCTCGTCGTAGAACCAGATCAGCACGGTGTTGGCCCAGCCCTTGCCGTGCATGACCCGGTTGACGACCTCGGCCGCGAACCCCTCCCCATGTTGGACGTTGCCCGGGTTCTCCTCGGAGTAGGCGCCGAAATCCGGGTCGATGATCGCCACCGAGGGCAGGGTCCCCTCGTCGGCGTGCTTGAAGAACTCGTCGGTGCTGCGCAGGTGACAGGCGAATCGGGCCAGGCCCATCGGGTACAAGTCGGCGGTGAACTGCAAGTTGTCCTGGAGGACGTGCAGCAAGGGCGGGAACCACTTGAGGGTATTGATCGCGATCCAGCGGGCGGCATCAAGCACCGGCTTGCCCAGGGCCCGCTTGAACACCGATTTGATCGCCGGAGTGCTGTGGTAGTTGGTCCAGGAAATGCCCTGCTGCGACAGCACGTCGAAGATTGTGCCCGTGGGGGGGTAGTCGGCCATCCCGACCGGGAGGTCGTCGATCAAGCCGTTGGCGGTGCCCGCGATGAGAAACCTCCGGTTGGGGAAGGTCGGCCCCAGGCACGACCCGAACCACCGGTCCGCCAGGGGGAAGGTGCGGGCCAGCCCGTAGTAGAAGGGCAGATCGGCCTCGGTCCAGTAGCCCATGGCCACGGAGGGGTCGCCCTTGAGCACGGTCTGCTCGATGCTGCGGACGAACCCGTCGTTGGTCCCGCCGTTGTATTGGATCTGGCTGGCGTGCCAGCTCTGGGTCGGCACCCGGAGTGTCTGGGTGGTCTGGGGAAAATGGTGAGCGGGTACGGCAGTGCCGTCGGCGGAATTGTTGACCGCTGTGGGTTGGCCCGAAGCGTCGAGGCTGAAGCCGTCGCCATGATCGGCCAGCATTCCGAAGTAGTTGTCGTAGGAATGGTTCTCCATCATCAAGATGACGATGTGCTTGATGTTGGGGAGGGTGTCGGCGCCCACTGGGAGGCTGGGGTTGGGCGGAGGTGCGGACGCGGCGTCGGGATGGCGCCGGAAGAATCGTTCGACCCCTCGGAGTTCGGATGCACGGAACATGTGAGCTACTGCCCTTCGTGAGATGACGGCGGTACCAGAGGCGACGGCGTCACCGGCCCGGCCGCGGCGGTCGATCGCTGGGCCGCTCGCCCGGCGATGGCATGGTGGCGGGCGGCCCTGGCCTCGTCGGCCGCCATGCGCTGCTTGCGCTGCAGCGGTCGGGTCACCGGCATGACGATCGGCGGGGTGCCGGCGGGGAGCGACGTGGCGGCGTAGACGATGGCGTTGTCCAACTCCGCCTGCCAGAGGGAATTCTCTACATTGGACGCGGTCTTCTCGAGTGTTGACGTGGCCGTCTTGGCGGTTACGCCGACGGTGGCGAGGAGCGTGACGATGGTCCCGATTCCTTTGGTTGCGCCGTGCCCGAAGAAGAACAATCCCGCCACGATGGCCCCGGCCACGACCAGCCCGCCGACCATGTACGGCCACCATTGGGCCGCGAAACGCTTGGCCAGGTTGCGGTACTGCCGCAGCAATGCCTCACCGGCTGTGACGTAGTTGTCAACCGAGAGAAGATCGATGGCCGCCTTCTGGCCCTCGAGGAGCGAGAACCACTCGCCCCCTTGGGCGTTCAGCGCGGTCGCAATCTGCGCGCCGTCGCGCTCCCACTGAATTGGTTGGTGGGCATGCAGCCAGTCCTCCCAGTTGTTCAGAGCACCGTGGACCGCCTGGGCCGAGTGGGGCGGGAGGATGGATTGCAGGCGGCTGATGAGGTCGCGGATGCGGTCGATGCGGCCCGCGTTGACGGCGGCTTCGAACTCGGCGGCATTGCGGCAGGTGGCCTCGCACAGGCCGGCGAGGGCGGTGCCGAGCTCGTACGCCGTGCCCATCGGCGGGGCCGATGCGCCCAGCACCTCGATCAGTTGCTTGTGGAGCGCAACGACCGACTGGCGGCCCGCCTCGCCCGCCAGTTTGGGCCCCTGGGCGATCAGGTCCTCGGCTGTGGGCATGACCAGTCCGGCGTCGGCCGCCACGCCGGCGATGCGGTGCAGCGCCGCCTTAACCGCCAACAGGCGCAGCTCGAACAGCCCTTCCCGATCGAGCGGCCCCAGGCCGGCGGTCGCGTCGGGGGGAGGAGGGTGTTGCCCGGCAACGAAATGACGGGATGGCTGTTGGCCCGATGCGAGTGAGAACCGCTCGGCCACGGCAACGTACAGCTGGGTCATCTGACGTCCGAGCGCGAGG